>JANLQP010000390.1:0-56579 GCA_031367895.1 Hyphomicrobiales bacterium
GACGGCAGCGAGCGCGAGGGTCGAGGCTGTGAGTAGAACAATTTTGCGCATTGACGTCTCCCTGATGGAGGACCGAGGTCAGACCCCTGGCCCGAATATCCGGATCAAAAACGACCCGTAACGTGGGGTCTGACCCCACAACAAACTTTCAACCGACGACCTTGGCGAGGCTTGCCCAGGCGGTGTCGATCCGGTCCGTCAACTCAGCCGCGTTGAGGCCGCCGACCGGATGCTTCACGACCAGGAGCCGCGGCTCCATCTTGCGGGCCTTGGCTTGCGCCAGAACCAGCGGCCGGAATGTCTCCGTGGCGATCACGTAGGCGATGACGCCGCGCTTCTCGAGTTCGATGCTGTCGTGGAAACTCCACGATGAACAGGAGCCTCAATCACCCAGCGCGAGCAGCGCCGCCTTGTATTTCAACGCCACCTTGTCGATCATTTCAGGCGGTGCCGGGCGGCTCGCCGTATCCTTCGAGATGAAGTCGATCCCTTCGACGCTGCGGATATTGCTGAACTTGGCCTTGAGCCCATGCAGCAACTCCATCGCGTTCGGCTTCGAGTTCGAGAACAGCATGATCGGATCGCGCCGCCAGTCGACGGTGCCGGCGATCCGCTTCTCGGTCGAGACCGGCTGCACGCCGAAGCTCGGATTGATGATGCGCATAGTCTTTTTCCTTTCGGCCTTCGGATGCCGACTTCGCATCCGGCCGGTTATTCGTGACGCAGTGCCGACCGTAACAACGCGCCGGATGCCCCAAGTGCGCAGCACGTCTCCGACATGACTGGGCATCTGAACTGGGCATCTGAAGGCGCGAACTTAAAACTTTTCGCCGACCCATAGCGCAGCAGTTTGCCCGGCCTTGGCGCCGTCCGCAATCGCTACGGCGATGCGATCGTCGGGATTGGCCACATCGCCGCAGGTAAAGATGCCTGGGATGCTGGTTGCGCCGCCCGCGGCAGCTTCGATGTGCCCGGCGCCGGTTGTCGCGAGCCAGCCGGCGAGGAAGCCGGTAGCCGGGCGGCGGTTCGAGAAAACGAAGAGCCCGGCAGCCGGAATGCGAGACGTGCCGACCGTGATGATCTCGAGTGTTCCGTCGCCGGCCAGCTTGCTCACGCGGCCGTTGGTGAGCGCTATATTGCCGGCACCGTCGAGAGCAGCACGTTGGCTGGCCGACATCGCAAGTGCGCCATCCGAGATGAGCGTCACGTGCTCGACCATGCTGGCAAGATCGATGGCTTCTTGCACCGCCCAGCGATCCCTGCCGACAACGACAACACGTTTTCCAGCGTAGAGGGGACCGTCACATATGGCGCAATGGGAGACGCCGCGGCCCTCGAAGTCGCCCTCTTCGGTCAGACCTGTGGTGCCTTTGTCTTGACCGGTGGCGACGATGACCGCGGTTGCCGTGATCGGGCCTTCGGACGTCGTGACCGTGAACGGACTTTCGCCTTCGATGCTCGCCACCTCGTCGACGGCTATTTCGGCGCCGGCGGCCATAGCTTCGTCCAGCAGCTTGCCGATCAGGTCCGGGCCGGTTGTGCCGGGATCGAGGCCGGGCATCTTGTGCACAATCCCCAAGTTCATCAACTCACCGCCCGGACCCATTTTGTCGATCAGCAGGCAAGTGAGACTTGCCTCGGCGACGGCCTTTCCCGCCGAGAGGCCGGCCGGTCCGGCTCCGATGATCACGACGTCGACGTGTCGTGGCATGGGTGCCTCACTCCGGTTGGATGCCGGCGGATTTCACGACCTTGCCCCAACGGTCCAACTCGTTCTGCATGAAGGCCGTAAAATCGGCGGGTGAGCCCGGTGCTGCATCGACGCTCTGCTTGGCGAAGGCTTCGCGGACCGCGGGCAACGCCAGCACCTTGTTCAGCTCGGCGTTGAGACGCTGCACGATCGGCTCCGGTGTGCCGACCGGTGCGATGAGCCCGTACCAGAGCGCAACGTCCATGCCCTTGTAGCCGAGCTCTGCAAACGTCGGCAGATCGGGTAGGAGTTTGTTGCGCTCCAGCGATGCGGCGGCGAGCGGGCGCAACTTGCCGGCCTCGATGAAGGGCAAGAACGCCGGAATACCGTCAAACATCATTTGCACGCGGCCTTCGGCCAGGTCCGCCACGGCCGGGCCGCTGCCTTTATACGGCACATGCAGCAGCTTCGTCTCCGAAAGCAGGCTGAACAGCTCGGCCGTCAGATGCGGGGCGCCGCCGTTGCCGGGCGAGGCGTAGGAGAGTTTGCCTGGCGCCGCCTTGGCCAGCGCGATGACGTCGGCGACGGAGCTGGCGGCCACGTCCTTGTGCACGACCAGCACCAGCGGGATCCTGGCGATAAGCCCGACGGGCGCGAAATCCTTCAACGGGTCATAGGGCAGGCTGGTGAATAAATGCGGGCCGATGCCGTGCGTGCTGATCGCATTCTGCAGCAGCGTGTAGCCGTCCGGCTTGGACTTGGCGACGAAATCCGTGGCAATCGTGCCGCTGGCGCCGCCCTTGTTCTGAATGACGACGGCCTGACCGAGCCCTTCGGCAAGTTTGGCGCCGACAAGGCGGGCGACGAAATCGGCAGCACCACCCGGCGGCACGGTGACGATGAACTGGATCGGCCGGTTCGGGTAAGGCGCCTCGGCTTGGGCGTATGCGGCGGTGCTGCCGACGATGCTCGCGGCCAAGATCGCCAGGAAGCGTGCCAGTCGTTTCATTGCAATTCCCTCCGCCCATCGCCTTTGCGGCGCATGTAGCACGATCGAGCGCCCGATCAAAAACCTATCGATTGTCATCTCGGGCTGTCATCTCGGGCTTGTCCCGAGGACCCATTGTGCCGCAAACTGTTGCGGCAGAGTGTTCGGTAGCGGCCAGCCGCGTGCGCGCTGTGTCTGAGCGCGCGGTGAAATGGGTCCTCGGCAACTTGGCCAAGGCTCGGCCGTGGATGCCGTACTTTTGATTCAATCCAGACAGTGAGCCACATGCACCAGATCAACCTCTCGGAAAACTTCCGCGCCGTCTTCTACGCGCCGTTCTACGCGACCTTGGCGCTCGGCTACTTCGCGCGCGAGGGCGTGGACGTGCAACTGATCGACAGCTCGACTCCTGGCAGCGCCACCACGGGGCTGGTGGACGGCAGCATCGACGTCGCCTGGGGCGGGCCGATGCGCGTCATGAAATCCCGCGATGAGGCGAACGGCCCGGCGCTCGTTTGCTTCTGCGAGGTGGTGCGGCGCGACCCGTTCTATTTGATTGGCCGGCCCGGCAGCGGCGCGTTTACGTTGGCTGACCTCGGCACGCTCAGGTTCGCATCGGTGTCAGAAGTGCCGACGCCGTGGCTTTGCCTGCAGCACGATCTGCGCGAGATCGATATCGATCCGGCGAAGCTTGATCGCATTGCAGGGCGATCGATGGCGGAGAATCTGGCAGCGCTCGGGCGAGGTGAGATCGACGTGGCGCAGATGTTCGAACCGTTCGCTTCCGAAGCGGTGCGGACGGGCAAGGGCCGCATCTTGCATGCCGCAAGTGGGCGCGGGGCGACGTCATACACCACGTTCCTCGCGACACGGGAGAGCGTGGCCAAGAACCGCGCAGCGTTTGCCGCGATGACGCGGGGGGTCGGACAGATGCAAGGCTGGCTCCACAGCCACAGCGCGGAAGAACTGGCGACCGCAGTGAAGCCGTACTTCGGGCATGTGCCGCGCGAGGACCTCGTCAGCGCGTTCACGCGCTACAAGGCGGCGAATCTGTGGGCCGACACGACGCCAATCTCGCGCCCCGGGTTCGAGCGGCTGGCCGTGAGCCTGCACTCCGGCGGGTTCATCAGCAAAGTTCCGGCCTACGATGATTGTGTGGTCGAGTGCGGGTGAGCGGCAGCTTTGCGCTGCTGGCATGTGCCTGTCTTGACGTCCGCGCGGCGCGCATGGGACGTTGCGACTACAAGCGTCCAGCGCACGTCAAACAAGCTTCGAGGGCTCCCAATGATTTTTTGCCGTTTCGCAACCGGACTTCTCGTTGCGGCCGTGGCCGCCGGCGTGCGAGTCGCACCGGTCTTTGCACAAGCGTTCCCCGAGAAGCCGCTGAACCTGGTCGTTCCATT
The DNA here is from genome assembly GCA_031367895.1 of Hyphomicrobiales bacterium. GTDB lineage: Bacteria > Pseudomonadota > Alphaproteobacteria > Rhizobiales > Hyphomicrobiaceae. The sequence goes on from JANLQP010000390.1 coordinate 4,082, forward strand.
CCCGCCGGGTGGCGCGGGCGACATCCTCGGGCGCATCATGGCAAGCGAGATGCAGCAGCGACTGGGCAAGCCCGTCATCGTGACGAACCGTCCAGGCGCCGGGACGTCGATTGCCGCGCGCGAAGTGGCGACGGCGCCGCCCGACGGCTACACGATCCTCTCAGGTTCGAGCTCGGCCTTCGTTTTTCCACACGCGGTCAAGGACGACCTGCCCTACGACAGCGCCAAGGACTTCGAGCCGATCGGGATGATCGGCGGCGTTGCCATCGCTTTGATCACCTACGCCGACAACCCGATAAAGGACGTAAAGGCACTCGTTGCCGCAGCCAAAGCTGCACCCGGCAAGCTCCCGATCGCGTCCTATGGCGGCGCCACGTTGTCCCACTTCGCTGGCGAAATGTTCCAGGCGGCCGCGGGTATCAAGATGGTGCATGTCGGATACAAGGGCAGCGCACCCGCCATGCAGGATCTGATGGGGAAGCACATCACGTATCACATCGATACCGCGGTCGCGACAAGGCCAAGGATCGAGGAGGGCAAGGTGCACGCGCTCGCGGTGTTCTCAGCCAAGCGCTCGAGCTACCTGCCGGACGTTCCGACATTCGCGGAGCTCGGTGTCAGCGGCATCGACCTCACCGCGTGGCTGGCGCTGGCGCTGCCAAAGGGCGTGCCGGCAGACGTCCGCGCCAAGCTTTCGAAGACCCTAGAGGATACGCTGAAGAACGAGGGCGTCATCGAGAAGCTGACCAAGCTCGGCTTTGAGCCGGGCTTCGCACCGATGGACGATTGGTCCGCTCGCATCACTCGGGAAATCGCCGAGATGAAGACGCTGGCGCAAAAAGCCGGCATCAAGGCGGAGGAGTAAGGAAGGCGATCACCCACGCCGCCGGCGGGACTTCCAGACGCCGGCGGTGACAGTCTCGGCGCCGCTCTGGTAGACGCGAGAGACGGCCGGAACGGGTGCAGCCTCGAGGGCCGCGATGGTTGCGGCGTTGACAATCTCGAAGGCGTCGAAACCGCAGCGCAGCATCAGCGGCAACTGATCGAGCAGCACGTCGCCGGTGGCACGGATCTCGCCGCGATAGCCGACGACCTCGCGCAGGTTACGGGCGGTGGAGTAGGCGCGGCCGTCGGAAAACTTCGGGAACACCAGCGCGATCACGGCGAGGCGGCCGAGATCGTCAGCGGCAGGATCTATCGCCTCGGCGACATCGATCTTGATGCCGACCGGGACGCCGTGCGCGGCCAGAACTTCCTGGTCCGCGCGCCAGCGCTTCAACGAGACGATGGCGCGACCCTCGATCGGGAACGGATCAGCGTCGGCGATCGTGCGCCATGCGTCGGGAATGAAACGCTGGCCGTTCCAAAGGCGTGCGGCGGTGACGGCCGGCTTCAGCGGCGCCAGTAGCGGTGAGGGCTCAGACATTGATCACCTCCGTATCGGCATCGGCGCTGCGCTTCGATTTCTCGGGACCATAGAGCGCCTCTCGGAATGGCGCCTTGCCGAGCCGGCGATAGGCCTGCAGGAACGTTTCCTGGCGATTCTTGCGGCTCTTCATGTAAGTGCCGATGATCGTCTCGATGGCGCCCGGCACGTGCTCGGCCGTGAAGCTCGGTCCGAGGATGTCGCCAACCTCGGCGTCCTCCTTCGGGCTTCCGCCGAGCGTGATCTGATAGTGCTCGGTTCCCTTCTTGTCGACGCCGAGGATGCCGATGTTGCCGGCGTGGTGGTGACCGCAGGCGTTGATGCAGCCGGAGATGTTGAGCCGAAGCGGACCGATGTCTTCGGCCCGGACGGGGTCGTCAAACTTCTCGGCGATCGCCTGCGCAATCGGAATCGCGCGGGCGTTGGCGAGGTTGCAGTAGTCGAGCCCCGGGCAGGCGATGATGTCGGTGATGAGCTCGGTATTGGCGGTGGCGATGTGCGCAGCGATCAGGCCATCGTACACGGCAGCCAGATCCTTCACGGCGACGTTCGGCAGCACGAGGTTCTGCTGATAGGTGACGCGGATTTCGCCATGCGCGAACGTTTCAGCGAGATCGGCGACAGCCTCCATCTGCTCGGCCGAGGCGTCGCCCGGCACCTTGCCCGGCTCCTTCAGAGAGATGTTGACAATGGCGTGTCCGGCGACGCGATGCGCCACGACGTTGAGACGGACCCAGCGGTCGAAGCTCGCGTCCTTGCGGCGGCGGGCATCAATGGCCGCATTTTTTACCGGCGCTGGCTTCAAGGGGACCGGCTTGAAGGCGGCGGCGATACGCTCATGCTCGGCAGCCGGCAGATCGATCGCGGCCTTGTCGAGCTTCGCCCATTCTGCGTCCACCTGACGGCGGAACTCATCGATGCCCAGAGCATTGACCAGGATCTTCACGCGCGCCTTGTAGATGTTGTCGCGGCGGCCGTGCAGGTTGTACACGCGCATAATCGCTTCGAGATAGGACAGCAATTCGGCGCGCGGCACGAAGTTGCGGATTTCCTGCGCGACGTAGGGTGTGCGGCCTTGGCCGCCGCCGACATACACGCGAAAGCCGGTGGCACCTTTCGGGCCCTTGACAATCTTCAGGCCGATGTCGTGGAACAGCATGGCCGCGCGATCCTCGGCTGCACCAATGATCGCGATCTTGAACTTGCGCGGCAGGAACGTGAACTCCGGGTGGATCGTCGACCACTGGCGCAGCACTTCGGCCCAGATTCGCGGATCCTCGATCTCGTCCGGCGCGACGCCCGCATAGGGGTCAGCGGTGACGTTGCGGATGCAGTTGCCGCTCGTTTGAATGGCGTGCATCTCGACCTCGGCCAGGCTGTCGATGATGTCGGGCGCCTCCTCGAGTTTGGTCCAGTTGAATTGGAGATTCTGGCGCGTGGTGAAGTGGCCGAAACCACGGTCCCACTTGCGCGCGATGAGCGCGAGGCGGCGCATCTGGCGTGCGGAGAGAACGCCGTAGGGGATGGCGATACGCAGCATGTAGGCGTGCAGTTGCAGATAGAGGCCGTTCTGCAGGCGCAGTGGCTTGAACTGCTCCTCGGTCAGGGCACCGGAGAGCCTGCGCTCCACCTGGCCGCGGAACTGGCTGGCGCGTTCAGCAACGAAGCCGTGATCGAAGTCGTCGTAACGGTACATATTTATTCCCCTCAAACGGTCGGCTTGTGCGCGGCGCGGATGCGCTCACGCACAGAAACAGGCTCGGGCCGGCCGGCGGTGACGCGGACGTCCATGGCGTAGACGGCGGTGACCTCGGTCTTCTCGACCGCAGCCAGCGCCAGTGCCTCGAGGCGCTTCAAGGCGTCGGCATCGGCGGCGACGGTGGCGCTGTCGAGCGCCTCGACCCATTGGCCGTTACCCGTCAAATAGACGACGGCGCCGGAGCGCAGGACATTGGCGGTCACGACACTTGGCATCTATATTCCCCGGCTGAAAGATTGAAACTCTTGAAGATCTGGAACTTGTGGTCGAAGCACAGTCCAGCCGTTTCCCCTGCATGACCGTGCCAACTTGATCGCTTTGGTCGGCAATCGTTCTCAGCCGGGGAATGGAGCATGGGCGAACGTTCCCTCGGTGGTTTCTTTCGGTTGATGTCTCAGCTGTTCGATCGCGCCGGCAACGGTGAGGCTTGCGACCTCACCGATGACGAGCAGCGCTGGGCCAGAAAGGCCGAGCCCGGTAGGATGGCTTTCGAGCACATCGAGCGTCGTGGCGATGCGGCGCTCGCCCGGCTGCGAGACGCGGGCGATGGCGATGACCGGCGTCGCAGGTGACCAGCCGGAATCGATCAGTTTGCGGGCGAGTGCGCCTGACGTGGCAAGGCCCATGTAGACTGCGAGCGTGGCGTTGCAGCCGGCCAGAGCGGTGAAATCGACCTGGTCGAACTCGGCAGCACCATCTCCTGCAGCATGGCCGGAGATAAAGGTAACCGAGCGCGAGATGTCGCGATGCGTCAGCGGGATCTGCAATGAGGCGGCAGCGGCGGTGGCAGCGGTGATGCCGGGAATGACCTCGACCGGGATGCCGGATGCGCGCAGAATGTCGATCTCCTCGCCGCCGCGGCCGAATATCAAGGGGTCCCCGCCCTTCAAGCGCACCACCGTCTTGCCGGCGCGCGCGTAGGCCACGATGAGCGCGTTGATCTCGGCCTGTGTCTTCGAGTGGCGTCCGCGGGCCTTGGCGACAGAAACGATCTCTGCCTCACGCCGCGCACAGTCGAGCACGCCGTCGCCCATCAGGCCATCGTGCAGGATGACGTCGGCGGCTTTCAGCGCGCGCACGGCCTTCATGGTGAGCAGTTCGGGATCGCCGGGACCGGCGCCGACGAGCAACACGCGGCCAAGTTTCGGCGCGGTGTCGGGTGTGCCGGTGACGCGCTGCTCGATCAGCGCGCGGCCGTGGTCCTCATGCCCGTCGAGGATAGCGGCGGCGGCGGGTCCGGAGAGCACGTCCTCCCAGAATTGACGGCGTTCGGCGCCGGGACCGAATCGTTTTGCTACGGCTGAACGGAACTCGCGCACGATGTCGGCGACGCGCCCCGTGCGCGGGTGGATGTCTTGCTCCAGCTTGGCGCGCAGCTTGGTGGCCAGGATCGGCGATGCGCCCTCGGTGCCGATGGCGATTGTGACGGTGCCGCGGTCGACGATAGCGGCCAGCGAAAACGAGCACAGAAGCGGCCGGTCCGGCACGTTTACCGGCACGCCGAGGGCGCGCGCGATCGCCGATACACGTGCGTCCTCGACATCATTGCCGGTTGCAGAGATGACGAGCGGGCGGCCGCGGATGTCGGCCTCACCGGGCGAAGCTGGCAACAGTTCGGCGCGACCGTCTGCGACGAGTTCACGCAGTGCCGGCACCGGCGCTTCGGCGGCGACAGCGACGCAGTCGGCGCGCTTCAAGAGCAGGCGGACTTTGCTCAGCGCCAGATCGCCAGCGCCGACGACAAGTGGTCGGGCAGCCCCGAGTTCGACGAAGATTGGAAAGCCAGCCATTTCGAAATCATCTCCTGCGGAAACAGGGGTCGCCCGGGTAGTGTGAACGCGGCATCGGCGAAATGATCGCTCAACCGGCCACCCACGACGTTTGCGGCAGGAGACTGTCCGGCTGGACTTCGAGTTCCATGCCGTCCATCTCGTCAGTCATATAGATCTGGCAGGCAAGGCGCGAGGACTCATCAGCGTCCGGGATTTCGTCGAGCTTCGCCAACTCCTCGTCGGAGGGCGGCGGCAGCAGCGATTGCCAGACTTGCGGAATGCGGACATGGCAGGTGGCGCAGATGCCCGAGCCGCCGCACTCGGCCTTGATCGGCAGGCCGTAGGCGCGGATCAGCTCCATCACCCGAAAACCTGGCGCGGCGTCGGCCTGGAAGCGGCCGCCGTCGGCCAGACGCACGTCCAGCTTCAGGAACGGCGCGTCCTCAACATTGGCGGGACGGCTCTGGGATACCTTGAATTGCATCGCATTCTCCTGACGTGTGTGCGATGCAATATAGTAGAAAATTCATCCTACGTGACGGGTTCGAGTCAAATAAAAACGAAAAATCATTCCACTTCACGCGATCAGAAAGGAATTTTTACCATTCCGGCAGGCGGCGCGAACATCTTCTCCGTTCGGGACGGTTGAGAGAAGTGTTTTTGGCCCAGCCCCGCCCGCTAACGGCTCGGGATCACCACAACGGTCCCGCGCTTGCCGCCGGCCTCGACCGCCTTGTGGGCGGCCGCCGTCTCGGCGAGCGGAAAGCTGCCGGCGATCCGGTGCAACCGTTCGCCCTCGCCGAGCCATCGCCAAATATCGGCCTGGGCTTGGCGCCGCGCCGAATGCGGAGACGTCGGCAGCAGCACGCTTTCGATCGTCACATTCTTGCGCATCACTTCAGAGAACGGCACGACCGGTGACGGATTGCCGCGCGAGGCGTAAGCGGATACGGCGCCATTGACCGCGATGATATCGGCCAGAATAGCAATGTTACCGCCAAAATCGACCTCGACGATGCGATCGACGCCCTTGCCGGCGGTGTCGGCAAGGACACGAGCGCGTATGTCATCCTTGGCGCGGTCGAGAGTGAGGTCGGCGCCGGCCGCGCGCGCATCGGCGGCGTGCGTGGCGGTGCTGACGGTGGCAATGACTCGGGCGCCACCCCACTTGGCGAGCTGCACGGCATAGTTGCCGACGGCACCACCGCCGCCCGTGACGAGGACGGTCTTGCCCCAAACGGCGCCGCCTGCAAAGACGCAACGGTGCGCGGTCATGCAAGGTATGCCGAGGCAGGCACCCACCGCAAACGAGACGTCACGGGGAAGCTGCGTCACCAGATCCGCGTCAATCGCGATGAACTCGGCCGCCGTACCGCAATTGCGGCCATTGCGTTGGCCGTTATAGAGCCAGACGCGATCGCCCAGCTTGAAGCGCGTGACGCCGGCGCCAACACGATCGACCACGCCGGCGCCATCGCTATTCGGAATGACGAGCGGGGCTTCCATGACGTAGCCCTGGCCACGCCGCCGGTTGCCATCCGCCGGATTGACGCCCGAAGCTTCCAGGCGAATGCGGACCTCACCTGCTCCCGCATCGGGCGTCGGCTGCTCGCCAACGACGATGACTTCGTCGGCTGGACCCGTCTTTTCGTACCAGGCTGCGCGCATTGGTGTGCCCCCTTGCCGGTCAATGCGGCAAGCAGGGCATAGGCTGGCGAACCGGGCAAGCTTTCAGTGACGGGCCTGTCAGTGACGGGTCGACACCTGCCAGGACTCGAGCGTCTCGATGGTACCGGCCGGCAGCAAAGAGGACGAAACCTCGGCCATATCAGGCTTCGGCTTTTCCTGCTCACGAACGGCGGGCGAGCTGTGCGCGTAAACCGGTATAGCGGCGGCCCAGATCCGCTTGAACGCTTTGCGGTTTTGCTGTGCCGTCGCTGTGTTGCCGTTGACGAAGCTGGCGAATGCGTCACGCTTGTCAGGCTCGCGCCGCATGCAGTCGCCGAACCAGACCGCGTTCTCGCCGACAATCAACTGCTCATGTCCGTCAAGATAACGCGGGTCGCGGAGCACGCGGATTTCGTGCTGGAAACCCGACGCAAAATTGAGTTTCCAGGACTGGCCGACAAGAGCGACCGATGCGCCGACAAGCACGATCACAGCGCCGAGGCCACGCGCGGCGAGCGACTGAGACATCTCGAACAGGATACGCGCCGGCTGACTGTCTGGCGCCCGGGCGATCAGCATCAGGGCATCGGCCGCGCCTACTGCTGACTCCAGGCCGGACTTGATGAAATCCCGGAGCTGCTGCTCGCGCTCCTCCTGCTCGGTAACTTCGGTCCGGGCTGGCGCCTTCAATCGCATGATCACGTTCCCTCTTCGGTGCGGCTATGCGCACTCTCTTGTTGCAGACCTATTAGGCGGGATAGGGGTTAAAAAACGTTTATGCCCCCGGTCATACTGGGACGACCGAGGGCATATGTTTTTCCAGGGCGACGAAGCACTCACGCGTCGCGCTTTGTGGGGGCAAGGCGCATCGCCATCGTGCGCGGGTCGTCGGAGCCGGTCGCGTGGTCAAGCGCCGCATCGTGTTCGGCGTCGAAGCCGGCGTGACGGGCGGTTTCCCAGGCGGCGCGCTCAGTCTTGGCGGAAAGCTCTGCAACCGCTTCTGGCAGCGAGATCACGACCGGCTCGGCTGCGACGGGCGCGACAGGGGCAACCGGCAACGGTGGCGGGAGTGCAGAGAGATGAGCCGGTGTGGCCTTTCGTGGCGCCTCGACGACAACCGTTTCTACCGTATTGATCTTGGCGTCGATTGCTGCAGCGCGGCGCTCAGCCGAAGCGCGCAACAGCGCCTGCGGCAGGGCCGCGTCGCTGACCGGAAGCGTATAGGTTACGGTCTCGCGTACGGCCTCGACGGTCACCGTCGGCTCCCCGTGGGTCGAGACCGCCTCTCGTGCTACGGCAAGAGTCCCCTCGGTCATCGGGCGGGCGTAGTTGGAAGGCTCGTGCTGCGACTGGGGCGCGGCCGGGCGTTGCAACACGGGATGGAACACGACGTTCTCACCGATTGGCCCAGCAGCCGACATTGCAGCGACCGAAGCGGCCGTTGGCGCGGGCGCTGCCTCAGAACGATCGGCGGGTGCCGTATTGCCGTTCGCGTGACGCTCGGCCGGGCGCGGCCACGGAGCCGGCGGACGCGCCATCGTGTAAACCGGCGCCGCATGAGCCGCGGTATGCGACTGCTGCTCGACGCGGGGGCGAGGCGTTGGAATCCAGCCCGCCGCGCGCGGGGGGGACGCCTGTGCATACGCGGCAGGTTGGTTGCCGTTCTGCACCGGCGCCGGATAGCCCGCATAACCTGGAACAGCGCCATCGGGACCGCCGCCATACAGTCCACCGACAGTATCGATGGCCTGCGGCATACTGGGGCGACGGTATCCCGTAGCGGCGCCGCGATCATTCTCGCCGCCAACGACATAGGGGATGTGCGGCTCGCCTCTCGCGGGGCGACCGACGGCGGCATTGGCGGCGGGCTCGCGTGCGTCAGCCGGGTGTGACCGCGGATCGAGAGTCGGCTGCTGCTGCTTGTCGTCGCGGAAGATCTCATCTTCGGCGCGGCGGCGGCGCTTGTCGGCCTCGACGCGGCGCGCTGCACCCATCACGGCGCCAAGGATGATGTCGGACCAGGCGCCATCGCGGAATCGGTAGATACGGAATGCCTCCGAACTGGCGAACTTGCTGCCCTGGCGGCGCAGGCGCTTCTGTACCGTCTTGGTGCCGAGTAGCGGGCTGTGCACGCGGGTGAAGATCTTTTCCTTCTCGAAGCTCGCGAACAGGTTGGCGAGAAGATGTGCCTCCTGGATCAGCGCCTCCGCGTCCGAGACGCCATAGCCCTGGCGCTGACGGCCATTGTTCGGGTTCGGGCGATATGGTGCGTTGAGCGGTACGGCCGCGTAATAGTCGCCGTGGAAGTCGAACACGACGTGGCGGAACACCTCGAAGTTCTCGCGGATCTGCTTGTCGTTATGAATCTCGTTGAAGCGCGAGAGAATCTGGATCACTGGGCCGCGCTCGGCAGCACGCATCTTCGGCAACAGGCCACCGAGGCGGCTCTGCGCCTTCTTCATGGAAACGAGCAACAAGCAGATGTCGACGAAGAGCGCGATGGCGAGAGGCACATAGTCGCGCTTCGAGAGGCCAGCCTGATCGGCCATGGCATTGAGCTTGGCCTGCGCGGCGTTGCCCGCCTCGACCGATTGTACAGCCTTTTTCTGGAGCTCGCGAAGTTCCTCCGGCGAGGGCGGCAGCTTGAACGACAGCGCGCCATAGAACGTCGCAGTCAGGCGGCGGAATGCCTCGATGACGGCTTCCGAACCTTCGACGGCGGCGATCTTCGGCTTCTCGAGTGAGGGCAATTCGTCGATAGCGCGGACGACGCCCTTCAGCGCCGTCGTGAGTTGGCTATCGGGGCAGGTGTAGGTGCCGCCCTTGGTGTCGACGAACGTCACGGTATCGGCGCGCTTGCTGAGGTCCTCGCGGATCTGCTTCAACTGCGGGTCGGTGCGAAAAGCGTTGAAACCGACCACGGTCATGTCGAGCTTGCGGCCAAGATTGCGCATGAATTCGTTGCGATTCCCGGACTTGGCATCGACCGTCGACTTGTCGTCCTTGACGATCTTGGCGAGGTCGCCTTCCAACCCTGAAATGTCGATCTTGACCGTTGCGACGCGGCCCTTGACGAAGTCGGAGGCGAACTTGAAGCGGCCGGCGTCGTCGTCGCGCATCTTGCGGCGCGGGCCGTCGCCGGGCTTCGAATTCGGGCACGAGGTGCCGCTGGCGCGCTCGGTATCCGCCTTCGTCGTCGATACGGTCGTCAGGCTGTCGAGCGTGCCCTGCAGCTGCTCGAGCCTTGTCATGGCAGCATGCAGCGAGGTTTGCACTTGGCCGACCGCGGACTCAGCGGAGCGTGACGCTTCCGACCGGCTCTCCAGAACTTTCCAATAGAAGCCGAAGCCGAAGCCGACCGAGATCACGGTCAAGAAGACGTAGCCGGCACCGAATAGAAGGCGCGAGAACCAGCCCACGTCAGAGAACATCTGGTCGAGCAGCCAGACAACCATCACCATCAACATGGCGACGGAGAATCCGATGATCGCCTTGTGGATCAGCGGCAGGTCGCCCATGTTGGATTCGATCAACTCGAGCATGCCAACGTAGGTCGCAACCCACGAAAGTGCACCGAGGCCGAAGACAAGGAAGAAGCGCTTCCAATCGCGCTTGGGCTTCGGCTCGCCGTCGAACTCGGCGCTGTCCCACGACATGTCTACCCGCGCTGCCACCTTGCGCGCATCCGTCTCGGACTTGAACGCCATGTGCTGATCCGGTCTCTCGTCAGCGCGAACGCGTTACGGCTGGCCTTGTTTCATTCGACCAGTCCTTCACGCGACGTTCGTGCCGTTGCCTCTTGTATGTTTACGTCCGGCGCTTCGGATGCCCACTTCGCAACCGCGCGGAATTCGTGATCCAGCACGAGGAATTAGACTTCGACCATGTCGCGAGTGGGGCCCGAGAGTGGCAATGTCGGCCGTGTTCGCACCAATGCCGCCACAGGTCGGCCACAATGCGTGATTGCACGATTGTGCCGTTCGTGGCGCTGATGTGTCTGCCGTCGTCGTTGCGACGAGGTTGTCTGCCGATGTCTGTATGCGCGAAGCTTGCACTCGGTATTGCGCATGTCGTGCGTCGAGATTGTCGTGCTGCGCATCACGCAATTGACGAAGCCAGTGCGAGCATGCGCGGGGACGATCGCGCTGTTGCAACGAGCCGCATTGCGACGATTGCCCGATGTCGGCACGCGTGATGACGACTATGCGCGACGCATGACGAGAGCGGTCTACGGAACGTTCGCGCACAGTAACGAGCGGAACTACCGCGCCGCGTAACGCGCGTGACGGCGGTTCGAGAATGCTCTCAACACGTAGTTTCGATGTGAAGCGGGTATAAACTGAGGATTTATCGCAACACTTTCAATTGAATGCGCGCATTTCTTCATGCAGAATTCCTTTTGTTAGTCAACAAGCTCGCCAATTATGCGCATATTTTTTTGTGCCCGAGCTGATTCGGGTCGATCTGGAAACGAGGAGAAATACAATGGCTAAGGCAGCAAAGAAGGCCCCCGCGAAGAAGGCAAAGAAGGCTCCGGCAAAGAAGCCGGCAGCGAAGAAGAAGGCTGCCCGCTGAAGCGGAGCGAGTTGTTGGTATCCGGTTGGGCAACTGGGCAACCACATCTCGAAAGCTGTCAGTCGGCGTCACTACGCGCTTCGAGACCGGAGATACGAGAGATCTCCGGTCTTGGCATTTCTACCGGGCCGGGTTGTTGTTTGTTGGCATTTCGGTTACCCACGATCGCAGCCGGGCTGACAGCCGGGCAAGCACTCAACCGACCTTCTCAGACCGAATGCGTTGCCAAACCGGCTGGAAGTCATAAGTCGGGTGGAATTCGGTATCGAAGGCCCCCCAGGCGCACAGTTCAATCGCCAAATTCACGTCTCGCAACTTCGAAGCCGGTAGCGACAGCGTAACGACCTGACCGATCCCCATCATCACGTACCACGACACGACCTCGGTCCCTTCCCGGGGGAAGCGCTTCCAGAAGCCAGTCACGTCCAACTTGGCATTGATCTCCGACAGGATCTTGTCCTTCTGGTGCTTCAATTGGATCGTCAGCAGCATCCGGTCGGATGCGATCGTCATTCAGTCTCGCCATGATTGATCGTTGGGTTTGGCCCTTCGGGTGCCCACTTGCGCAACCGGGCCGTTGGGGCCGGCCAGCACTGTGACCGGTATCTGCCGCGCATTCCGTTAACTGTCCTGATCTGTGCGAGTTCTTGGTCGACGCCGCGTATTCGAACGACGAACCTCGTTCGAACGGCCTTTCGGCATGAAGCGAAGCGCCTCGACTGTAAAATTAACCATCCGTTAACCGAATTAGCAAAGCGTTCAACTTGGCAAGATCATCGATTCGTCCGGGCAGACAGATCGCCTTGCCTATGGGAGCAACGAGGAGAACAACAATGAGCAAGATCGCGAAGACGAAGAAGTCCGCTGCAGTCGCAGCACCAGCACCGATCGTGGCAGAATTCGTTGCCCCGGCAGCACCGATCGCCGCGCCGATTGCGGCAGCACCGGTCGCCGCCGCGCCAAAGGTGAAGGCCAAGGCGAAGACCAAGACGATCACGAAACCGACCAGCACGAAGCGCGCCGGTGGCGCCCGCCGCAACAGCAATAAGCCGGCTGCGACCAAGGCACGTGCCAAGGCGCCGGTGAAGAAAGCCGTGGCGAAGGCTGCGCCGAAAGCGAAGCGCGCCAAGGCAGCAGCAAAGAAGTAAAAAGGTTTGGTCGCTCTGGGCCCGGATTTTCGGGACCAGGGCGGCCAGTTGGACGAAATCGGGCGGCCGCCACGCTGAGGAAGGCCGCCCGATTGCATTTCAGAGTACGCGACTTCGGCCTAAACGCGCCGCGCGACCATCAGCTTCTTCAGCTCGGCGATGGCCTTGGCCGGGTTCAGGCCCTTCGGGCAAGCCTGCGAGCAATTGAGGATCGTGTGACAACGATAGAGCCGGAACGGATCCTCGAGGTTGTCGAGACGATCGCCCGTCGCTTCATCGCGGCTGTCGATCACCCAGCGGTAGGCCTGCAGCAGAACGGCGGGGCCCAGATAACGATCCGAATTCCACCAGTAACTGGGGCACGAGGTCGAGCAGCAGGCACACAGGATGCACTCGTAGAGGCCGTCGAGCTTCTCGCGATCCGGCTTGGCCTGCCGCCATTCGCCGGGCGGCGTCGGCGTCGTGGTTTTGAGCCAAGGCTCGATCGAAGCGTGCTGAGCGTAGAAGTTGGTGAGATCCGGCACCAGATCCTTCACCACCTCGAGATGCGGCAAAGGATAGATCTTTACGGCGCCGCTGACGTCGTCGATGGATTTCAGACAAGCCAAAGTATTGGTGCCGTCGATATTCATCGAGCATGAGCCACAGATGCCTTCGCGGCAGGAGCGGCGGAACGTCAACGTCGAGTCGATCTCGTTCTTGATCTTGTTCAGCGCGTCTAGGACCATCGGCCCGCACTGCTTGCGGTCGATCCAATAGCTGTCGATGCGGGGATTCTTGTCGTCGTCCGGGCTCCAGCGATAGACGCGGAATTCCTTCCAGTCGCCTTTGCCTTCCGGCTTGTTCCAAGTCTTGCCGGAAGTGATCCGCGAATTGCGGGGCAGGGTCAACTCGACCATGTCGGAGTGCTTTCCTCGAATGTGGGCCTTCTGCTCGGGCCGGACATTGTTGAACGGTGATGCCAATGTCAACGGTACGAAGTGTTGCAGCGGTTAGACCCGCTGCGCGCGCATACCGGGTGGTCGCACCCAAGACTCAGCGATCAATTCAGGGTGCGCGCGTTGGGCGGAACTGCTGCCTGGGCGCCGACGGCTGCGGCCGGCGCCGCGTCGATGACAACCGGCCCGGATTTCTGCAACTCGAGGACGGCGAGGCTACGCTCGACAAGGCCGGTCGGCAGCAAGCGGAAGGCGCCGTCGACGCCGTTGAAGCCACCATTGCGCGTGAGGTTGGCCAAGGCGAAGCGGGTGCCCTGCGGCGCTGTCGACAATGCCGTGACCAGCAACATCGCATCATGGCTAAGACTTGCGAGGCGCGGCGGCATAGCCGCATAAGAGCGGGCAAAACGCTCGGAAAACTCGCGCCAGCCGCGAGGATCGGGTGCTGCAAACCAAGCACCGGAAAGCTGGCTCAAGCGATGGGCGCCCGGATAGTCCCAGGCGCTCGTGCCGAGCAATTGCGGCGACTGCTGCTCCAACGCGAGCTTCGGCAGCAACGAGTCGAGTTGCGGCAGTGTGTCTTCGCTGCCTGGGAAAAACAGCGCCTGGATGTGATCCGGGCCGGCAGTTGAAGCCTTGATCGCCTCGGCGACGCGGCGGGCCGGGTCGACAAGACCATTGGCCTGGTGCGAATAGCGCTCGACCAGCGCGAGGTTGCCGCCGTTGCGGGCGACCGCGGCGCGAAATGCCGGCTCGAGCAGGCGGCCTTCGGCATCATCCGGTATCAGGGCTGCGAACTGACGCATGCCCTTCCCGGCGGCGTAGGCGGTGGTGCGGTCGATCTCGGCGGCGAACGTGTAGCCCGGCAGATAAATGCCGTTGCCGGCAATGGATGGGTCATTCGACAGTGCGATGATCGGCACGCCCGCCTTGCGGGCCGACGGCGCGATCGCCGACACGCTCTTCGAGTAAAGTGGTCCGATGATCAGCTCGGCACCGTCGGCGATGGCCGCGTCGGCTGCGGCTCGCGCACCGGCTTCGGTGCCTTTGTCATCCTTTACGACCAGGACCAGATCGGCAGACTTCATGTCGAACAGTGCCAGCTCGGCGGCCTGGCGCATGGCCGTCGCGATCAACACAGTCTGCTGGCTACCGGTTAGTGGCAGCAGTAGCGCGATCTTGGAGGCGCCAGACGGCTGCGGCTTAGCGGCCGGATGCGCTGGCTGGCTCGGTTTTAAAGCAACGGCGCCCGTGGTCAAGCCATCAGGAGGCGGGCTCGCAGCGCAGCCGACGACCACGCCGCTACCGGCCAGTGCGACGGCACGCATCAACGCTGCAATAGCTTGACGGCGACAGAGGGTGCCCGACATCTATGTGCCAACCTTCACGATTACGGGGCCCAGGGTTACAGGTGTCAAAGTATTTCGGATAGACCTATTCGAATAGACCGGACGATGGGCAACGTACAGACTGTTTCCAGCCATTTGCCAGCTCGTTGCCAGATTGGTGCCTGGTTACCTACATGACTGGCGTTGAAACTGATGTCCGCAAGCTGGTGAATTCGGCACGCGGACGTACAACTTCCTGCGATGAAGGATTCCTCCGTGCCGCCAGATTCCGAGCAAGGCCGACCGGATATCGCAGCTGAGCCCGCAGGCGATGCGCGGCGTCTGGCCGCGCGTGTCACGGCCGAGTTGGAGCGGCAGTTGGCCGCGCCGTTGCCGTCGGGGCTGTATTTGGTGGCGACGCCGATCGGCAATCTCGGCGACATCACGGTGCGCGCGCTGACAACGCTGCAGCAGGCGGACTTGATCCTGTGCGAGGATACGCGGCATAGCCGGACGCTGGTCGCGCACTACGGTATCGCCGGGCCGCTCAAGCCTTATCATGAGCACAACGAGGATGTCGAACGGCCGCGCGTGCTGGCGCTGATCGGCGAAGGCAAGGCCGTAGCTCTGATCTCGGACGCCGGTACGCCGCTCGTGTCCGATCCAGGCTACAAGCTGGCACGGGAAGCCGCCGAAAAAGGCTTCAAGGTGACGGCACTGCCGGGTGCCTCGGCCGTGCTTGCAGGCCTATCCGTTTCGGGACTGCCGAGCGATGCGTTCATGTTCGCGGGGTTCCTGCCGCCGAAAGAGGGCGCCCGGAAGCAACGGTTGCAAGACCTCGCCAACGTGCCCGCGACGCTGGTGCTGTTCGAGGCGCCGTCGCGGATCGCGCGATCGCTCGCTACGATGGCGGAGGTGTTCGGCGGGCGTGAGGTCGTAGTCGCGCGCGAACTCACCAAGCGGTTCGAGGAGGTCAGGCGCGGCACGGCAGCCGAGTTGGCGGCGTGGGCAGAGGGCGCCGAGATCAAAGGCGAGTTCGTGGTACTGGTCGGGCCGCCCGGTGCTGCCGCTGCGACCGACGCTATGATCGAGCAGGCGTTGGTCGCGGCGTTGGCGACGGCGTCGCTGCGCGATGCGGTGCGCGAGGTAACAGAGGCGTTCGGCGCGCAGAAATCGCGGGTGTACGAGATTGGTCTGAGGGTCAGGGCGGGGTTGGCGGTCGCGACGGCCGAGGACGGGGGCGCGTGAGTCGGGGCTGGGACAGTGACGGCGATGGCGCGGGCACGAGGTCGGGCAAGCTCGAGCGATTGCAGCGCTTGAAGCGCGGTTTTACCGCTGAGGCAATGGCGGCGCTGCTGCTGATGGCGAAAGGTTATCGCATCCTGGCGCGGCGGCACCGGACACCCTACGGCGAGATCGACATTATCGCGGTTCGCGGCAATCGCCTCGCTTTCGTCGAGGTGAAGCGGCGGGCGAGCCTGGCCGAAGCCGAAGCCGCGCTGACGGAGGGCCAGGCGCGGCGCATTGGCGACGCCGCCGAGCATTGGGTCGCCAAGCGGCCGCGCTATCGCGAGCACGAGATGGGGCTGGACGCCGTACTGGTGGTGCCGAAGCGGTGGCCGCGGCACATGCCGAACGTGATGGCAGGGGTGTAGGGGGCTATCGGATTTGTTGCGGGCGACAAGCCTCGCTTGCTCGGTGCTAGAGCCCCGCGCACGGCACGTGCTATCTTGGGTCTGCCCCAGTTGTAGCCGCCCCCGAAAGGCCGCCTTCATGAAAATCGCCTGCCAGATGGACCCTATCGACAAGATCGACATCACAGGCGACTCGACGTTCGCCATGCTGCTGGAAGCGCAAAAGCGGGGGCACGAGATTTTCTACTACACGCCGGACAAGCTGGCACTGGACGGCGACAAGTTGATGGCGCGCGGCGCGACGCTGGAACTGCGCGACAAGGCCGGCGACCACTTCACGGCGAAAAATCCGCGCCGCATCGATCTCGCCACGCAGGACGTCGTGTTGTTGCGGCAAGATCCGCCGTTCGACATGGGCTACATCACGACGACGCATCTGCTCGAACGCATCCATCCGAAAACGCTGGTGGTCAACGACCCCGCGCACGTGCGCAATGCGCCGGAAAAGATCTGGGTGCTTGATTTTCAGGATCTAATGCCGCCGACGCTGGTGACGCGGAACCTGGTGGAGATCGCCGAATTCCGAGCCAAGTACAAGGACATCATCGTCAAGCCGCTCTACGGTAACGGCGGCGCCGGCGTCTTCCGCATTCAGCCGGGCGACACCAACCTCGCCTCGCTGATCGAGACGTTTCATTCGATCAACCGTGAACCGTTGATGGTGCAACAGTACCGGCCGGAAGTGCGCGGCGGCGACAAGCGCATCATCTTCGTCGATGGCGAGTTCGCGGGCGCCATCAACCGTGTGCCGGCGGAGGGCGAGACGCGCTCCAACATGCATGTCGGCGGCACGCCGCAGCCGACGGATCTCACCGCGCGGGACAAAGAGATCTGCGCGCGGCTCGGGCCACACCTGAAGAAGCGCGGGTTGATTTTCACCGGCATCGACGTGATCGGGCCGTATCTGACCGAGATCAACGTGACGTCGCCGACCGGCATCCGGCAGGTGAAAGCGTTTGGCGGCATGGATATCGCCGCGATGATCTGGGATGCGATCGAGCAGAAGCGGGCAATTGGCAGTAGGCAGTAGGCATTACCGTTGCACAAGTGTTGCCGTATCCACGGCCCGGATGCCTACGCGGTTGCTGGTGGGCAACTGAAGCGCCACCAAATGGTCGGCATCCGAAGGGCCAACTAAAAACGCAATTCGGTGCTTCTGCTCCGGCCGCCCAAATTCGTCTGACTCTGGAGATGTATTCCCATGTTCGCCGTTGAAGTTCGCGACCGCATCATGATCGCCCACTCGCTGCCCGATCCGTTCTTCGGTCCGGCGCAGGGCATGCACGGTGCCACATTCGTCATCGACGTCGCGTTTTTCCGCGAGACGCTGACCAAGCAGAACGTCGTCGTCGACATCGGCGCGGCGCACGAGGTGCTGAACAAGACGCTGAAGCCGCTCGCCTACAAAAACCTGGACGCGCTGCCGGAGTTCAAGGGCAAGCTGACGACGACCGAGTTCCTGTCCGGGCATATCTTCGAGGCGATGGTGAAGGCTGCCAAGTCCGGCGCGCTCGGCGCGGACGGCAAGGGGCTGTCGAAGATCCGCGTGACGCTGCACGAGAACGATCTGGCGCGTGCCTGGGTCGAGGGGCCGGTGGCCTGAGGCGGGCTGTTGGGTGAAGCGCAAGGCCTCGCATCCATGACACATGCCGCGTTCGTCATCCCGGGCGACATCAATCTGCCGACCGGCGGCTACGGCTACGACCGGCGCGTGCTGGCGTTGCTGCCACAAGCGGGCGTCGCTGTGCGGCACGTGGCGCTGACGGGCGGGTATCCGTCGCCCGCAGTCGATGATCTGGCGGCGGCCGAGCGCATGCTCGGCGGCTTACCGGACGAAACGGTGCTGCTGATCGACGGGCTCGCCTATGGCGCGATGCCGGCCGACGTAATCCGCCGCATCCGGCAGCCGATCGTGGCATTGTGCCATCATCCGCTGGCGCTGGAGGCGGGGCTGTCCGCGGCGCAACAGGCGCATTTCCGCGCGACCGAAACGGCGGCTCTGGCGCTGGCCCGGCATGTCGTCGCGACGAGCCCGATCACGAAGCAGATTCTGGTCGCGGAGTTCGGCGTACCGGCTGCCATGGTTACCGTGGCGGAGCCCGGTACGGACGCGGCGGCGCGCGCGGCCGGATCGCGGGGGATGGGGCCGCTCCACATGCTGGCGGTCGGCTCGATCGTGCCACGCAAGGGGTATGACGTGCTGGTGCACGCGCTGGCCGAGCTCATGCACCTGGACTGGCGGTTGACGATTGCCGGTTCCGACGACCGCAGCCTTGAGACGACGCGGGCATTGAAAGCTGCGATTGCGGCGGCGGGGCTCGACGATCGCATCCGTATGATCGGCGCGGTCGACGCGTCGGCGCTCAATACGCTCTACGCGGCAGCGGATCTGTTCGTGATGCCGTCGCTGTTCGAGGGCTATGGCATGGTGCTCGGCGAGGCGATGGCGCGCGGGTTGCCGATCGTGTGCACGACCGGCGGCGCGGCGGCGGAAACCGCGCCCGATACGGCAGCGCTCAAGGTGGCGCCCGGCGATGCGGCGGCGTTCCGCGCTGCGGTGGCACGGGCGCTCGGCGATGCGGGCCTGCGGCGGCGTATGAGCGATGCGGCGTGGGCGGCGCGTGAGACGTTGCCGCGCTGGAGCGATACGGCGCGGATCATTGCGGGTGTCTTGAACAAGGTGTCGGCATGAGCGGTTTTTCTCCGGAATGGCTGGCGTTGCGCGAGCCCGTCGATCACCGCTCGCGCAATGCGGCGTTGGCACGCCAAGTGGCTGATTTGTTCAAGGCGCGCGCGGGCGTCAGCGTGACCGATCTCGGCTGTGGAGCGGGTTCGAACATCCGCGCGACGTTCCGGCTGTTACCGGCAACGCAGAGCTGGACGCTGGTCGACTATGACGCACGGCTGCTGGCTGTGGCGCGCGAACGGCTGATGCTGTGGGCGGAGCGCGTGGAGGTGACAGGCGAAACGCTGAAACTCGAGAAAGAAGGCAAGCGGCTCACCGTTGCCTTCCGGCAGGCGGACCTGACGAAGGACCTCGACGCGGCACTCGGGGCGAAACCCGATCTCGTCACCGCATCGGCGCTTTTCGATCTCTGCTCGGCCGATTTCATCGCGACGTTCGCGAAGGCGGTGACGGCGCGGCGGGCGACGTTCTACACCGTGCTCACCTACAACGGCATACAGACATGGACGCCGGCGCATGCGGCCGACGCCGCCATGGCGGCCGCGTTCCACGCGCATCAGCGGACTGACAAGGGTTTTGGCGCGTCGGCGGGGCCGGATGCACCGAAGGCGCTCAGCGATGCATTCCGCGCGGCCGGTGCGAACGTTGCGGAGGGCGACAGCCCGTGGGTGCTTGGCAGCGCCGAACAGCGGTTGATCGATGATCTTTCGGGCGGGTTTGCCGACGCGGTCGCCGAGCACGGTGCGGTACCAGCCGCAATGCTCGCAGCGTGGCGGGCGGTTTGGCACGACGGAGCGGTCGTCGGGCATACGGATACGCTTGCTTGGTGAGGGGCGCGATGTCCGGTGAGCCCTCAGCATCGAGCGAAGTGGGAACGAAAGGGCATCGCGTCGTGATGGCCAAAGGCGGAAGCGGCGCGATGGCGCGCTATCGTAGGTCGGTGTCAAGGCGCAGCCGCGACCCGACAGAAAAAAGTGCGCGAAGCACTCGAAATTCTTTCGACGTTGAACGCGGGCTGATGCAGTGAAGTTCTAAGGAACGCGTTCCGCGTGCTCTATTCTGTCGGGTCGCGCCGCTGCGCTTTCTTGACACCGACCTACGGCGGTTCGCGTCGACGGACGCACAGCGGCACGCTCTTCAATGGCCCATCGGTTGCCCACTGGTGCAACCGGGCCGTGGAGCCTGCTTGCTTTGGCCGCCCGTATTTCCACCGATGCCTTGCAACGGTCCGGGGCCTCGGCCTAGTGTCCGGGGACGCGCGCCGGATGCGTCATGCCGAAGCACGCTCCGGCATGACGGGCATCCGAAGGCGCAAGGAAAAGCGCGCCACCACTTCCAAGAACAGCCTTCCAACAGCACGGGACGGAGCCAATGGCCGCAGCCGCCAAGATGACCGAGGACGAACACGCCAGGGAGATTTCGACGACCTGGCAGAACCAGTTGTATGAGGTGCTGCGCCGCAACGAGGTGACGCAATTCAGCTATGTGCCGGACGCCGGTCACCGCGTCTGCATCGATCGCTCGATCGCCGACAAGGACGTGCACTCGGTGGCGCTGACAACCGAGGAAGAAGGCGTGGCGCTGGCCTGCGGCGCACATCTCGGCGGCAAACGCGCCGTGCTGCTGATGCAGTCGTCCGGCCTCGGCAACTGCATGAACTTCCTGTCGATGGTGAAAAACGGCCGCTTCCCGTTTCTGACCGTGCTCTCCATGCGCGGCGATTTCGGCGAGGGTAATCCCTGGCAGATGGGCATGGGGCAGGCAACCAAGCCGATGTTGAAGGCGCTCGACTTCGTCGTGCTCGAGGTGACCAAGCCCGAGGAGGTGGTGCCGACGATCGACGCCGCCGCCAACATGGCGTGGAAATCGGGCCAGGCTGTCGCCGTGCTGCTGTCGCAGCGCCTGATCGGCGCGAAGAGTTTTTGATTGGCCCTTCGGATGCCCACGACCCATCCGGGCCGTGGATATGGAAACGTTGGTGTCTGGCTTCAACCTGACACCTTGGAGACCGATCGCGGTGCCAAGCTGAAGCCGGGCACCCACCCACCCCACATACTCCAGGAATCAATCATCATGTCAAAAGCACCTGAGCGTACGGCTGGTCCGCGCTACACACTGGATCGCATCACTGCTGTGCCGGACGTCGTCGGCAACGCGGACGACTTTCTGATCATCGGTGGCCTCGCCGGCACCGCCAAGGATATGGCGTCGCTGACCAAGGACGGCGCGAATTACTACGGCCTCGCCGGCGCCATGGGTGCGGCGGTGTCGATCGGCCTCGGCCTGGCGCTGGCGCGTCCGGACCGCAAGGTTCTGGTTGCCACGGGCGACGGCGAGTTGCTGATGAACATCGGCGCGCTGGCGACCGTCTCGGTGCTCAATCCGCCGAACCTGCGCATCCTCTGCGTCGACAACGGTCACTACGGCGAGACCGGCTACCAGAAGAGCCACACCTGCCTCGGCGTCGACCTCGAACAAATGGCGATCGGCGCCGGCATCAAGTCCACCTGCTCGATCGAGAAGGAAGCCGATCTCGCGAAAGGCGCCAAAATGCTGCGCGAGTCGAACGGATCCTGTTTCGTGCTGCTGCGCGTGAAGCCGACCGACGGCCCGAAGGTGAAACGCCTGATGGACCCGGATGCCTCGCGCGTACGGTTCCGGTTGGGCAGCTTGGGACACGCGTGATTGTGGCCCTCTGGATCGGGCGTAATGGACCGCCCTCGGCTGGAGATCCATGGCGATGCCGATCTCCGCGTCACGGATGGCGGCGGCAAGCGTGACGGGTGTAGCGGCAGGCAAGTCGACGAAGCGGTCGAACGCGCTGGCCAACTCGGCTCTGATGAGGCTGCTGTCGTCGGGGCCGTACGAGATCCCGAAAATCTCGAAACGGCCGCGGTCACACCTTCGGTTGCCCAGTTTCAAACGGCGCGTGGAGACGGGAACTCACAGTGGAGGCCTTGTCAGCATCCATGGCCCGGATGCGTCATGCCGGGGGCTCGTCTCTGACACAACGGGCATTTCGAGGTCCCGGCTGCGTAGCCAGCGGCGCTCCGCAAGCTACAGTCACAAGCTACAGTCCTCAAAACTGCACTCCCCGATTGCCAACGGCGCGTTCGCCTCATAGCCTCACGAACATAGCCACGGCTCGAGCCAAAGGGGTAGGACATGTTCATCAGGTCGGTCGAGCGGAACACCGCGCTCGATGCATTTCGTGCAGACGTGAAGGCGTTCTGCGCGAAGGAATTGCCGGAGTCGATCCGCCTCAAGCAGGCGCGCGGCCAGCATCTGGAAAAGCCGGAGTACGACACATGGCTGAAGCGGCTCGGCAGCAAGGGCTGGCTCACCGGCAAATGGCCAAAGGACAAGGGCGGTCATGGTTGGCAGCCGGAGCAGTTTTTGGCGTTCCAGGAGGAGTTGGGCCGCGCCGGTGCGCCGCCTGTCCTCTCATTCGGCCCGACCATGGCCGGCCCCGTGATCTACACGTTCGGCACGCCGGAGCAGAAGGCGCAGCATCTGCCGGGCATCATCAAGAACGATGTCTGGTGGTGCCAGGGTTACTCGGAGCCGGGTGCCGGCTCGGACCTAGCGGGCCTGAAGACGCGCGCCGACAAGGACGGTGACCATTATGTCGTCAACGGCCAGAAGATCTGGACCTCGATGGCGCACTGGGCAGACTGGATCTTCGCGTTGGTGCGGACCGACCAGCACGCCAAGAAGCAGGAAGGCATCTCGTTCTTGCTGATCAACATGAAGACGCCGGGCATCACCGTGCGGCCGATCATCGGCATCACGCTCGGGCACCACTTGAACGAAGTGTTCTTCGACAACGTGCGCGTCCCGATCAAGAACCGCATCGGCGAGGAGAACAAGGGCTGGACCTACGCCAAGTTCCTGCTGGCAAATGAGCGCGTCGGCAACATCGACATCGCCAAATTCGAGTCCTATCTCGGCCAGATCAAGCGGCTGCTGGACGAAACGAAGGACGGCGGCAAGGCGCTCTCCGAGGACCCGCTGTTCCAGCGCCGCATGGCGGAACTTGAGGTCGGCTTCGCCACCGTCAAGGCGCTGATGGCCGATCAGCTGGCCGCAGCAAGGCAGGACGGCGCACCCTCGCTGATGGGTGCGGCAGCACTGAAACTGCGCGGCACTGAGTTGCAACAGGCGATCTTGCAGACGGGCCTCGATGCGCTCGGCCGGCACGGCATGGTGTACCAGAGCGATGCGTTGCACACCGGCTGGAACGGCGAGATCATCGGGCCGGAGGAATCGGCCGACGTCATCTACGAGCATCTCTACCGGCGCGCGGCCACCGTTTATGGCGGTTCGAGCGAGGTACAAAAGAACATCATCGCCAAGGGCGCATTGGGGCTGTGAGGGTAGCGAGCCGTAGGTTGGGTCAAGTGCAGGGCTTGACCCAACCTACGCGCCCCAACACGCCGCGCTTCCAACATTTATCATCCAAGACAAGTGAGTTGATCATGCCATCATTCGGTAGCGAGGAGCGGCAGCTCCTGAACGACAGCGTGCAAGAGCTGCTGTCGGAGATGTATAGTTTCGAGCAGTGGAAGAAACTGGCGCGCGGCCAGGAGAGCGAGGGCTTCGGCAAGGCGGCCTGGGCGAAGTACGCCGAGATGGGTTGGCTTGGCGTCGCGATCCCGGAGTCCGCTGGTGGCGCCGGTGGCGGCCAGACCGAGCTTGGCATTGTGATGGCCGGCGGCGGGAAGTTCATCGTGCTGGAGCCGCTGCTCGGCACCATCGTGCTCGGCGCGGCAGCGATCGAGAAGGCCGGCACGAAGGCGCAGCAGGCGAAGCTGCTGGCGGACATCGCCGCCGGCAAAATAATGCTGGCGTTCGCGCATGCGGAGGCGGGTGCAGGGTATTCGCGCGATCACGTCCGCACGATCGCGAGAAAAGACGGCAGCGGCTATGTCATCGACGGCGAGAAGGGCTTCGTGCTCGGCGCGCACGCGGCGGATCAGATCATCGTCTCGGCGCGCATCGGCTCGGACAAGGGTCCGGTCGGCCTGTTCCTGGTGCCGCGCACGGCTGATGGCGTTCGCCTCAACGTGGCGCCGGCGTTCGATGGACGGCAGGGTGCCGCGATCGCGCTTAGCGGTGCAAAGGTCGGTTCTGACGCCAAGCTCGGCGATGGCGAGCAGGACATGATGGGCGTCATCAACGACGTCATCGATCGCGGCGTGATCGCGGTTTGTGCCGAGGCGTGCGGTGCCATGGTCTCGGTGACGCAGCAGACGGTCGAATACCTGAAGACGCGGCAACAGTTCGGCCAGCCACTCTCCAAGTTCCAGG
This sequence comes from Hyphomicrobiales bacterium, assembly GCA_031367895.1. Classification (GTDB taxonomy): domain Bacteria; phylum Pseudomonadota; class Alphaproteobacteria; order Rhizobiales; family Hyphomicrobiaceae. The sequence goes on from JANLQP010000390.1 coordinate 28,386, forward strand.
TGCTGCAGCATCGCCTCGTCGACATGAGCGTCTACGCCGAGGAGGCGCGTGCCGTCACGCACGCGGCGCTGCAGGCACTCGACGATGGCTCGCCGAAAGCGCGGCGCGCAGTGTGGATGGCGAAGGTGCAGACCGCGAAGTCGGCGCGTTTCGTCGGCGGGCAGGCCGTGCAGTTGCATGGCGGCATGGGCATGACCGACGAGCTGGCGATCGGCCACTACTACAAGCGCCTGACGATGTGCGAGACGATGTTCGGCGACGGCGAGTGGTATCTGAAGCAGCTCGGCAGCGAGATGGCGGTGTAATTGGCCATGTCGGCAAAATGTAATGTTTGTCATCCTCGGGCTCGTCCCGAGGACCCATAGTGCAACGAGCGTGAGCAGCAACGTTTACCTGTAGACGCGCCACTGCCATACTCGAGCTTTGACCCCGCTGGCCGATGGATCCTCGGGACGAGCCCGAGGATGACAACGTCACACTTTTTAGCTTAACCATCTACGTCCCCTTCAACCGCTCCAGCGCGTCCTTGGTGTCGACGTCGATGAAGATGGCGTCGGTGCCGAGATCGACCTCGACCACCTCGTCGGCAAACTTGCCGATGATGTGGCGGGCGCCGGTGTCGCCGGCGACATCGCGCATTTCGGCCAGGAACGCGGCTGCAAACAGTACGGGATTGCCGCGTTTGCCGCCGTGCACGGGCAACACGATGGAACGGCCTTCCTTGGGCGCGAAACCTGCAATCAACCGATTGATGTGCGTGCTGGCGATACGCGGCATGTCGCCGAGGGCGACGATGAACCCGTCGAGCCCGCCCGGAAGTGCGCTGAGCCCGGCTTTCAGCGATGTCGATAGCCCCTGCGCGTAGTCGGGATTGTGTACGATTTGGACGTCGAGGCCAGAGAGAGCGGCGGCCACCTCCTTGGCCATATGCCCAGTGACCACAGTGACCGGCCGCGCCGCACTCTCCAGCACCGCCTCCACCGTGCGCCGAACGATTTGCTTGCCTTCAAGGTCCGCGAGCAACTTGTTCTCGGGCCCAAAACGCGTCGAGCGGCCGGCGGCCAACACCAGCGCCGCGATGCGCGGGGCGTGACGGGCGCCTTCCTCGGCTGCACCCATGTCGATGTCTCCTTCGCGGGGTTGCGGGCGCGTCGCGATCTCCTTCAGCAGGCCGCCGAGCCCCATCGCCGCCACGTCGCGGGCCCCGATCCCGATGCCGGCGAGACGGCGCTGCAGCACCCAGTCGAAGCCGTTGAGCTTGGGGGAGGCTGCGCAACTCGGCGCACCGATGACGTCGCTGTTGCCGAGCCGGCCGAGTAACATGAGGTTACCAGGATCGACCGGCATGCCGAGGCGGACGATCTCACCGCCAGCTTCGACCAATGCTGCGGGGATGATATCGCCGCGATCGACGATGGCCGACGCTGCGAACACGATGATCGGATCGGCGCCGGCTGACTGCATGCGCAAAATTGCGGCCTTCACCTCGGCCTCCGCGTGCACCACCGTCTCGACCGGGCCAAGCGTGCTGCCGAGGGCCTTCAGGCGGCTCTCGATGGCGCCGCGGCGCTTGGCGAGGACATTCGGCTTCGTTGACGGCATTCGCGTGAGGATGAGGCCGGCAGTCTTGGCCTCGAGCGGCGCAATGCGCACGAAGCCGCCTGCGGCCCGCGCCAGTGCCTCGGCCTTGGCGACTGCTGTCTCCGGCACGGCGAACGTGATGATCTTGACGGTGGCGAGCATCTGACCCGGCTCGACCCGTTCGAACGCCGGCAGCGTAGCAATCGTCAGCCCTTCGTCGATGTCGTTGAGCGCGTCGATGCCCGACGCATCGACGACGGCGAGGCCGGCTGCATCGGCGTAGAGATTGGCGCGGCCGGTGAAGGGTGCGGCTTCACGTACGCCAGCCCCCGCGACGGCCTTCGCCACGCGCGCAGCTGCGGTGTCCTCGCCGACGTCGCCGGGCTCGAGCCGTGCAGCCACCACCTCGTTGTGCCCCGCCGACCGCAGCCGCGCGATATCCTCCGCGCCGAGCGTGCGCCCTTTCTTGAGGGTGCCTTGCGGCGTCGCGATCGAGTGCGCGAGGATGGTGCCGGTAGCCTGGCTAAGCGGGAAACGGGCGAACTTCATGTGGTCCTTGGTCGTCCTTGCGGTTCTTCACCGTGCACGGGGCACATCCCCTGCGTCTTCGGACGAAGCCGCATGTTACGCCGTGCGGCCGCCTCAGTCCATTGCGGGGCTAGCGTTAACGTTCCAGCAGCGCGATCCGGCCGCCGCACGCAATCGGCATTGCCGGTCGTCCGCTCACTGCTACAGTTGGCGCAGTCTTATAGCTGCCAGCCACGTCCGGGTCCCCGCCTCATGAACACCACCGTCCTCGGTTCAATCCTCGCTTACGTGCTCCTTCAGTTCGTGATCGGCGTCTGGGTATCGCGCCGCATGGCGTCGGAGGAGGACTACATCGTCGCCGGCCGCTCGCTCGGCACGGGGCTCGTCACGTTCTCGGTGTTCGCGACCTGGTTCGGCGCCGAAGCGATCCAGGTGTCGGCCGGCGAAATCTACGAGAAGGGTTTGTCCGGCGCACTGGTCGATCCGTTCGGCTACGGGATGGCGGTCGTCATCGTTGGACTGCTGCTGGCCGTGCCGCTCTGGCGACGTGGCATCACGACGTTCGCCGATATGATCCGCGAGCGCTTCTCACCTGAAACCGAGCGGCTGTTCGTGCTGATCCTGTTGCCCGGCTCGCTGTTCTGGGCGGCGGCGCAGATCCGCGCCTTCGGGCAGATCATGAGTTCGGCGGGAGGATTGGAGCTTGGCTCGGCAATCCTGATTGCCGCGGCACTGATCGGCGCCTACTCGGTGGTCGGTGGTTTGCTGGCCGACGCGATCACCGACGTCGTGCAAGGGTTGGCTGTCATCATCGGCCTCCTCGCGCTGACCTATTTCGTGATCGCACAGATGGGCGGGCTCGATGCGAGCCTCGGATCAATCGAGCCGGAGCGGCTCAACCCGTTCAGCGGTGGCGACGAAAGCCCGCTTGCCCGCATCGAGAAGCTCGCCATCACGATCTGCGGCAGCATCGTCTCGGTGGAGCTGATCTCGCGCTTTCTCGGCGCTTCGTCGGCCAAGGCCGCGCGCAACGGCACGCTGTCCGGCGGGCTCCTATATCTCGTGATCGGTCTGATCCCGGTGTTCCTTGGGCTCGTCGGTCCGAGCCTCATCAAGGGGCTGACGGAGCCCGAGCAGATCGTGCCGAAGCTTGCCGAGGCGTACATGCCAGCGGTCGCCTATGCGCTGTTCCTCGGCGCTCTGGTGTCGGCCATCCTGTCGGTTGTGCACGCGGCGTTGCACGCGCCGGCAGCGCAACTGTCGCACAACATCTTCACGCGGATGAGGCCCGGTATGTCGGCCAGCGCCAAACTCTGGAGCGTGCGGTTGACGGTGCTGGCGTTGAGCGTGGTGGCGTTGTTCCTCGCCCAGTCGGTCGAGCGCATCAAGGATCTGGTGGAGACCGCGTCGGCATTCGGCAGCGCCGGCGCATTCGTCGTCGTCGTGTTCGGCGTCTTCACGCGGTTCGGCGGACCGGCGAGTGCGATCACGTCGCTATTGGCCGGTATCCTGATGTGGATCTGGGCCAAGTACGTGTTCGGCGTGAAGGCGCCGTATCTCACGGGCATTGGCGCCGCGCTTCTCACCTACGTCGCGGTCGCCCTGATCGAGCGCCGCGATGTGGATGCGAAGGCCGTCAAGGAATGAGCGGGGACTGAAGCTTCACGCCGCCGCGTTGGCTTCGGATTCCGCCGCGGCGAGGATCATGTCCGCCGCCTTCTCCGCGATCATCAAGGTCGGTGCGTTGGTGTTGCTCGACGTCATCTTCGGGAACACCGACGCGTCCACAACGCGCAAGCCGGCGACGCCGTGCACGCGCAACTCCGGATCGACCACCGCCTGACGATCCGTGCCCATCTTGCAGGTGCCGACCGGGTGATAGACCGTGCTGCCGTGGCGGTAGGCATAGTCGAGCCACTCGTCGTCCGTTTGCACGTCCTTGCCCGGGTAAATCTCGGCGCCACCCGAGCCCTTGAAGACCGAAGCATGCAGGATCTGGCGACAGAGCTTCAAGCCGGCGACGATCGCTGCGCGGTCGACCTCGTGGTCGAGATAGTTCGGGTCGATCGCCGGCGCTTCTTGCGGGTTCACCGATTTCGCCAGTACGGTGCCGCGCGCTTCAGGGCGGCATTGCCAGGCACCGGATGTCATGCCGGGCATGGTATCGAGCTTGCCGATCTGGCCGTTCGGGTAACTGGCCGGCGCGAAAGAGAGCTGCACGTCGGGCCGGGTCAGCTCCGGCTTCGAGCGGACGAAGCCGATGCCGTTACCGGCGGAGTATGTGAGGATGCCGTCGCCGCGCACGACCCATTTCGCCAGCTCGACACCAAGGCGCCAGCCGCGCGACATCTCGTTGACTGTGGTGCGGCCGGTGACCTCGCGGACGACGCGGGCGACGTAGTGATCGTGGAAATTGTAGCCGACGCCTGGCAACGGCGTGCGCACCGGCATGCCGATCGATTTGAGGTGCTCCGGATTGCCGATGCCGGAGAGCTGCAGCAGCTGCGGCGAGTTGATGGCGCCAGCCGAGATGATGACTTCGCGCTTGGCGGTGACGGGTTCCGACTGGCCCTTGCCCATGCCATGCGAAAACGTGACGCCGGAGACGCGGTTGCCGGCGAAGTTCAGTGACGTCACCAGCGCGCCGGTGATGACCTTCAGGTTCGGGCGGCGCATGGCGGGGTGCAGGAATGCGCGCGCCGCCGAAACACGCCAACGGCCGGCGCGGGTTTGCTGCACGTAGCCGATGCCTTCCTGATAGGCGCCGTTGTAGTCCGGGTTGTACTTGATGCCGATTTCCTGCCCGGCTTTGACCCAGTCGTGCGTCAGGGGGTGGTGGCCGCGATAATCCTCGACGATCAGCGGGCCGTCCTTGCCGCGATAGGCCGGATCGCCCGGCAGATAGGTTTCGTTGCGCTTGAAGTAGGGCAGCACGTCGGTGTAGCTCCAGCCGCGCGCGCCCATCGCCGCCCAGTCGTCGTAGTCCTCGCGCTGGCCGCGCACCTGCATGACGCCGTTGATCGACGATGAGCCGCCGAGTACGCGCCCGCGTGGGTATAGGATGCGGCGGTCCTTCGTGCGCGACACGGGCTCGGTGTAGTAGACCCAGTTGACGGCCTTGTTGTCGAGCAGCTTGAAAAAGCCGGCCGGAAAATGAATGTATGGGTTCTTGTAGTCGGAGGGTCCGGCCTCCAGCACCGCGACGGTGTATTTGCCGCTGGCCGTCAGGCGATCGGCGAGCACCGAGCCAGCCGAACCCGAACCGACGATGACGTAATCGAATTCCATGTTCGTTTCCCTCGTGCCTATCCGAAGCTCTACCGTTGACGGTTCCTATTACGCGAATGTCCCGCGATCGCATGCGCAAACCTGATCGCTGCCGCAACGATCACGCCTATACCGCCCGTGAGGCCGAGCAGCAGAATGAGGATCGGCGCATAGGCCCACATGAAAAGGACCGCGATCACCGCTCCGGTTCCCAGCAGCCAAAGGCGTAACAGGGTCATTTCATGTCTCGCATTTCATCGGAAGTTTCGCAGATCGTAAAGCGCGCCGTACTTGGTTTTGAGGTAGACGAGGTACGGCTCGATGCGCATCGGCTTGCCCGTGGCGCGGCGCACGAGGTCGTCGACGCCGAACTTGCGGCCGTGGCGGTAGACGTTGGTCCGCAGCCAGCCGTGCAGCGTGTCGAAGCGTCCCGACGTGATCTCGGCGGGTATGCCGGGATGCGCCTTCAACGCTGCGTCGTAGAACTGCGCCGAGAGGATGTTGCCGATGCTATAGCTCTGGAACGAACCGCCGAGGCCGCCCGCATACCAGTGCACGTCCTGCAGCACGCCGTCGCGATCGTCGGGCGCGCGGACGCCGAGGTCGGACTCGTAACGCGCATTCCACGCTTCGGGCAGATCCTTGATCGCGAGTTTGCCTTCGAGCAGCGCGCATTCGAGATCGAAGCGGATCATGACGTGCAGGTTGTAGGTGACCTCGTCGGCGTCAGTGCGGATCAGCGTCCGGTCGACTTTGTTGATGGCGCGATAGAACGCCTCGAGCGTCACGCGGCGGAGTTGGTCGGGGAAAACGGCCTGCAGACGCGGATAGGCGTGTTCCCAAAAGCCGTGGCTCCGCGCGACGAGGTTTTCCCAGAGCCGCGACTGGCTTTCGTGCACGCCGGCCGAGGTGCCGCCGTCGATCGGCGGGGACAGGTCGTGGGAAACGCCGAGCTCGTAGAGCGCGTGGCCGGTCTCGTGCAGCGTCGAAAACAACGCGTCGGAGAGATCATCCTCGCGGACGCGTGTGGTGATACGGACGTCGTCGCGCGCAAATAGCGTCATGAACGGGTGCGCTGTTTTATCGAGACGGCCACGCTTCAGGTCGTAGCCGAAGTCCTGCGCCATGCGGAGCGCGAACGCGAGCTGCGGCGCTTCCAGGTAGTGCTTGCGCAGGCAACTGTCGTCGGCTGGGCCTTCGGCGGTGATCGCATTAACGAGCGGCACCAGCGCGGCGCGGAGCTTTTTAAACAGCGCGCGGGTCTCGGCGACGGTGACGCCCTCGTCGGGGCCGATCAGCGGGTCCATGATGTGCGCGTGGCCCTGGAAAAAACCGGCGTACTCGCGGGAGAGGTCCAGCGCCTTTTCCAGGTGCGGGCGCATCGTCGCGAAGTCATTTGCCGGTCGCGCTGCGACCCAGGCGTTGTAGGAGGCGGATGCGGCCGTGCTGGAGCGCGCAATGAAATCGGCGGGCACGCGGATCGAGCGCTCGTAGTCGCGGCGCAGAACGTGGACGAGGCGGGCGTCGTCGGCATCCGGCGGTAGCGCTGCGGCGTAGGGCTCCAGCTTCCCGATCAGACGGCCGATCGCCGGATCGGTGCGCTTCTGGTGGGCGATTTCCGATAGGCGCGACATCTGGCGGGCGCGGGCGGCAGCACCGCCGACGGGCATGTAGATGGACTGGTCCCAGCTCAAGACCGACGCGGCCGAGGCGATGTCCGAGACCTCCAGCAAGCGCGCTTTGAGATCGGCGAGCTGCTTTGCCGCCGGCGTTCGCGCGGCGGACTTCGGTGCAGCCACGCGCTTCTTTTCTGCGGTCCCGCCCGCGGATTTTCCGGTCATTTCGGCCCCGTTGCGCCACTTGACTTGGTGGCAGGCTTGAAGCCTGACACCTGCACGCACTTCAGAAGTTCACCTTGTCGGCGCCTTTCAGTTGCAGCAGCTCGCGCGCGTCCTCGGGAGTTGCGATCTCGAGGCCCAGCGCCTCGATCATCTGACGGGCGAGCTTCACCTGCTCGGCGTTCGATTTCGCGAGCTTGCCCGGCCCAGACCAAAGGCTGTCCTCCAGGCCGACGCGGACGTTACCGCCGAGCGCGATCGCCTGTGCCGCGATGTGCAACTGATTGCGGCCGGCGCCGAGCACGCTCCACTGGTACTGGTCGCCGAACAGCCGATCAGCAGTGCGCTTCATGTGCTGCACGTCCTCGGGGTGCGGGCCGATACCGCCGAGAATGCCGAACACGGACTGGATGAAGAACGGCGGCTTGACGATGCCGCGATCGGCGAAGTGGCGCAGCGTGTAGAGATGGCCGATGTCGTAGCACTCGATCTCGAAGCGCGTGTTGTTCTCGGCACAGCGCGTCAGGATGTTCTCGATGTCGGTGAAGGTGTTCTTGAAGATGCGGTCGCGGCTGCCTTCGAGGTACGGCTTTTCCCAATCGTGTTTGAACTCCTTCTGGCGCTCGAGCATTGGATAGAGGCCGAAGTTCATGGAACCCATGTTGAGGGACGCGACCTCTGGCTTGAACACGGCGCAGGGTTTCAGCCGCTCCTCGATCGACATGGTCGGCGCGCCGCCGGTAGTGAGGTTGATGACGCAACCGGAGCGCTGCTTGATCACGTTCAGGAATTTGCCGAACGCTACGGGGCTCTGATCGGGCGAGCCGTCTTTCGGGTTGCGGGCGTGGACGTGGACCAGCGCCGCGCCGGCCTCGGCAGCGCCGACGGCTGCGTCCGCGATCTCCTCCGCCGTGATCGGTAGATGCGGCGACATCGACGGCGTGTGGATCGAGCCGGTGACGGCGCACGTGATCATGACTTTGCGTTTCTTGGCCATTTGGGTCCTCGTTCGGGCGGTGTCGTCTAAATCCGGGCCTCAGTAACCCCCCGGCAGGCGACAACGTCAAGAACGACGCGTCTGCCAAGGCTGTTTCGGCGTGATTTTTTTCGACGGCGCTGCTGATGCAATCGAAGGTTCGCCGAAGCAATCGCGGCCGATCAAGTCGACATGATTTATGCGGGGATTGCCGCGACGATTGCCAACAAGCGCAAGGCGTTCCTGAACAAGTGGTCGTGAAGTGCGAGGCCGTCGCGGCGTCGCTGGAAGCGACCGGCGACGCTGCCAACGCCGCGCGGCAAGCCGATTGACCTCGCCGCCTGACCCGATACGCTGGCAGCGGCCGGAATGCTCAATGTCGCAAGTCCCACAACTCCTGGGACGAGCCGTAGACCGGGTAGCTGAGGCCAACGACTGCCTATTGGCTACTGCCTATTGGCTATTGCCTATCTCCTGTTTGCGCTTCTGCCGCAAAGTCCGCTATATGCCGATCTCCAACCCGGCTTGCCCGGATGCGTTCCATTGAGAGAGGCCACACCCATGTCCGTGTCGATGTACCAGAATTCCGTTCCCGTCATGCAGCGGCTGATGAAGAACCTGATCGCCGTGATCGAGAAGGCGGAAGCCCATGCCGCCGCTAAGAAGATTGACTCGGACGTGCTGCCGAACTGCCGGCTCGCACTCGACATGTTCCCGCTGAAACGGCAGGTGCAGATCGCCTCCGACATGGCGAAGATGGGCTGCGCTCGCCTCGCCGGTAAGGATGCCACGGCACCGAAGTGGGAAGACAACGAGCAGAACCTGGCGGAGTTGCGCGCCCGCCTGCAGAAGTCGATCGACTATATCGGCACGTTTAAGCCGGCCGACATCGATGGCTCCGAGATGAAGGACATCAACTTGACGATCGGTGGCCAGCCGAAGGTCCTGAAGGGCCACGCCTACTTGATGACGCATGCCTACCCCCACTTCTACTTCCACATCGTCACGTCCTACGACATCCTGCGCCACAACGGCGTCGACGTCGGCAAGCGCGACTATCTCGGCAGTTTCTAACTCAGTCCCCTCTCCCCAATCGTCGTGCCGGAGGCGCACTTTCAGCACGACGAGCAGACGATGGGGAGAGGGAGGAGACGGTACCATGTCCGACACACTCTTCTCGCTTGCAGGCCAGACCGCGCTCGTCACCGGAGCCTCGTCCGGCCTCGGCCAGCATTTCGCCGGCGTGCTCGCCAAGGCCGGCGCCAAGGTCGTGCTCGCCGCCCGCCGCACCGACCGGCTGGAGACGCTCGCCCGTGAGATCGAGGCGAACGGCGGCAAGGCCGCAGCCGTCGCGCTCGATGTCCGCGATCCGGTCTCGGTCAAAGCTTGCTTCGATGCCGCTGAAAAGGCGCTCGGCCCCGTCACCGTGCTCATCAACAACGCCGGTGTCACTGATCCGGCCTTCATCGTCCGCATGACCGAGCAGCAGTGGCGCGGCGTCATGGACGTGAACCTCGACGGCGTCTTCCGCGTCGGCCAGGAGGGCGCGCGCCGCATGGTTGCCGGCGGTAAGGGTGGATCGATCGTCAACATTTCCTCGATCGTCGGCCTCGGCGCCATCAAGACGCTCGGTGCCTATGCTGCTTCCAAAGCTGCCGTGATCGCCCTGACGCGCACGATGGCGCTGGAGCTTGCGCGCGACAAGATCCGCGTCAATGCCTTGGCCCCCGGCTACATCGCGACCGAACTTAACGACAGCTACTGGGAGACGGACGCCGGAAAACGCATGATCGCGCACGTGCCGTTCCGCCGCCTTGGCCAAGTCGGTGAACTCGACGGACCGTTGTTGCTGCTCGCCTCGGGTGCCGGCTCGTTCATGACCGGCAGCGTGCTCACCGTCGACGGCGGCCACCTGTTGCCGACGGAATGAATATGACCGCACCGAACAAAGAAGGCCGCGCCCGCACGCTCGATCAGAGCCGCCTCGACATCCTTGAGCCGTGGCTTGCGAAAGTAATTGGTGCGACGACTGCCAAGATCACGGCCGCTGAGCTGCTCGCCGGCGGCGCGGTGCAGGAAAACTGGCGCATCGACGTCACGGTTGACGGCGGCCCGCGCGCCGGCACCCATCGCTGGGTGTTGCGCACCGACGCCGCCGCCCGCCTCGACCTCAGTCTCGACCGGATCGCCGAGTTCCGTTGCATCGAGGCCGCACACAAGGCCGGCGCCAAGGTCGCCGAGCCGATCGCCGTTTCGCCCGACGACAAGTTGATCGGCCGACCGTTCGCGATCCAGGGCTTCGTCAGTGGCGCCGCGCAAGGCCGCCGCATCGTCCGCGACCCGGAGTTGGCGAGCTACGGCGACGCTCTCGCGAAAACGATCGGTGGCGAACTCGCCCGCATTCACGCCATCCGGCCGGGAGCAGGCGTATTGCCGTTCCTGCCCGTGCCGCTCGGCAACCCTTCGCGCCGCGTCGTCGCCGAACTGCGCGCCGGTATCGACAAAGCTAGCGAGGCCCGCCCCGCGCTCGAATACATTCTCGCCTGGCTCGACGCCAATGCGCCCGAGCCCAAGGCGCTGGTTTTGGTGCACGGCGATTTCCGCACCGGCAACTACATGGTCGAGAAGGGCCAGCTCACCGCCATCCTCGATTGGGAGTTCTGCCATTGGGGCGACCCGCGCGAGGATATCGGCTGGTTCATCGCCCGCTGCTGGCGCTTCGGCAACGACGACAGAGTGGCGGGCGGCATCGGCCGCTTGGGCGCGCTGCTCGAAGGCTACAACGCGGTTGCCACAGACAAGATCACCGCGCCGGAACTGCCCTACTTCGAGGTGCTGGCTGCGGCGAAATGGGCGGCGATCTCGCTCCTGCAAGGCGACCGCTTCGTCAAGGGCGGCGAGCGCTCGCTCGAGCTCGTGCTGACCGGCCTGATGCCGCCGGAAATGGAACTCGACGCGCTCGACATCATCCAGAAGATCGGCAAGGGCAAGCCGCTCTCGGCCCGCTGAGCGCTCACGACGACAACCACGGTCTCGACCGCGAGACCGCACCCATTCAGCCGGAGACGCAACAAATGTCAGCCAAGGGCAAGGACGCGAGCGCGCTGATCGACCTTGCGATCGCAACGTTGAAGACCGAGATCAATCCGGCGCTACCAGCCGAGAAGCGCTATGCGGCGGCCATGGTCGCCAACGCGCTTGAGATCGCGCGCCGCGAGATCGACACGGCCGAAGACGCCGCAGAGCTTGCGTTGCTCGACGCCTTCTACGAGGATGGCGACGGCACACTCGGGCAGCTGGCGAAGGATCTGCGCGCCAGCGAGTTCGGCGAAAAGACCCACCCCGACATCGCTCAACGCCTCTCATCCCATCTCACGGCCGAACTCAAGGTCCGCAACCCTCGATACCTGAAGGCACGCGGCGGCAAGGGCTAGACGCGACCATCGTGTCATGTGCGGACCAACTCGTGATCCAGCCGGCAGGGCCAACCGTTACATAATGCCAACCCGAGGTCGGTCATGAACCCCAAGGTCGCTGCTGCCGGAACCTTGCTCGTCTTCATCTGCCTCGTCGCAGCTGCAGCAGCCGTTGGGGCCACATCCCGGCCTGGCGCCTGGTATGCAGCTCTCGCCAAGCCAGCTTGGACACCACCGAGCGCTGTATTTGGTCCGGTTTGGACACTCCTCTATCTGATGATCGCGATCGCCGGTTGGCTGGTGTGGCGCAGCGATCAACGCTGGCCGGCCATCGGCGCGTGGGGCGTCGGCCTCGTTTTGAACATGGCGTGGTCGTGGCTGTTCTTCGGACGGCAACTGCCGGGAGTCGCACTGATTGATATCCTGGCGCTGTGGTGCAGCATCGTCGCCTTCCTGTTGGCGACGCGCCGATCGAATTCGCCGGCATTCTGGCTGTTCGTTCCCTACCTGCTCTGGGTCAGCTTCGCGACAGCACTCAATCTGCAGATCTGGCGCCTCAACGGGTGACAAAAACACGAAACTGCGTTCGCTCCGCGCGCAATCTTGCGATCCGCCGCGCGGGTTCGTCAGCATACGGGTACCAACATCGGGGACCGTTACCGTTATCCTCACGTCTCACCCGGCAACGATCGGTGGCACCCTGCCCGTTCGCGGCTCGATCGGCACATGCGCCGACAACCCCATCGCCTCTTCAATCAGCGTTGCCGCCGAAATAATCTCCGCCTCGCCGCGTGGACGGCCGACGATTTGCAGGCCGATCGGGCGGCCCCACTGATCGAAGCCGCACGGCACCGCAATCGACGGTGTGCCCATCAGCGTCGGCACGGCGGTGATCAGCGACGCGCCGAGATAGTTCTCGAGTGTCTTGCCGTCGATCGCCGCTGGCATACGCAGGTTGACGTCGAACGCCGGTGCCGACGCACCAGGCGTCACCAGAATGTCGTAGGTCTCGAAGAACGTAACGACGCGTCGGTAGAGCGCGGCACGTTCACGGTCCGCCCACGCCAGCCGGCTTGGTGTGGCTTTGAGGCCCATTTCCGTGTTCCAGACGATGTCCGGCTTGATGAGGTCGCGGTGCGTCTGCAATTGCAGCTCGCGGTCGACGACGTACGACTGCGCACGAAGCACCATGAATGCGTCCGCGATTGCGCCGATATCGGGCGACGCCTCCTCGACGATCGCGCCCATGGCCTCGAACGTACGAACGGCCGCTGCGCAAATCGCCGCTGTTTCCCGCTCCATGGGTATCTTGCCGCCGAAGTCTGCCGTGAAAGCGACGCGCTTCGGCACGCGTGGGGCAACTGCCGCCGCGCTGAACGATTTGGCTGGCGCATCGAACGTCTGTGGGTCCTTCGGACAGAAACCAGCCATCGCATCCAGGAACAGCGCGAGATCGCCGACATTGCGCGCCATCGGCCCCTGCACGGACAACGGCGCGTAGAGATTGTTGACCGTGCCACGCGTCACACGCCCTGGCGATGGCCGCATGCCAACCACCGAGCAATAGGTGGCGGGACGCCGCAGCGAGCCCGCATGATCTGTGCCGTGCGCCAGCCAGACTTCGCCCGATGCCAACGCTGCCGCGCCACCGCCTGTCGAGCCGCCGCACGTGAGCGATGTATTCCACGGGTTCGTCGTGCGCCCAAAGACCTCGTTGAATGTGGAGCCGCCCGAGCCAAACTCCGGTGTGTTCGACTTGGCGATCACGATGCCGCCCTTCCGCTCGATCCGCTCGACCACCGGATGCGAGGTCTTCGGCACGTGCTCCCTAAAGATCGGCGAGCCATAGGTCGTGCGCACGCCTGCAACGTCGGTGAGGTCTTTGATCGCGACCGGCACGCCGGCGAGCCATCCCGCCTCGCCCGCAGCCTCGCAGCCTTTGCCGTCCATCAGCCGCCGTGCATGCTCGCGGGCACGCTCGAAACAGCGCGTCGGCAACGCGTTCAGCGCCGGTTCGCATGCGGCGATCCGCTTCTCGGCGGCATCGATGAGGTCCAGTGGCGTAATCTCGCGGCGTTCGAGGCGGCGGACGCAGTCACGCGCGGTGAGCTTGATCAATTCATCGGACATGGCGTGGTCTCCAGCTGCGTGCGTTTTGCTGACACATTTCCACCATCGCCGCGTGGTCGCGTCAACCCGAGGGGAGGCCAGCAATATCATGCAGGAAGTAGCGCCATGTTCTCACGTAGTCCTCCGCCGGAGCAGAAATCGAAGACTGCTGACCTGAAGCCATTCGAAATGCCGAAGACGAGCCAGTCGAATCCGCCCGCGATTCCGGCCGTCGTCGGCGAGGAAACCCCGCCAGCTGCGCCATCGCGTGCCGCACCGACGATGCCAGCGTCCAAGCCAACACACGCTACGGGCGCCGGATTTTCCATGGGCTCGCTGATCGGCAATGATCTCACAATCTCGGGGCAAGGTCTCAAGATCTCGACGCGCGGCACACTTCAAGTGGACGGCCGAGTCGAGGGCGATGTCATTGGCACGGAGGTGATCGTCGGCGAGAACGGCCATGTCACCGGCATGGTGCAGGCCGAGCGGGTCATTGTTCGCGGTAGGGTCCATGGCACCGTACGCGGGCTCTCCGTGACGCTGGCTTCGGGCTCGCACGTTGAAGGCGACGTGCATCACCGCGAGCTCAGCGTCGAACAGGGCGCGCATCTCGATGGTCGTGTTCGGCGCCCGCAGGATGCCAATGATCTGAAGCCGGTGTTCGATCCGCCGCCCGCGAAGGCAGCATGAGTGGGTGGACCGTGAGCGTTACCGCGCTTACGCCAGCTCGTGGTCGTCGTCGTCGAAGCCCGGTTGGCGCGGGCGGTTGCCCGGGTTCTTGCGCAACAACAGCACGGCGACCAGCAACGGCGGGAAGACGAAGCACCAGGCCGCCCAGGCTGAATGATCGCGGCGCTTCGTGTACGCGACGATGCCGCCAACCAGCGAGGCCACCAGAGACACCAGACCCCAGAGGGCAATGATTGTGAACGCGCTCATCGCGGCTTCCCCGGGCAATGGCCCTGGACAGTTGACTGAGTTTTCATCGTAGCCGAGAAATGGGCCCGCAGCAGGGCAACTTCAAGCGCGTGCTCCGTTCGAGGTCTACAGTCTACTCGTAGGTTGGAGCGAACGGGCCACCAATCGTCATCGAGATTTCAATTGCACTCGCTCCCGTGAGGTTTAACAACTGCACGCGAAAGCGCAGCAACGTCGAACGTCGCGGGTTCAACACTCGGCCTTCCCGCACCATGGCGGGCCGTTTGCTCCGATCCACTGCTACGACGTCTACTTCAGCACGATCAGCGCGTCCGCGGCGGCTAATCCCTGGCCTTTGCCGCCGACGAAAATCGGGTTGATGTCCATCTCCTTCAGCCGGTCGCCCAAGGCAGCCGCCATCACCGAAACGTCCACCAGCGTCTTCGCCAACGCGTCTTTGTCGGAAGCCGGTTTCCCACGGACGCCGTCGAAAATCTTCGCTGCCCGCAGCTCCCCGATCATGTCGTGTGCGGTCTCGATGTCGAACGGCGCGATGCGGAACGTTACGTCCTTCAACACCTCGGTCAGGATGCCGCCGAGGCCGAGCACCACCGTCGGTCCGAAACTCTCGTCGTTGACGACGCCGATCAGCGCCTCGAGGCCCGACGCCATCTCGGAAACCAGCACACCGTCGATCTTGGCCTCCGCATTGTAGGCGCGGCCGTTGGCGGTCACTTCCGCCGCGGCCTTCGCCAGACCCGCCACCGCAATGCCGAGCTTGACACCGCCGGCCTCCGTCTTGTGTGCGATGTCGCGCGATACGATCTTCACCGCGAACGGACCTTTCAAGCCCTTCGTTGCGGCGGCTATGTCGGCACCATCAGGCACCAGCACTTCCGTCGTCACCGGAATGCCGAACGACTTGAGCACGGCCTTGCTCTCGACCTCGGACAAAGTCTGCGCACCCGCCGGCAGTTTGAGGCCCGCCGGCATTTTCACGGCTGGCGCTTTGCGCGGCGTCAGCCGGCGCCGGTTCTCGGCGAATTTGGCAAGCGTGGCTGCCGCCTTGGCACCACGCGCGGGCGTTGGCAGGAATGGCACGCCGGCGTCGGTGAAGAGCTTCCACGCCTCCTCCGATTTCGCCTTCCGGCCCGACCAGACCACCTGCACCGGCTTGTCGGTCTTGGCTGCTGCGGCCGTGATCGCCTGCGCGCAGCGGAGCGCGCCGGCCCCGGGCAGCGAGGCAAGCAGCAGCGACAACTGATCGATGCCGGGATCAGCCAGAACGATGTCCAGCGTCTTCGTAAATAGCGCCGGTTCGTTGATGACTCCAGCCGTCGTATCCGCCGGATTGTCGGGCGAGCCGAACGATGGGATCACCTCACGTAGCGCCTTCACGGTCGCCGGCGCGAAGCTCGGCAAATTGAGTCCTTCCTGCACCGCCCGATCCGCGAACACGATGCCGGAGCCACCCGAGATCGACAGCACGCCGATGGCGCGACCCTTCGGCCAGCGTTGCGCAGCGGCGACCTTGGCGAAATCGACGATCTCCTCGACATCCAACGTCTCGATCAGGCCGGACTGGCGGAACGCCGCGCGGTAAAGATCGTAGTTGCCGGTCATGTTGGCGGTGTGCGACGCGGCGGCCTTGGTGCCGGCCTCGGTCTGCGCGCCCTTCCATATCAGGACTGGCTTGCCCAATTCCAGCGATTTGCGGCCGACATCGAGCAGTGCGCGCGCATTCGGCGTGCCCTCCATGTAGGCGAACGCCAGGTGCGTGCCGGGATCGTCGAGGAACCCCGACAGCAGCTCGGGCATGGCGACGTCGGTCTCGTTGCCGGTCGACACGACATTGCGAAAGCCGACGCCTTGCGCTTCCGCGAGATTGACGACGGCATAACCGAAGCCGCCGGACTGGAACGCGCACGAGACCGGACCGCTGGCGAGGCCCGTCTCGTCGCCGATCGAGCCGAACACGCACCACATGCGCGACGGCACCGACAGCGCGCCCTGGCAGTTGGGGCCGATCGCGCGCACACCCGCTTCCTTGCAAGCCTTGGCCAGTTCCGCCTCGAGCTTGCGGCCTTCTTCGCCCGCCTCGCGGAAACCGGCCGTCAAAATGATCGCGAACGGGATCTTCGCGGCGCCACAATCGCGGATCGCCGCCGATACGCCCGGCGCCGGCACCGCGATCAGCGCCAGATCGCAGGGCTTGCCGATGTCTTTCGCCGCGGGATAGCAGACCTGCCCGTGCAGCTCCTTGTAGCGCGGGTTCACCAGATACACCGGACCCATGAACCCTGAGTTCTTCAGCGCCTGGATCGGCTGGCCGCTGATGCGCGTCAAATCCTGCGACGCGCCGATGATGGCGATGGCATTGGGTGCAAACAGACGATCGAACGACATGCGACTCCCCGCGATATCAGGCGTCCGGCTTCAGTCCGACGCCACTCGATTGATTTCAATACCTGTTGCCCGGCCCAGTTGTTGTCAAACACAAATAACGCCACTCTCGTATTCTGACGCTTTCGCCTGGTCCGCAGGTTGTGGTAGAAAGCGCCATGACGCGCAGCGAAGCCATGGCTATCATCAACGCCAAGCTGGCCGACCTCGACGACGAGGCGGTTGCGACTGTGGCTGACATCGTGACGGACATAGACGCTGCTGGAACGCTTCCGAGGCCTCTATCCGCCCGAGAGCGCGCGCTTGTCGAGCAATCGAAGGCTGATTTCCGAGAGGGGCGCATCTATTCGATGGATGAGGCCAAGGTGCGCTCGGATGCATTCCTTGAGGCACTCCGGTCGAAGTACCCGCTGGCGCCATGAGACGCGTTCGTCTCTCGAAGACGTTCCTCGACCAACTCGATACGTTGCTGGAGCAAGGCTATCCGCGCTTCGGTGCCCGTGTCGTTCTTGAAAAGCGTGATCGTGTGTTCAGTGTCATCGCGAACCACTTGACCGCTTATCCAAAGATCGCACCAGATCCGACGCTCGGTATGTGCGTTTACCCCGTGTCACGGACACCGTTCATCCTGATCTATGACTACGATGACGCTGAGCTTCGCGTGCATTTCGTCCTGCACAGCAGTGCGGATCGGACGGAGCTTGATCCCACAAACGCGGAGTGGTGACAGGCTCCGCACGTGCCGCGTGCTGTCATCTCGAACGCCACCGTATCCACGCGCCGGATGCTTGTGGGCATCCGAAGGCGCAACTAACGGCTCACCCCCTCCGGCGCGCTCAACGGCAGCCCGAGAATGACGCGGCGCTTGAGCCAGGGCGACGGGCGATAGCGCGGCTCCTGGTAGAACTCGTGCAGCCGCTCGAGGATGAATAGCACGCGCTTCGGGCCGATGCGGTCGCCCCACTCGATCGGCCCAAATGGATAGCCAAGGCCGAGCTTGGCGCCCTTGTCGATGTCGCCGGGCACCCCGACGCCGCGCTGCGCCACGTTGCAGCCGACGTTGATGAGTGCCGCCACCGCGCGCTGTGCGACGAAGCCTGGGCTGTCGTTGATGACGATCACGGGCTGGCCGTCGTGGCCCATCAGCCCCGCCGCCATCTCGCGGTATTTCGGATCAATCACCGGCGTCACCATAACGGTGCGCGGGCCCTTCAGACCGAATAGCACGTCGATCGCCACCGAGCGCGCGCCGTCGTACTTCAGATCTTGCACGGCCGTTGTCAGATCATAACCAACCGGCGTGATGATGATCAACGCCTCCTTCGACGGCGCGGCGCCGCGCTCGATCTCGACACCGGTGGTTTTCAGATACTCCAGGAACGGATTTTGCAGATCCTGATTGTGATCCGACGGGCGCACCCAAACCGACTTCGGTCGCGCCGCCGGCGTTCCCTTCTGTGCCGGCTCGATCTTCTTGCCGTCCTTGTAGGTGTACCAGCCCGAACCGGTCTTCTGGCCGTAGAGACCCCCCGCTGCGCGCAGCGCCATATGCGGCGACGGCGCATAGGCCGGTTCATGGAAGAATTGTTCGTACATCGACGTCATCGCGGCGTTGCCGACGTCGATGCCGACCATGTCGCCGAGCGTGAACGGCCCCATCCGGAAGCCTGGCGCGCCGACCAGGATGCGGTCGATCTCGTCGTGTGTGGCGATACCCTCCTGCAGGATGCGTTGCGTCTCCGGCCCGAGGCCACGGCCGATGTGATTGACGAGGAAACCCGGGCTGTCGACGCACAGCACCGGCTCGCGCGTCATGCGGCGGCCGATCGTCATCAGCGCTTCACTCACCCACGGCGCAGTCTTCAGGCCCGGGATCACCTCGACCAGGCGCATCAGCGGCACCGGATTGAAGAAGTGCATGCCGGCGCAGCGTTCCGGATGCTTGGTCTTTGCCGCAATCGCGGTCACCGCCAGCGACGACGTGTTTGACGCCAGGATGGTGTTGGGCGGCGCGATGGCATCGAGCTTCTCGAACAGCTCCTGCTTGATGTCGAGCCGCTCGAATACGGCTTCGACGATGACGTCGGCCTTGGCGCAATCAGCGAGCGACGCGGCAACCGTGATGCGGTCGCTCGCGGCCTTGGCGTCGGCCGGCGACATCTGCCCCTTCTCGGCCGCGCGTTCCAACATTTTGCCGACGAAATCTTTGGCCGCTTGAGCGCCGCCCGGCTTCTCGTCGTAGGCGATGACCTTCATGCCCCCCGCCGCCGAGACCTGCACAATGCCGCGTCCCATCGTCCCGGTGCCGATCACCGCGATGACGAGATCTTTCTTCGTGGCATCGAATGCCATGTGTGTCCTCCGGCGGCCATTGCTGGCCTGTTGTGTGATTGATGGTTTGACCGCCAGCGTACGGGCAGCACGCGCCGCCCGCAACCGGGGTGTGACGGCGTGCCGATTGTCGCAGGCGGGGTTGGCAGCTATGCCAAAGAGGCGGTGCTCCAAGCGGCGGTTGGGCATGCCGCTGACGCACGGCAAAGCCAACGGGGCTAACCGTTGGCGGATGCAGCTATCGCCACGCGGCGGCGATGCAGATGCAGCGCGGTCATGGCCAACATGATCGTAGCCATCAGCGGCAGCGTCGCGAGGTTGATGATGTTCCAGCCGGCCTTCTGCTGCAGGAAGCCGGACAGCAGCGCCGCCGTCGCCGTTGTGGCATACACCATGAAGTCGTGGCTCGCCTGCACCTTGGCGCGCTCCGACGGCTGATAGGTGGTGGTGAGCAATGTCGAGCCACCGACGAAGGTGAAGTTCCAGCCCAGGCCCACCAGCGCGTTGGAAATGAGGAAATTCGAGAACTCGATGCCGGTCAGATTGACCATGGCGCAACCGGCTTGGATCAGTGCGCCCGCCGCGATGATGGTCAGCACGCCAAAGCGCTGGATCAGGTGCCCTGTGAAGAACGACGGCAGGAACATCGCCACGATGTGTACCTGAATGACGGTCGCGCTCTGCCCATAGTTGAAACCGCACGCGAGCATGGCCAGTGGCGTCGCCGACATGACGAGCGTCATCACGCCGTAGCCGAGCATCGACGAAATCAGCGCCGCCGCATAGGTCGGCTGCCGGATGATCACGCTGAGCGGGCGGCCACCATCCGCCTTCTGGCTCGCGGTCAGGTTCGGGATTCGCAGGCCTTGCAACATCATCAGACTGATCGCCGCCGTCAGCGCGATCGCGACGTAAACGCCGAGGAACGTGACGGGCGCGAACCAGTCGACACCGAGCTTGGCGATCTCAGGTCCAAGAATACCCGCCACGATGCCGCCTGCCATCACGTACGAGATCGCCTTCGCCTTGAAGTCGACCGGTGAAGCGTCCGCGGCGGCAAAGCGGTAGTACCAAGCAAAGGACGCGCCGATACCCTGCAGGAAGGCCGCCGCGCACAACAGCTCGAAACTCTGTGACTGGATGGCATAGCAGGCAAGCAAACCGAACAGCACCGTAAGGCTCGCGCCGACCGAGAACCCGTCCCGCCGGCCGATCCGCCCCATCAGCAGCGACGCCGGTATAGTGCCCGTCATGATGCCGGCGTGTGTCAGAAAGATCGGCAGCGTCGCCAGTGCTTTGTCGGCGCCGAGCAGCGAGTGCCCCGCCAGCGGCGTCGTCGCAATGCCCATCGATTGCGTCATCATGAACAGGGCTTGTGCCACGGCCAGCAACGACACGGTATAGCGATGGTTCGAGGGCTGAGTCGGGCTCGCGGACATGCTGGCCTTGTTCCTTATGTGTTTCGCCCAATAGACGCTTATTGCATTCGAACCCCAAGCCCAATCGCCATCCTGGGACACCAAGCCCCATGAACCAATCTGACGCCGGGCTGGCAGCAAATGCTGGCCAAAGTGGCCCAGTCGTACCTACGACGTGTCGCACCTGCAAGGTGATCGAGCGCGGTCGCGGCGACGACGGCGCCAGCCGTTTGTTCGACGCTTGTATCATCGCGCTGATCCTCGCCAACATGGCAATGGCGACATTGACGAAGCAAGACGCCAGATAAATTGCGCCTTGAGCGATCCGCGGAAGGCTGCCAATCATGGCTGTCATCGGACAGCCACAACACGAAGGAGGAACACATGGATCGTAAGCTCTGGGAAGCCGGCCTCGCCGCACGCAAGAAAACGCTCGGCGCCGAGTACGTCGACAAGAGCCTGTCGACGGTCGACGATTTCAACCGTGAATGGCAGGACATGCTGAACGAGTTCTGCTGGGGCAAGGTCTGGGGCGACGACACGATACCGGCCAAGACACGCTCGATGATGAACCTCACCATGCTCGCTGCGCTCGGCCGGATGCATGAGTGGGAACTGCATTTGAACGGCGCGCTCAACAACGGCGTGACGAAGGACGAATTAAAGGCGATCCTGCACCAGATCGGCATCTACGCGGGCTTTCCGGCGGGCGTCGAATGCTTCCGCATCGCCAAAAAGGTGCTCGCCGAACGCGCCATGAAGTAAGGATTTGGTGCCTGGCTTTAGGCTGGCACCCTCTGCTTCGCGTTGATCAAAGCGTCAGCTTGAAGCCAGACACCGAGATCCGCCGTACCCACGCGCCGGTTGCGCAAGTGGGCAACCGAAGGCGCACATGTGTCGACCCGTTCGTCAACGTTTCCGTACCCACGCGCCGGTTGCGCAAGTGGGCAACCGAAGGCGCAATTGAAAATGAAAATCGGTCTCTTCATCACCAACCAGCAGAAGCTCGACCGCGATATGGTGTCGGCGCTCGACGACCAGATCCGCATGGTGCACCACGCGCGCGATCGCGGCTGGGATTCGCTACTCACCGGGCAGCACTATCTCAACGAGGGCAACAACCAGCAGCTGCAGCTTATCCCGTTCCTGGCGCGGCTTGCGGCCGAAGCCGGCGAGATGAAGATCGGCACCGGCATTCTGCTGCTCAATCTGCACAACCCGGTCTACACCGCCGAGACCATTGCCACGCTCGACATTATTGCGCGCGGCAACCTGATCTTCGGCGTCGGGCTCGGTTATCGCGACATGGAGTTCGACGCCTTCAACGTACCGAAGGGCGAGCGCGTCAAGCGGTTCGAGACGTATCTCACGCTGGTGCAGGAGCTGTGGACCGGCAAGCCCGTCACGTTCGAGGACGCCACCTGCAAGCTCAATAACGTGGTGATGAACATCCGCCCTGTGCAGAAGCCGCGCCCACCGATCTGGCTCGCCGCCAACAACGACCCGGCCGTGCGCCGCGCCGCCCGCATGACCGATGCCTGGTTCATCAACCCGCACGCGACGCTCGCTTCGCTGACGCGCATGATGGGCGTCTACCGGGATGAGCTGAAAATCTGCGGCAAGCCTTTCCCGGCGGATCTGCCGGTGTTCAAGGAGGTGTTCTGCGCCAAGGATCGCCGCACCGCGATCGAGATGGCAGCGCCCTATCTCGGGGCTAAATACAAGGACTACGCCAAGTGGGGCCAGGACAAGGTGATGCCTGATAACGCCGACTTCTCGACGTCGTTCGAGGAACTGACCGAGGGCCGCTTCATCATCGGCTCACCGGAGGAGTGTTACGCCCAGCTGAAACCCTATTGGGCCGATCTCGGCTGCAGCCACATCGTCGTGCGCACGAACTGGGCGGGCATGCCGGTCTCGACGGCGCTCTCCAGCATGCGGTTGATCTCGGACGAACTGATGCCGGAGCTGCGCAAGGCCAAGCCGAAGCAGTTCTGACATCGCGCAGCCCTTCTACTGCGGCCAGAACCGCATGGCCACCAGCAGGCTCGAATTGTAAAGCGCGTGACAGAGAAGCGGCGGCAGGAGACTTCCCGTGCGCCAGAGCAGCCACGAGAAATACAACCCGATGCAGAACACTTCCGTCAGGCCGACCCAGGAATAGCTGAAATGCAGCGCGGTCCACGCCAGCGTGGCGAAGATCGCCGCCCGCCAGTAGCCGAGCGCCGACGCCGAGAGCGCCGTCAGCAGGTAGCCGCGGAACAACAGCTCCTCGGACAGCGGAGCGCCAGCGCCGATGGCCAGTGCCGTGACGGCGATGTTCTTTTCCCGCGCCAGTTCCAGGAAGAATTTGAAATCGCTGAACATTTCTGTCGGCGCCACGAGATAGGCGAGCCCGTTGATGACAGCGATGATCGGCAGCATCGCGCCGAACGCGTAGGCGTACAGGCGCCAACCGCCGGTCGGTGGATGCAGGCGCAACGTCGGCACGAGGCCCCAACGCCGTGCCGCGAGCAGTGTCAAAGCGACGACCACGATCTGGGAGATCAACGTGAGGCGCATCAGCCGTCCTGGTGACGGGTTCCAGGCCAAAATAGCTGTGACATCTTCCGACGGGCCGGCCGGCAATACCGGCCGGGCCATGGTCATGAACTCGACGAACCCCGGAATCAGGTCGATCCCGATCGCCAAAAACTGCGCTCCGATCACGATTGCCGCCGTGATCATGGCCGCCAGCCACGCCGACATCGGCGCCTGAGCCGGCTCGTAGAAGGGCCTGCCCTTCAGAAATTCCATAAACGTTGCAGGCACTTGCGACGCGCCGGCGCTTGGACTCGAGCCCATGTCCTGGCCTTTGCCGGGGTGGCTGTCTTGCGGTGTTGGCATCGGGCTCCTGCGGCGTTCACGACCGTTCGGTCGGGCGGCACGAAAGCAATCTTTCAATTGGCTTCGAGTCCGCCTATATTACGAGCGCCGGATTCGTCCGGCTATGGTGATAAACTGACGTCGTAATAAGCCATTCGGACCCGGGGGCGGTACCCGGCGCCTCCACCAATTCGAGGTATCAGGTGGCAGGTATCAGGTTTCAAGAAGTCATGCACATGGCCTCCTGGAAGCTGAAACCTGAAAGCTGATACCTCACTCATGGGGGCGAAATAGGATCGACGAGGGTGTAAAGGACGCTCTTTTGCCCGGCATGATACCGCCGTTATCGGGTCACCAGAATAGTTGCAAATGACAACTATGCTGAGGCTGCTCTTGCCGCGTAATGCGGTCGGGATAGCCTAAACTTGAAGCCCTGGCGTCTAGCCACGTCAGGCGCGGTCCGGAGGGCACCGGGCAACAGAAGCCCTCCACTTTCCCCTCGGTTGGCGCGTGCCAGGGGGAATGGCGACAAGCGAAAGCCTCGCTGAAGCAATGGGTTAAGGGATCGGACCTGAATGACCGCAGGCCAGCACATCGACTATGAGGCCTTGGCGCAGGAAGCCATGCGCAGCGTCGTGCGTTCCGTGCTTGTCATGGTCGGCGAGAGTGGCCTTGTCGGCGATCACCACTTCTACATCGCATTCAATACGCATGCGCCCGGCGTCAACATCTCGAAGCGGCTCAAGGAAAAGTATCCCGTCGAGATGACGATCGTGCTGCAGCATCGCTTCTGGGATCTTGAGGTCAACGACGAACGCTTCGAGGTCAAGCTGACGTTCGACGGCATCCCCGAGCGTCTCGTGGTGCCGTTCCAGGCGGTCAAAGTGTTCTACGACCCGAGCGTGCCATACGGCCTGCAGTTCGAAGAATCCGAGCTGATGACGGACCACGGCCGCAAGCCGCAAGACCATGGCCAGCGCCGCTCCGATGACGACGCAACCGACGATTCGGCAGGCCGCGATACCGACCGGCGCCGGCCGTCGATTCGCCGGACGAGGCCCGAGAAGGTCGAGATGACCGGCGACGCCAAGCCCACATTGGTACCAATTGAACGCGACCGTGCCGTGGACGGCAAGCCTGCTGTTGTCGCGAAACCGGCGGCGTTACAACCACACCCGGCCGCCAGCAAGCCAGCGGTGGCCGAAGTCAAGGCAGCCGGGGATGCGCCGAAGCCGGACAACGGCGACACAAAAGTTGTCGACTTGAGCAAATTCCGCAAGAAGTAGTCGCCAAGCAAACGAAGGCCGCGTCGAATCACGATGAAGCGCTGCCGCGCCGTGCGTCTCGGCGCGCGCTCAGGCACGGCGTCCTCACGCCACGAAGGGCAACGCATGCAACCCATCGGCTTGTTCACGGGCGAGCGCGCCCTCATCACCGGCTCGGCATCGAACATCGGCCGCGCCATCGCCGAGGGCCTTGCCCGCGAAGGCGCACACGTCACGCTCGCCGACGTCGATCCCGTCCGCAACGCAGCCACGCTCGCAGCTGTTAACGCAGCCGGCGGCCAGGCCACGGCTGTCGACTGCGATCTCGCCACCAAGGACGGCTGGAAAGCGCTCGTCGCCAGGCTCGACGGCCCCAAACTCGGCGGAAAGCCGTTCGACATGTTCGTGCATTCCGCGGCGCCACCGCGCAAGGAGGCCGATCACGCCATGGCGGTGTCCGAAGAGATCTTCGACGGCATGCTGAACGTCAACGTGCGCTCGGGTTTCTTCCTCGCGCGCGAGATCGCCCGGCGCATGCAGACCGCCGGCATCAAGGGGCGGATGCTGTTCATCACGTCGCTGCATGCTGAGACGCCGCGCAACCTGCCGCACTATTCCGCGGGCAAGGCCGGGCAGACGATGCTGGTCAAGGAACTCGCCCGCGCGCTGGGACCCGACGGCATCCGCGTCAACGCGCTGGCGCCGGGCGCCATTCCCGGTGGCGGCTTCAATGCCGGCGCCTATGACTTCTCCGGCAAGATCCCGCTCGGCCGCCTCGGCAACGCCGAGGATCTGGCCGGGCCAGCGCTGGCGCTGCTCACCGACCGTTTCTCGCGCTACGTCACCGGCACGACGCTGGTCGTCGACGGCGGCATCGCGCTCTTCAATTGGATTACGCCGACCTGGGGCTGACGCGGCCGCACCAGATTGGCACATCCTGATCCTCGCGACTGAGAGAGCATCATGCCGAAGCGCATCGCCCTGATCCACGCCGTCACCGTCGCCATCGATCCCGTGGAGGCCGCGATCCGCGAGCTTTGGCCGGACGTCGAGCGCGTCAACATCCTCGACGACTCGCTCTCGGTCGACCGCGCCAAGACCAAGGAACTGACGCCCGCGATCCACGAGCGCATCCAGCGGCTCGCCACGTACGGTCGCGACATCGGCGCCGACGGCATTCTGTTCACCTGTTCCGCGTTCGGCTCGGCGATCGAGGCGGCGGCGAAGGCGGCGCGCTGGCCAGTGCTGAAACCCAACGAAGCCATGTTCGAAGCGGCGATGGCAGCCGGCAAGACCATCGGCATGTTGGCGACGTTCGAGCGTTCGCTTCCCGGCATGGAGGAGGAGTTCTACGAACTGGCGAAGGCACGTGGCAGTTCGACCAAACTCAAGTCGATTGCGGTGCCCGAAGCGATGCGCGCGCTGCAGACGGGCGACTCCGCGACGCACAACCGGTTACTTGCCGAAGCGGCACCAAAACTCGGCGCCTGCGACGCAATCATGCTGGCGCAGTTCTCGACCTCACGCGCCAAGGACGCCGTCGAAAAAAGCAGCGGCTTGCCCGTCCTCACCAGCCCCGGCACCGCCGTGATCAAGCTGAAGCAGGCGCTGGGGTGAGGCAGGGGAAGACGCGAATTTTGCGGATCGAGCAAGTCAAGCTACGATGGCGGCATGCCCAACGAAGCAAAAAATCACCCGCTCATTCGTATTGACCCGGCCATTATGGTCGGCAAGCCCTGCATTGCGGGCACACGTATCACCGTCGAACTGATCGTGCTCCGCTTCGCCGAAGGTTACACCCAGGCCGAGATCCTCGCGGACTACCCGCATCTGACGGCCGAGGGTGTTCGTGCCGCGCTCGAGTTTGCCGCCGAACTTGCCGGTCGTTTCCCCGAGAAGGCGGCCTGACCTTGCGCATCTTTTGCGACGAGAACGTTCCGGCGGCCGTGGTGGCCGGTCTGCGGACGGCGGGGCACGATGTCGCTTGGGGCGTCGATTTCGACCATGGCGCGGACGATACGGTTCGAACGTCCTACGCCCATCATGAAGGGCGGGTGATCCTGACCGAGGACAAGGACTTCGGCGAGTTGGTCGTCGCCAAAGGTATGGCGACCCACGGGCTGATCCGCTTCGATCTGTTCGGCTTTGGCCGCGACCGTAAGGCCGTTCGCATCATCGAGGCGATGGCGGAGATCGGCGATACGGCCAAAGGCCAAGTCATCGTCATCGAGGCCGCGCGGATCAGGCGGCGCCCGATCGCATAGACCAATGCCGCAAGTCGGGCAATGTTCGGTTCATGCCCACCTACCCCTTCCCAGCCTTCCCCCGCAGCCCCTTCAACCGGTAGAGCGCCTCCAGCGCCGCGCGCGGCGTCAGGTCGTCGGGCTGGATCTCGTCGAGCGCGGTGTCGACCGGTGACGGCTCGCGCGGACCCGAAGCCCTCGACTTCGGCCGTGCGGCTGCAAACAACGGTAGATCATCGAGCCCGCCGCCCGCAGCTTTGCCGGCACCATCGGCCTTCTCCAGCACCGCCAGTACCTCGCCCGCCCGCTCGACCACGGCGCGCGGCAAGCCCGCCAGCTTCGCCACCTGGATGCCGTAGCTCCGATCCGCAGCACCGCCGCGCACCTTGTGCAGGAACACGATCTCGTCCTGCCACTCGCGCACCTCGATCGTCGCGTTGGCGACGTCGGCGAGGCGGCCCGAGAGCGCGGTCAGCTCGTGATAGTGCGTCGCAAACAGCGCCCGGCAGCGGTTGACGTCGTGCAGGTGCTCGACCGTTGCCCACGCGATCGAGAGGCCATCGAACGTCGCCGTGCCGCGCCCGATCTCGTCGAGGATGACGAGGCTGCGGTTCGTCGCCTGGTTGAGGATGCCCGCCGTCTCCACCATCTCCACCATGAACGTCGAGCGGCCGCGCGCCAGATCGTCCGAGGCGCCGACGCGCGAGAACAGCCGGTCGACGATCCCGAACCGCGCCCGTTTCGCCGGCACATAGGCGCCCATCTGCGCGAGGACGACAATGAGCGCGTTCTGGCGCAGGAACGTCGATTTGCCCGCCATGTTCGGGCCGGTGACGAGCCAGATGCGCCGGTCGGCCTGCTCGTCGAAGCCGGTTGGTTTATGGCTGAGCTCGGCGCGGCCGAGAATGCAATCGTTGGCGACGAACGGCCCGCTCTTCGCCGCGCGCAACGCCTGCTCGACGACCGGATGCCGCCCGCCCTCGATCTCGAACTGGGTGCCGTCGTCGATCTCGGGGCGCACGTGGCCTTCGAG
>JANLQP010000003.1:0-10076 GCA_031367895.1 Hyphomicrobiales bacterium
CAGTTGGCGTCCGCCCTTAACCCTGCTTAGATGCGCACGCACACCAACCACCACCGCAGGATCCAAGCCCGCCCATGACCCGCCTCTCCCACATCAACGAACGCGGCGAGGCGCATATGGTCGACGTCTCCGAGAAGGCCGTGACCAGCCGGACGGCGATTGCCGAGGGCTTCGTCGCGATGACCGCGGAGACATTGGCGCTGATCGAGACCGGCACCGCCAAGAAGGGCGACGTGCTCGCCACCGCGCGTATTGCCGGCATCATGGCGGCCAAGCGCACGCATGAGCTGATCCCGCTCTGCCACCCGCTGCTGATCACCAAGGTCACCGTCGACCTCATCCCCTCTGCAGATCCGGCCGGCATCCACGTCACCGCGACTGTGAAAGTCGGCGGCCAGACCGGCGTCGAGATGGAAGCACTGACCGCTGTCTCCGTCGCGTGCCTGACCATCTACGACATGCTGAAGGCCGCCGACAAAGCCATGGTCATCGGCAACATCCGCCTCGTCGAGAAAAGCGGCGGCCGCTCCGGCGTCTACCGCGCAGCGCCAAAGGCAAGAGCATGAGCAGTCGTGCCTCCGCATTGACGGTCGAGGAGGCGCTCGCGCGCATCGTTGGCGGCTTGGACGCACTGGCGGGCGGTGAACGCGTCGGACTGGTCGCGGGCGTCGGCCGCGTTCTGCGCGAACCGCTGGCGGCAAAGCTGACGCAACCGCCATTCAATGCCTCGGCTATGGACGGCTATGCCGTCCGCAAGTCCGACATCGCAAAGCTCCCCGCGCGCCTGAAGGTCATCGGCGAATCCGCCGCCGGCCACGGTTTCCACGCCGCGATCGGTGCCGGAGAAGCAGCGCGCATCTTCACCGGGGCGCCCGTGCCGCCCGGCGCCGACGCCATCGTCATCCAGGAGAACACGTCGCGCCAGGGCGACCACGTCATCATCAGCGACGGCGAGATCGATCCCGACTTCATCCGCCCAATCGGCGGCGACTTTAAAACTGGCGATCTACTCGTGTCCTCAGGACGCCGCCTCACCGCGCGCGACATCACGCTTGCTGCCGCCATGGGCCACGCCAGCCTGGGTGTACGCCGGGCACCCAAAGTCGCGATTCTCGCCACCGGCGATGAGCTCGTTCTGCCGGGCGTCAATCCAAGCCTCGACCAGATCGTCTGTTCGAACACGTTCGGCATCGCGGCCATGGTCAAGGCGGCTGGCGGCGAACCGCTGCTGATCGGCATTGCCAAGGACACCAGCGCCAGCCTGCTCGAGAAGGTCGACGAGGCCGCGGGCGCCGACATCCTGGTGACGGCCGGAGGCGCCAGCGTCGGCGACCACGATCTGGTCTCACCCGTGTTGCAACAGCGCGGCATGGCCCTGGATTTCTGGAAGATCGCGATGCGGCCGGGGAAACCGCTGATGTTTGGCCGACTCGGCGAGCAACTGGTTCTTGGCCTGCCGGGCAATCCCGTCTCGTCCCTCGTATGTGCGCGACTGTTCCTGATACCGATGGTCCGAGCACTTCTTGGGCTGCCGATTGAGCCGGAACAGACGCTCATCGCGCGCGCCGCCCGTCCCATCGCCGCCAACGGTCCACGCGCCCACTACATGCGCGCGACTTCGACGATCGCCGCCGATGGGCAGCTGGAAGTCGTGCCCGTGCGCTCGCAGGACTCATCGCTGCTGACGCCGCTCGCCGCTGCCGACTGCCTGATCATTCGCCCCGTTCGCGCCCCCGCTACAGCCGCCGGCGCCACGGTGCCGGTGCTCCGCCTCGATTTTTGAGCAAAACGCGCTGTTCCCGAGGCGTTCGAAAATCACTTGCGGAACAGGCAGAGAACATCTAAGGTGTTCCTGATTTGTACAGTTACCTCTGCAAACTTGTTCGTTCTGCAGCGGACCTGAGATGACGGAACATACAACCACGACAACACAAGCGCGACGACAACCATCCAACGACGACCGATTAACAACAACGTCCACTACGACGTTCCACAGGAGGGCGGATGCTTACCGCAAAGCAGAAAGAGTTGCTGCTGTTCATCCATACCCGGGTCCAGGAGTCGGGCGTGCCCCCCTCTTTCGACGAGATGAAGGAGGCGCTGGACCTGCGCTCGAAGTCTGGCATTCATCGGCTGATCACAGCGCTGGAGGAACGCGGCTTCATACGCCGCCTGCCGCATCGGGCCCGCGCCCTCGAAATCATCAAGCTGCCGGACGCCATGACGGAACCCGGGCGACCGTCCCGCTTCTCGCCGACGGTGGTTGAAGGCAAAGTTGGAAAGGCGCGCGGGTTCGCCGAGCCACAGCAGCGCTACGTGCCGGAAGCGCAAGGCATGGCGGTACCGCTGATGGGCCGCATTGCCGCCGGCGTGCCGATCAGTGCCATCCAGCACCAGATGCAGGAGGTGCTTTGCCCACCAGACATGCTCGGAGCCGGCGAGCACTTCGCGCTCGAAGTGAAGGGCGACTCGATGATCGATGCCGGTATCCACGAGGGTGACATCGTCATCATCCGGAAAACGAACACGGCCGACAACGGCGATATCGTCGTTGCGCTGGTCGAGAAGGAAGAGGCAACGCTGAAGCGGGTCCGCAAGCGCGGCGCGTCGATTGCGCTCGAAGCCGCTAACCCCAATTACGAAACGCGCATTTTCGGGCCGGATCAAGTGGATATCCAGGGCCGCCTCGTCGGGCTGATGCGGAAGTACTGAGGCCTGCATCGGGGCAGCAGACG
Source organism: Hyphomicrobiales bacterium (assembly GCA_031367895.1). Lineage (GTDB taxonomy): Bacteria > Pseudomonadota > Alphaproteobacteria > Rhizobiales > Hyphomicrobiaceae. The sequence goes on from JANLQP010000003.1 coordinate 2,736, forward strand.
AGCCGACGAGCCGTACGGCTTACTCACGGATCGTCATCCAAGTCGAGTCGGCGTTGCGGCGTTTCGGCGGGCGATGCGTCGGGATCGGGCCGGCCGTGCGGCGTCGCTGGCGGGAGGGGGCTCTGGACACCCTGAGCAACGGCGCCGGGTGCTGGGCCGGTTGGTTGACGCGCTCGCTCCGCCCACGGCCGATCGCCGCGCGTCGCTGCAACCGTCGTCACATACTGAGGCTGGACTGCGTCAGCGACCCGCCGAAGTCCCCGCGCAAACTGGAACGCCGTGGCGCCGGACTTGGCGAGCGCCGGAGCATCGATGACGGCTGGACCGCCGGGCACCGCCGGGTCGGCACACGGCTTGGCGCGCTTGCCCGGAACGATCACAAGGGCCGCCTTTCGGCAATCGTCCCCAAGCGCTGCTGGTTGGCGCACCACGGCAACCACGTTGCCGCGGACATCGGCCACACACCCCGCCCAATCGCAGCGAAATGCCTCGCTCCTGGCGACGTCCTGCGGCCGTCGGCCATCGCCGTCATGCTCGAGGATGCGGGCAAGCTCGAACGTCGCTCCGCGCGGCGACAGTGCCGACAGGCGCCCGCTCTTGTCGCGAACGGCGACCAGGCCGTCTCGGCCGACGTAGACATCCGGCACGGTCCGCATCGGCGCGACGACAGCACCCGCAACGATCACCAGCAGTCCCCAGTAGCGAAGCCGCGTGCGCCACAGGCACAGCCACAACCCACCCGATACCATCAGCGCAAACGCCAGCGTCGGGATCTCCGGGATGCGGCCGACGGCGCCCGGGAGGGCCGCCACCTTGTAGGCGCACCACACCATCCCCTCGATGCCAAGCCCCATCAGTTTCAGCGGAAGCGTCTCCAACCCAAACGGCATCGCCACGAGCGCGGCCAGCGCCGCCGGCATCACCAGCGCGTTGCAAAGCGGGATGGCGATCAGGTTGGCGATGATCGCGTACTGCTGCGACTTGTGGAAATGGTACGCTGCCAGCGGCGCCACTGACAGGCTTGCTACCAGCGTCGACAAGATAATGCCGCCGAAGAACAGCATCGCACCGCGCAGCATGCTCCGCCCTTTGCCCTCCAGTCCCGGCCGCTCGCGATCACGGATCATCTCGTAGGCAGCAACCAGCGCAACGACCGCCGCGAACGACATCTGGAAGCCGACGTCGATCAGGCTCTCGGGGTAGACGACCAGGATCAGCAGGGCCGCCAGCGCCACGTTCCGCAACGCCACCGCCGGCCGGTCGAGCAGCACGGCCAGAAACATGAAGGAGATCATGATGTAGGAGCGTACGGTTGGGAACGACGCACCGGAAATCAGCAGATAAGCAAGCGCACCGGCGGCTGCAGCCGTCGCGGCCCATTTCTTTACGGGAAAGTTCAGCGCCAGCCACGGCGACAGGGTGAGCAGAAACCGCACGGACAGGAACACGGCGCCAGCCATGATCACCATGTGCAGGCCCGAGATCGACAGAATGTGGAAGAGCCCTGAATCGCGGAACGCATCGTTGGTGGCGTCCGAGATGCCGCCACGCTCACCCGTAACGAGAGCGTTGGCGATTGCACCGGTTTCGCCGGGCAACGCGCGTTGTATCCGCTGGCCGATCGCCTGCCGCACGCGCTCGATGGGCCCGCGCCAAACGAGATCGAACGGTTTTGGCTTCGTGATCTCGACACGCGTTGCTGCTTCGCGCGCGTAGCCGACACCGCCGAGCCCCTGGAACCATGCCGAGCGCGCGAAATCAAAGCCGCCCGGCAGCGCTGGACCGGCCGGAGGCGACAGCACGGACTTCACGGCGATCGCATCGCCGGGTTGCAAACTCGGATCGGCAACCAGCGTGCGCACGCGCACGCGCTCCGGCGTGGCTGCGGCGGTGAGCCCCTCGATGCTGGCGACGCGGATCGTCAACCGCTGGCCCCGCGCGGGGCGCGGTTCGACCAATTCGACCCACCCAGTGACGGCAACCGGCCCGGTCTGGCGCGCGATCACCGGCGCCGCGACCATGTCCGATCGCAACTTTGTCACCGCAAATCCGAGCGTGGCAGCGAGAAGTGCGCCGGTGATGAGCAGCGCCGGGACGCCATGCCGCCACAGGAACGCCAGCACGAATGCGGAAACGGGCATCGCGCCGGCAATGGCAAGGCCGGGTTCGAACAGAAGCGCGAAGTAAAGAGCGATGCCGAGTCCGAAACACACGGGCACCCACAGGAACCAACGGTCCTGCTCAGCCTCGAACGCCTCGAGCATGGTGCTCGCGAAACGTCGCATATTCCCCCGACAGGTCCGACGTTATCAGGCCTTCGGCAGCGGGAATTTGTCCAGGTACTTCTGATATTCGGGCTCGACGTCGATCTCGAGGGAGCCGAGGACGCGGACGACCGCGTTGTAGAACGCGGTCGTCACGATCAGGTCGACGAGATGCTCGTTCGACATGTGCTCCTTCAGGCCTGCGAACGTGGCGCGTGTCATCTCGCCGCCCGTGGTGATCTCGCGGGCGCCTTTCAGCACCAGCGCAGTAACCGCATCGAGCTTCGGCGCGCGGCCTTCGGTGTCGTCGATCAGCGCCTTGATGTCGGCGTCGGTGACGCCGAAATCGTAGCCGATCTTGATGTGATGCGACCACTCGTAGGGCGCGCGTGCGAGATAGCCGACTTGCAGAATCGCGAGTTCCCGCAGCCGCGCATCGAGCGTCGAGCCGTGGCGGATGTACCCTCCCAGCGTCGAGAACGCGCGCAAGGCGCCGGGGCTGTGCACGAGTTGCTTGTAGAGTGAAATCTCGCGCTTGAGCAGATCCTGATGCTCGGCGGGGAGGTCCTTCTTCTCGATGTAGGGCAGGCGGGCCATCGGTTTCTCCCTCTCCCCGCTCGTGTGGCACTGCGTTGGGAGATCAGTTTGGGTTTCAGCGATTGGGGAGAGGCTTGGGGTGATGGGCGGCCGCTTGCGCAGAATTTGTTGCCGCCCCTCACCCTTACCCTCTCGCCATTGAGTGCAGTAATGGGGGGACCAGCCTCTCAACGTCCCTTGAAGTTCGCGGGGCGGCGCTGGGCGTAGGCCTGGATGCCCTCCTTGAAGTCCTCGGTCTTGCGCAGCTGGCTCTGGATGACGAGCTCGTGGTCGGTTGCGGCCTTGATGCGATCGGCCAGCCCGGCGCGCACAGTGGCACGCGTCTCCTGCACAGCGAGCGGCGAGGACTCCGCCATTTCGGCCGCGAGTTTTTGCGCAGCGCTGCGCACCTCGGCCAGCGGCACCAGCACATCGGCGAGGCCGATCTTGACGGCCTCTTCGCCCGAGAGGCGGCGACCGGTGTAAAACATCAAATGCGCCTGCTGCTGTCCGATCAACGCGGGCAGCGTGTACGTCAGGCCGAACCCCGGATGGAAACCCAAACGCGTGAAGTTGGTCGAGAAGCGGCCTTCGGGACAGGTGACGCGGAAATCCGGCACCAGAGCGAGGCCGAGCCCGCCGCCGATGGCCGGGCCCTGGATGGCGCCGACGATCGGCTTCTTGGTGCGGAACAGGCGCACGGCTTCCTGATAGAGATGCCCGCCCATCTGGTTCTCGTTCGGGCGGTTGCCGTCCTTGTCGAGCTTCGTACCATCGCCGAAGTTGGCGCCGGCGCAGAACGATTTGCCTTCCGCGCAGAGCACGATCGCGCGGATATCGACGTCCTTGTCGAAGCCTTCGAACGCGTCGGCGATCTGCTTGATCAGCGACATGTCGAAGAAATTGTGCGGTGGCCGCTTGATCTCGACCGTTGCCACGTGGCCGGATTTCGTGACGGCGATGTCGGTGAACTCAGACATGGGACGTTCCTTTTGCTCAGTTGTCATCCTCGGGCTTGTCCCGAGGACCCATTTCCCAACTTGCGCAGAGGCAGGACGAATTCGCTTCGCCTCTACAAAACTCTCGTCTCTTCCACTTGCGTCCCGATGGGTCCTCGGGAGTCATGTCGAAGACGTGCTTCGCACTTCGGCCCAAGGATGACACCGAATTCTTTTCGCTAGTGCATGCTGCCGACTGCCAACTCACTCTCTTCGCTTCACGATCAACGCATCGGCAATCGTCGCGCCCATGCCTTCTGCGTGAACGATAACGGGGTTGAGATCAATCTCGGCGATGTCTTCTGAGTGATCGGCGGCGAGTTGGCCGAGCTTGACAATGAGATCGACGAGCGCAGCTTTGTCTGCAGCAGGTTGTCCGCGATACGCATCCAGTACCCCCGCGCCCTTGAGCCGTCCGATCAGGTTACGCGCAGCGTCGGCGGTGAGTGGCACCGGCGCGAACGCCACGTCCTTCAGCACCTCGACATGGATGCCGCCGAGGCCGAGCATCAGCATCGGCCCGAAGTGCGGATCGCGGTTGATGCCGAGAATGACTTCGCGGCCCTTCTCGGCCATCGCTTGCACCAGCACGCCCTGGATTGCGGCTTTCGGCGCGTACTTCTTGGCGCTCGTGAGCACCTTGTCGTAGGCCGCGCCCACCTCCTCCGCCGTCTTCGCGTTCAGCGCGACCGCGCCGGCTTCCGTCTTGTGCAGGATCTCGGGTGACTGCACCTTGAGCGCAACGGGCTTGCCCAGCGCCTTGGCAGCCGCGATCGCCGCGTCGCGCGTCTGCACCAGTTTCTCCGTGGCCGTGGTCCCGATACCGTACGCTGCGAGCACCGGTTTGGCGTCCGCTTCGGTCAGCACATCGCCGTCCTTTGCGAGCAGATCAGCCACCTTGCGCATCGCCGAGCTACCGGCACTCTTGGGCTTGCCTTGCGCCAGGAACGCCGTCCGGTGCGTCTGCCAATCGGCCATCGCGCGCATGGTGATGACGGCGTGCTGCATGTTGGTGAAAAGCGGATAGCCGCACTCCGACAAGACCTTCACCGAGGCGGCAGCCGGGAGCGTATAACTCCACATCAGGATCGGTTTCCGCGAGGACTTGCGGAGTTCCGCCAGTTTCGACGCCTCGTGCACCAGATGCTCGGCCGCCCGCCCGCTCATGACGACGATGATGCCGTCGACCACCGGCGATCCAACGACTAGGCTGGCCATGCCGCCGTAGCCGATTGTGCGGACGGCCTGCGCCGTGCCGTCGACCGGGTTCTGCGAGGTGCCGTAGGACGGCAGCAGCGGATCGATCTTGGCGCGCGTTGCGGCATCGAGCGTCGGCACTTCGAGACCGTGTTGCAGGCAGGTGTCGGCCATCCAACCGCCGCCACCGCCCGACGCCGTGCAGATACCGATCCGCTTTCCACGGGGCATTTTACCCTTCCAGGCGAGAAAGCCCTGGGCGATGTCGACCATCTCTTCCAGGCTCGAGCCCTCGATCAGGCAGTAATGCTTCGCCAGCGCCTGGAATGAGTTGTAGGAGCCTGCGAGCGCCGCCGTGTGCGAGGCCGCAGCCCGCGCGCCCGCGTCCGTCTTGCCGATCTTGTTGACGATCAGTGGAATGCCCGCCCGCAGCGCCTTTTCGGCGACGCGCTTGAACGTCGCCGGTGTCTTCACGTCCTCGATCAGCAGGCAGAACGCGTCGGTCCGGCCCTCATCGATCAGATGCTCGACGTAGTCGAAGATTTCGAGGCACGCCTCGTTGCCGGTCGTGATGACGTAGTTGAACGCCATCTCCTTCGGCCGGCCGCGATCGTAGAACGCGAACCCCATGCCGCCGGACTGCGCGATCACGGCGATGCGGCCGTTGCCGAGATGCTCCGGCATCAGCGGCACGCCCGAGGGCACGACGGCGGGGCTGAAGGTCGGGCAGAACGACGTCTCGAAGGCCGTGTAGCCCTCCGAGTTCGGCCCGTTCACCGCCATGCCGTAGCGATCGGCGATCTCGCGCAACTCCGATTGCATCCGGGCACCGTTTTCGCCCGGCTCCTCGGAAAAGCCCGACGAAATGATGATCGCCGCCTTGACGCCGGCCTTGCCGCAACGCTCCAGCTCGGCGGCGACGAACTTCGCGGGGATGACGAAGATCGCGAGGTCCACGGGCTCCGGACAGGCCTCGATCGAAGGGTACGCTTTCAGCCCCTGCACCTCGGTCAAATTGCGGCTGACCGGGTAAAGTTTCACCAAACTCGTGTGCGCCGTCAGCACCTCCATGATGCGTCCGCGAATGCCTTGCCCCTTGGGCGCGGCGCCGATGATCGCGACCGTCTTCGGGTTCAACAGCGCGCCGATATTCGGTTTCTTGTCCATGATGCCGCTCACCGTCCGCGCAAGCCGAGACCGGCGGCGATGATGCCGCGCAGCACTTCCGTGGTTCCGCCCTGGATCGTCAACTTCGGCGCGATCGTCGTTGCGAACGCCAGATGCTCCTCGAAGGCGACGCGGTTGGAGAGATCGTCACTCTCGACGAAGGCCGCGACCTCGCGTGCCTTGTGCGGCAGCTTTTGTTCCCACAGCGTGCCGAGATCCTTGACGACGGAGCCCTCGACCACCGGCTCCTTGCCGGCCTGCAGCATGCCGTTGACCGACACCGACATGCGCCGCAGCGTGTGCAGTTGCGCGACGAGACGGCCGAGACCTTCCGCGGCGCGCAAGTCCGGCTTCTCTCCCAGCACGCGCACGAGTTCGATCAGCACCTGGAACGTCTCCAGGAACCGCTCGGGGCCGCTGCGCTCATAGGCGAGTTCGCTGGTCGCCTGTTTCCAGGCGCCGTCCACCTCGCCGAGCAGATGGCTGTCCGGCAAGAAGGCGTCCTCGAACACCACTTCGTTGAACTCGTGCAGCCCGGTAAGCTGGATGATCGGGTTGGTCTTGATGCCCTTGGTCTTCATGTCGACCAGGAACGACGTAAGCCCGTGCCGCCGGTTCTCCTTGGTCGGCGCCGAGGTGCGGAAAATCGCGATCAGGTAGTCGGCGCGATGTGCGTTGCTGGTCCAGATTTTCGAGCCGTTGATGAGATAGCCGCCGTCGACCTTGGTCGCCTTGGTCTTGGCCGCGAACAGGTCCGAGCCCGAGCCCGGCTCGCTCATGCCGATACCGAAGCAGCACTCGCCCCTGCAGATGCGCGGCAGGATGTCGGCCTTGATCGATTCGTTGGCGTATTTCAGCAGCGTCGGGCCGGATTGCCGGTCGGCCGTGAAATGCACGCGCACCGGCGCATTGGCGACGCGAAACTCCTCGGTCACCACGTATCGCTCGAGGAAGGTGCGCTCGTGGCCGCCATACTTCTTTGGCCACGTGAGGCCGATCCAGCCCTTCTTGCCGACCTTGCGGCTGAACTCGAGGTTGAACATGTCCTCGTTGTCGGCCTTGGCGGGATCGAAGGTGCCGGCGGCGATCTCTTCCTTGAGGAACGCACGCACCTCTGTGCGCAGGTCCTCGCATTCTTT
>JANLQP010000008.1:0-2250 GCA_031367895.1 Hyphomicrobiales bacterium
GGCGCGCGGGGCGTCAAGGCATGCCAAGATTATCGGCAGGTGGAAGGCTTTGGCCCAGCCCAACATACGCGGCCCAAGATACCGCGACGACCGCGCCCCGGATGTGTATTCTCCGCGCCGAACCCTAGCGGAGGCTGCGTATGCACAAGGGCAGATTGGAAGCGTTCAGCGATGGCGTGGTCGCCATCCTCATCACGATCATGGTGCTCGAGCTGAAGGTGCCGCACGAGCCGACGTTGGCGGCGATGCGGCCGCTCGTCCCCACGCTGTTGTTCTACGCGATGAGCTTCGTGTTCCTCGGCATCTACTGGAGCAACCACCACCACATGTTCCAGGCGGTCCGCCACGTCAATGGCGCGGTGCTGTGGGCGAACCTGCACCTGATGTTCTGGCTGTCGCTGATTCCGTTCGCCACCAGCTGGATGGGCGAGAATGCGACGGCGCCGATTCCTGTGGCGCTCTATGGCGCCTTGCTGTGCCTGTGCGGGGTCGCCTACTACATCATGGCCCAGCTGCTCGTGCGCACCCACGGTGCCGAGTCGGCCATCGCCAAGGCGATCGGCAGCGACTCGAAGGGCAAGATCTCGGTGGTGATCTACCTCGCCGCGATCCCGCTGGCGTTCGTCGCGACGTGGATCTCGTGCGCGTGTTTCGTGGCGGTCGCCATCATGTGGCTGGTGCCCGACCGCCGCATCGAACGCACGTTGCACGAGTCCCACGGCGGGGCGAGCGACGCCTGAGTCCGGCGCCCGCCCCGTGGGGCCTCGTGAGGACTAACTCGCCTTCGCGCGCTCCGACAACTCTTCGCGCACCAGCTTGATCGGCAGCGCTCCACCGCTCAGCACGCCAGTGTGGAAGTCGTGCAGGTTGAATCGGTCGCCAAAGCGGCGTTTCGCTTCGTCACGCACCGCCAGCAATTCGAGCTTGCCGACGAGGAAACTCAGCGGCTGCGCCGGCGCCAACACGTAACGGCGCACCTCGCGCAGCGCGTTGACCGGCTCGATCATGGCGACCTCGACAAGATACGCGACCGCCTCGTCGAAGCTCATGCGGCCCGACTGGAGCCGCACGTCGATCACGCAGCGGCATGCGCGGAACAACAGGTCGCGCAGCTGGATCAGGCGCGTCGCCGGCTCCATGAAGTAGCCCTGCTCCCACATCATCTCTTCGCAGTACAGCGCCCAGCCTTCGACGAAGCACATGTTCGCCGACAACTGGCGTAGCCGCGATGACGCCTGGTGTGCGAGCTGCCATTGCAGGTGGTGGCCCGGGTAGGTCTCGTGCAGGACGACCAGCGGGATCGCCGCGTTGCAGTGTCCCGCGAGCTGTTCCTTCTGCTCCTGGCGCGAGCCCGTCAGGTCGACGGGCGTGACGTAGAACACACCCGTCTGGTCGTGATCGAACGGACCCGGCGGCACGTACGAGGCGTATGGCACGAACATGCGCTCGAACACCGGGGTGTCGATCACCTGCACAGGCCCTTCAGGAATCGGCGCGATGCGCTTGTCGGCGACAAACTTTCGCGCGCGGTCCACTTCCCGCGCGTAGGACTCGCGCACCTTCGAACTCGCCGGATGCTGCTGCTTGGCCGCCGCAAGTTGCTGGTGCCAGTCGAGCGCGGGGTTAATGCGCTTGGCCTCGGCCACCAGCAGCGCGCGCGTCGCTTCGACGTGCTCGACGCCCAGCGCTTCGATCTCGCGCGCGTCGCGGTCCAGCAGGTGCTCGCGCTTGAGCAGCTCGTTCAACGCCGGCTCGCCGATGGCGTGGGAGCCGCCAACGCGCTTGGGTAGCTCGCGCTCAAGGAAGTCCTGGTAGCGGCTGAAGCCCACGCGGGCGCGGCCCACGGCGTGCTCGATGCGCTCTGACTCCGCGGGGAACTGCCGCTCGAGCACGCGCGCCACGTCATCGCAGTACGCGGGACCGGTGAGGTTCGCTTCGCGCGCGAGATCAGCGAACACCTGCGGGACCTGCACGAGACTCTGCTTCGCCCCTTCGAGGTAGTCGGGAATCGCGAGCAGCCGCGACAGCAGCAACTCCTTGCGCTCATCGAGCGGCGCGAACGGGCGCTCGAGCAGCAGGAACAGGCTCTGCATCGCGGTCTCGGTGAAACGCACGGGATTGCGCGCGAGCGTGGGCAGCGATTCGAGATGGAAGCGCATGGCGTCGATGCGCGAGCGCAGCAACAGCGAGTCGACGCGCTGCGCTGCCGGCAACTGCTCCGTCGGCGTGCTGGCGTCCAGGCGCTTCGAC
>JANLQP010000014.1:0-2702 GCA_031367895.1 Hyphomicrobiales bacterium
ATTCAGCATCGGTCGGCGTGTACTTGGCGATGCCAGGGTTGCGGTCGGTCGCCACTTGCAAAAACGTGGGACCTGCTTGGCCAAGCGTTACAGCCAGTGCCGTCACCCACAATGGCATCGTCGCCACGGGCGAGTTTCTCACGGGCGGCAATTTCCACACCGATCCCGTTGCCGTTGCAGCCGACCAGATCGCGCTTGCAATCAGCGAGATCGGCGCCGTGCGATGCAGCATCATGCCCATCGAGAACTCGACGCCGCGGCGCATCATGCCATCGTGTGCACGATCACCGGTCCGGCCGTCGCCGAAACCGGTCCGGCCAGCAGCGGCGCCAGATTCTCCTCGATCCAGGCAAGCCCGCGCCGGTTCGATTCCGCGGCACTCGCGTAGCTTTCGAAGATGCTGATTGCCGTCACCGTTTCGTCGGGTGCAAAGACCACGTAGTAGGCGCTGAACCCCGGCACATCGCTGATGATCGGAATGGCGCCTTCTTTGATCCTGCGCGCCAATTCCTCGGCGGTGCCGGGTCGCGCCTTGACCTGCCGAATGGCAGCATACATAGCGTCCTCCATTTGCTTGAGGGAGCCGCGGCTCGCCAATGCTGGTGAGCGACCGGCCCTCCCGGAATGAACGAGTGCCACCCGATGCAGGGCGGCTCTGCCGGGGTGGGCCGAACGTTTCGCCTCAGACCATCCTGCCCAGTGTTTTCTGCACCTCGTCGAGAGAGAACGCACGCGACGTTTCCGAGCGCACATTGCCGCGCGCAGCGACACTCAGCGCCAGTGTCGTGGCGGTCTCGTCGTCGGGCGCCTCGCAGATGGCCACGATGTCGCGTGAGCCTTGTGTCCAATAGATGTCCTTGACGGTCGCGCCGAACTTAGCCGCCACTTGTTTGAAAGCGTCGGCGCGCTCGATCGATTGCTTGACGTTCATGATGCCTTGATCGCTGAAGCTGGCGTGTACGATACGTGGCCATCGAAAACCTCCTTGCGAACCTGTCCGGAGAGTCATGAACGAAAACCCCCGCCGCGCTTGTCTCGCGTCTGGCGGGGGCTATTCTCGCTTCCGATATTGCCCAGCACGCGCCGGGCTCATTTACGCGGCCCCGGATCGGCGCCCGTTTTCAGCGGTTTCAATTGTGTCAGCGATTTCAATTGTCAGCGGCTCACGCACGAAAGGGTCGACCCATTTTCGCTACCGGAGCCGTCGCCTCGCACCAGGGCGAGGCCAAAATAACTATCACGTGGTACCATACTCCCTCCATTCGCTGTTTCCGGCGGAGGCGTGACGGCTGAGCTTCCCGGTCCGGGATGAGACACCCGGGGCGCCGGCAGCGCCCTGGCTCGTGTTGCGTCCAGGAGGTCGGGGCCGGAGCTGCAACCGTCACACTTCCATTTCGTCACGGGCGGGCCAACTATCAAGCCCCGCCATAGAAATACTCGCCATCCTCGACGCCGATTTCGCAGATCCGACCGTGCGGCATGAGCATGTGGAAACAGTTCGCCCGAGAGATGCACCAGCGTGCGATGACCGCCACCCTGGAAATAGATGTCGCTGTGGCCCTCAAGACTTTCGTCGACCAGGGAACGAAGCCCAAAGGGGCACCAATCGGTGGCACGGCTCACGGTGCGCAATCCGGGAACAGCGATGCGATCTCCTCCTCAGATGCCAACCTGCTGGCGCAACCAGCCACCGACCTCGCCCAGAAAAACCTGACGTGACGCCGGCACATTGACCACGATGTAGCCGTTACGTCGCTTGAGGACGACGGACTGAGTTTCATTGGGATGCCGAACGCCCCGGATGTGGTCGCAAGCTGCCGCGTCCAGACGGCAGCGCCGCCGAATGGACGTCATTGTCCGCCCTTGGTCTCGTCGTTGGTCGGCTTCCAATCCTGCCACAGCTCGAGCCTGGCAAGGAGCGCCACGGCGGCACCCATCACCATGTGCCAGAACCAAAGCGTGCCGACCCCGAAAAAGCCCAGCGCCAAAGGCGCAAAGATCATCCAGACACCAAACACCAAATGGCTTTCTCATCCCAGACCTCGACGAGCGACAGCTCGGACAGCGCGAAACACAAGATGAGGAATCCAACCACAATGGTGTTCAGCAGCACCACCGGCGTCAATCGTGCCGAGTCGAACGCCGGCGACACAATCAAAGCCGCGCCGAGGCTCAAGACGGCCCAATCTTCCCACGATTTATGGATTTTTATTTGATCAAGGCGGGTCATGAGTTCAAGGCGGGCCATGGAAATGCCTCCCTATGGAAGTCACGGCATGCCGCATCAACGTTGAGCGCGCCTGCAGGCTTGCGAAACCGATGGGCTGACGATCCAACGTAGCGGTGCGCATGTCGAATATAGACGTGGGCTGTTCGCCTGAATTTGGCAATCCCCTGGGCGACTGTCGGCAAGATCGGCTCGGAGCTTGGCGTTGAAGCTCTCGTAGTAGCCGTTCTCCCACGGTGAGCCCGCCGACTTTCCAATCAGTGCTTCGCCGATGGCCAGCGCACCCTCCTTCCACGGTCTCATGAGGTTCCAGCGAGCGCGAGGGGCGCCACGTGTGAACGATTTGTTAACCGACTCAGTCCAACTCTCGCGTTCCAGCAGCAAGAGGAGGACGATCGATGATCGGCTTGGAAAGCGAACTTGTGACCATCTATAAGCAGATCGAGCACGCTAAAGCCGCGGGTGATAGCGCCGG
>JANLQP010000025.1:0-8760 GCA_031367895.1 Hyphomicrobiales bacterium
GCCTACCAGTGGATTTTTGCCAGCATCGCGCTCTCGCTGGCAGCCGGCCTGTCGATCTATCTCAGCGCGCGCGACAAGCCGCCGGTTGAAGCGACGGTTGAAGGACCGGAGCCTGCCGTGCGACGCTGAGCCAAGCCAACCCTGTTCGAGCGAAGGAGCGACCCATGCGTGAGTGGCTGACGACGGCGAAAGCCCTGCCTGTGGACGCAGCGAAAGCCGCGCTCGCCGGGCGCGTCTGGCGACCGGACCTCGATGGCCCCTCGATCGTCGCAGTTCGCGGCAACGATCTGGTCGACATCACCTCGACTGTGGCGACCATGCGCGATCTGGCCGAAGCCGCTGATCCAGCCAAGCTCGTGCGCACCGCGAAGAGCGAGACGATCGGCACGCTCGACGCGATCCTCGCCAACACGCCGGAAGCATCGCGCGATTCCAAGAAGCCGTGGTTGCTGGCGCCGGTCGACCTGCAGGCGATCAAGGCTGCCGGCGTCACGTTTGCCCGATCCATGCTCGAACGTGTGATCGAGGAGCAGGCCAAGGGCTCGCCGGAAAAAGCAGAAGCGATCCGCTCGCAAGTGGAAAAGCTGCTCGGCGGCGATCTGCGGAAGCTCAAACCCGGCTCCAAGCAGGCGCTTGCGTTGAAGCAGACGCTGATCGAGCAAGGCGCCTGGTCGCAATACTTGGAGGTCGGTATCGGCGAGGACGCCGAGATCTTCACCAAGGCGCAGCCGATGTCGGCAGTCGGCCACGGCATGGAAGCGGGCCTGCATCCGCGCTCGACCTGGAACAATCCAGAGCCCGAGGTGGTGCTGGTCGTTACGTCCAAGGGCACGATCTGCGGCGCGACGCTCGGCAACGACGTGAACCTGCGCGACTTCGAAGGCCGCTCGGCTCTGCTGCTGTCGAAAGCCAAGGACAACAATGCCTCCGCCGCGATCGGCCCCTTCATCCGCTTCTTCGACACGGATTTCTCGCTCGACACCGTGCGCGCCATGGATGTCGGCCTCTCGGTCGAGGGCGAGGACGGCTTCACGCTCGAGGGGAAGTCGTCGATGCAGGAGATCGCGCGCGATCCGGCCGATCTCGTCGGTGAACTGATCGGCAAGACGCACCAGTATCCTGACGGCGCCGTGCTCTATCTCGGCACCATGTTCGCGCCGACCAAGGACCGCGGCACCAAGGGTCAAGGCTTCACGCACAAGCCCGGCGACATCGTCACCATCCACGCGCCGGCGTTGGGCGCGCTCGTCAACCGCATGGTGCACGCCGACAAGGCGCAGCCATGGACCTTCGGGACCGCCGATCTGATGCGCAATCTCGCCAAACGCGGAATGCTGGCATGAGCGCTGCGATGAAACCCGATGCGATGATCCTGGCTGCCATCGCCCGCCTACGTGGCGCCATGGCCGACGTTTCCAATGGCGATGTGCGGGCGATCAAGGCGCTCTACTCACACAGCGCCGAAGCGACCAGTTTCTACGGCTGGGGCGGTTACGAGCTTGGCTGGGAAAGTGTCTCCAAACGTTGGGACTGGGCCGGACAGCAGTTCCAGGGCGGCAGCGTCGCCTACGAGAACGTTGCGACCGTGGTGACGCCGGACATGTTCTACCTCGCCGACATCGAGACGTTCACCAACCAGCGCATGGCCGGCGTCGAGGGTCTCACCGGCTGGACCAATCGCGTCACACACATTTTCCGGCGCGAAGGCGGCGAATGGCGCCTATTGCATCGACACGGCAACCGCCTCGAAGGCCAATACGAGCCGAAAACCAAGCTCAAGGGAGAAAAGTGATGCTGTTCATGGTCATCTCGACACCGCGCCCCGAAAAGCCGTCCTCGATGACGCCCTCACGCGAGGCCTATTGGCAGTGGCTGGCGCCTCTGCAGGAGAAGGGGCTCTGCAAAGGTGTGTGGGCGCGCACCGGACGCGGCGCCATCGCGCTGCTCGACGTTCCCGACAACGAGACGCTGCACCGCCTGATGAACGAATGGGCCGAGATCATCCCGGCGACGTTCGAGGTGTATCCCGTGATCGATCCAGGCCCGGCGAAGGCGTATCTCAAGAAGCATAAGTAGGTACGCTTTCGCCGTTGACGAACTTTGCCATCGAGGCACCCGCTCAGCTATCGTCAAGGCAGGGCTGGTGGGGGCTGGTTTGCGATGCAAGCGGTTCGTCAGTTTTTCACGACCGAGATTTGGCCGGTTGCATTGCCTGTTCTGTGGTCCGTTGGGATCACGATACTGCTATCCGGTCTGTTCTGGATCGCCCGCTGGTATTGGCTGACACGATGGGCAGCGCCCCCGCAGCGGTCCGTTGGCTCGGTTCTCTACGTGAGCTTCGGTACTGAGCTGTTTGCCTTGCTGGTTGCTGTCGACCTTTCCGTCGTCCTTGGCCTTGTTGAAATCTGGCGGCTTGGCAGTGGTGAATTCCCGCCGATGTACCATCGGATCGTTGCCGCCATCATGTTGCCGCTGACCTGCTACCTGAGTGCCGTCGGCCTGATATGGGAACGGCAAGCTTTCCAGGCATGGTGGGGAAACGAGGTCGCAAGAGCTGCCGGTGTCCCGGCGTTGGAACGGCGTTCATATTTAGTCGCGTATGCTCGTTGGTGGAGTCGCGCAATTATGCTACGGTGGGCCATCAGCGCATCGCACCTGTGGTGGATCATCAAGACCCCGAGATGGGCGTTATTTCAATGACTTGGCAGAACATCGCAATCACCATCGGCACCGCGGCAATCTTGCTGCTTGCGGGAGGTTGGGTGCTGCGCGTGCTAATGACGAAGGTGGTCGGCCGCGATTTGTCGGATGACGCCATTGTTTCGCCCAGCAACCAAGGAGACGTGACGCAGCCTCCGCTTTGGGCGAGACCAATCGTGGCATTCAGCGCGACTGCCTTATCGGTTGCTGCACTGACGATCATGACTTCCGCCTTCGATAAGCAGCCAGCTCCCTCCGGAAGTCCCCCGCACTCCCGATGCCAAATGTACGAGTTCTATACGCCAACCCGATCATGCAATTTTTTTGATCATCGCAAGGCCATGGTTTCGGGCAACTCGAGCATCAGGAGCGCCGTCGTTGGGATTAAGGAGGGCCCTCCCACGGTGCTCGACTTCAAGTCGAAACAACCGTAAGGATCAACGCCCATGCCTGTCACCCTCGGCCAAGGCGCGCACAAGTACCGAGTCATCGAGAACTGGGCGAAGGTGCCCGACGGCTACGAGTTCAAGGACGTCGGCGCCGTCGCGTGTGACAGCAAGGACCGCGTCTACGTCTTCTGCCGCGGCGAGCATCCGATGATGGTGTTCGACCGCGAGGGCAACTTCATCACGTCGTGGGGTGAAGGACTCTTCCCGCGCGCGCATGGCCTGCACATCGACAAGGACGACTTCCTCTACTGCACCGACGACGGCGACCACTCCATGCGCAAATGCACGACCGACGGCAAGATTCTCCTGACGCTCGGCTCGCCCGGCAAACCTGCGCCCTTCATGTCCGGCACACCGTTCCACCGCTGCACGCACACGGCACTGTCACCGAAGGGCGAGATCTACGTCTCCGACGGCTACGGCAACGCCTGCGTGCACAAGTACACGCCCGACGGCAAGCTCATCAAAACCTGGGGTGAGCCCGGCACCGGACCCGGCCAGTTCAACCTCGTGCACAACATCGTCACCGACACCGACGGCTGGGTTTACGTCGCCGACCGCGAAAACCACCGCGTGCAGGTGTTCGACGGCAATGGACGCTACGAAACCGAGTGGCACAATCTGCACCGGCCGTGCGGGCTCTTCTGCTCGTGCCAGGCGGGCAAGAAGCCACTGTTCGTCGTCGGCGAGCTCGGACCCTCGCTGGCGGTCAACCTGAAGTACAAGAACATCGGTCCGCGCCTTTCCATCGTCGACGAGAAGGGCAAGCTCGTCTCGCGACTCGGCGGCGAGGATGGACATGGCCTCGAACCCGGCAAGTTCATCGCGCCGCACGGCCTTGCAATGGACACGAAAGGCGACATCTACGTCGGCGAGGTCTCCTATACGCAATGGCCGCAAGCCTTCGCCGACAAACCGATGCCCCGCCCGCTCCGCTCATTACAGAAACTCGAACGCGTGACGTGAGGCGGCGCTTTACGTTCGTCTGCGATTTGACATGAAACTACGTCGGGCACGCCATACTCCCCGCATCCGCCACATTTCCGTCGCTTAGTCCGCCCGAAACGCCGTTCGCCCAGCGCCGCTGCCACTCGGGAGGTCACCATGTCCATCCGCGCCATTCTTGTCGCAACGCTTCTCGCCGCCAGCGCCTCGGTCGCGCTCGGTCAAGGCCTGCCATTGCCCGGTCAGCCCGCGCCGATGTTGCCGTTCCAAGAGAAAGCCGACTGCTCCGAAAATGGCCAGAAGGCCATGCGCGAGCAGATCGGACAGCTCGAGTCGATCGACAAGACCGGCCCCGAGGCAATCGGCCTTTTCTGCAAAGGCATCGAGATGTTCCAGAGCTTCATGGAATGGAAGGATGACGAGCCGCTGCCCGGCGCCGTCAATGATCTCGCCAAGGAACTGCTGCATCAAAACCTGACGCCGCGCATGGTGAAGGCCATGTGCCGCCAGGCGCAAGGCGAAGCCGGCCGCAACTTCCGTACCGAAATGGGCAAGCTCAAAGACCAGCTCGACAGCTGTAAAGGCATCTGAAGCCAGATCCGCACCCTTCGTGCAAACGGCCCGGAAACGCTCCGGGCCGCTCGCCAATCGATCTCGTCTACCGTTGCGCCAAGCGCACCAGCCTCAAGCCGCCTTGTCTTGCGCCTGCGACCACTTCCCGGTCGCAGCCAGCCCATTCATCTTGGCACGGTGCGAAAACGCCTTGGCGCCTGCCGCCATATTCTCCGGCTTGCCGCTCCAGGCCTTCAACGCCGCCGCCTGCAACGCGCGGCCGTATGAGAACGTCAACTTCCACGGCAATGCGCCAGCAGCGTTCATCAGATGCAGATGCGCCGTCGCGTCTTCGTCCGACTGTCCGCCCGACAGGAACGCGATACCCGGCACCGCGCCTGGAACCGTCCGCTTCAGGATCTTCAGGGTCTTCTCGGCGACTTCCTCGCGCGAAGCCTGCTTCGGGCACGTCTTGCCCGAGATCACCATGTTGGGTTTGAGCACGATCTGCTCGAGCGTGACGCGGTTGGTGTAGAGTTCCTGGAACGTCTCGCGCAGCACCCACTCGGTCACTTCAGCGCATCGGTCGATGTCGTGCGCGCCGTCCATCAGTACTTCCGGCTCGACGATCGGCACGATGCCGCCTTCGAGGCAGATCGCAGCGTAACGTGCAAGCGCGTGCGCGTTGGCCTTGATGCAAGTGTAACTCGGAATGCCCGGCGCGATGTCGATCACGGCGCGCCACTTGGCGAACTTGGCGCCGAGCGCGTGGTATTCCTTGATGCGGCCCGGCAAGCCGTCGAGGCCTTCGGTCACCACTTCGCCGGGGCAGAATTGCAGCGGCTTCGTGCCCCCGTCGACCTTGATTCCCGGCAGCGAACCGGCGTCCGCGATGATCTTGGTCAGCAGCGTGCCGTCCTTGGCCTTCTGGCGGATCGTCTCGTCATAGAGGATGACGCCGGAGATGTGGCTCTTCATCGCCTCGGTCGAGCGGAACAGCATCTCGCGGTAATCGCGGCGCGTATCGGCGGTCGATTCGGCATTGATCGAGTCGAAGCGCTTCTTGATCGTGCCCGAGCTTTCGTCGGCTGCCAAAATACCGCGGCCCGGCGCGACCATGGCCTGGGCGACCTGTTCGAGGGTCATTGTCATGGGGCTCTCTCCATTATGGATGGTTGTTGCGCTTAGCGTATGGTCGGTGAATGGATCGGGGATCGTTTAGCGCGTCCAATAGCGCGGTTACAATTCCGAGGCCAGAGGGCAGGCGCGACTGCCCACTGTTAACGTTGCCGGGACGATGCTTGCCTATAGTCACACCGGCAGCACTCCACGGTACAGTTCCTCGATCGTTACCGCTGAGCCGAGTCCATCCAAGCGGACTTCCGTCCGGGGATCAGTGAGTTCGATCGGCAAAGCATCGAACACGCCGCTCGCGTTGCGTTGCCAGATGGTCAGACGAGGCTCGTCTTGGCTGGCCACGATGTAGGTAACAAGTGACCGGATTGGCTTGTATTCGCGTGGTTTGATGACAAGGTCGAGCGTCACGGACAAGGGCGACAGAACTTCGAAAAGGACAACGGGATTATCGATTTCGAGCGCGGTTGGCGAGGCACCGAGGCTGCGCGCCACGACGTCAGGATAGCGGGTTGTGACAGTGGCAACAGGCTCCGGAACAGCGACTCCCGGCCCTCCGACCGTCACGCCCCACCGCGCTCGGTCGACTTTGGATTTCAGCACGAACGCAATTGCATCCGCGAGATCGAAGTGCCGAACCGTTCCCCCGGTCTGCTGCATGACGCGCCCTTCCGACAACTCGTAGCGCCCCTCGCGCCCCTGCACCCAGCGGAAGAACTCTGCCTTGCTCATCCTTTGCTCGAAAACGGCATTCATGGCACACCTCCGGGCAACACGCTTACTCGGACGTCGGGATGTTGCGATAGATCTCGGCGAGCGGCAGGGCGACGGACAGCTTCTGGAATGCAATCGACTGGTCGCGGCCAGCGATCCGCTCGGGCTTGGCCGGGAACGCGCGTGTCAAGGGATCGCGCTGCCAGAGCCAGCAGAGGGCCGCGTCCTGGCTCGCCACGACATAGGCCTCGAGCGAGTTGAACGACATGTACTCGGCCGGCTTCTCGATCATGTCGGTATCGACGGACGACGGCGACAGCACCTCGAACAGCAGCATGGCATTCTCGGAACGGCGCGATTTGAAGTCGCCTGCATTTTCCGGCTCGATCAAGATGTCGGGGAAGCGCACGAACGCCTCCTTCTCGACGCCAAAGTCGGATGCGACGACGGCCCATGCATCTGCATCGAGCCGGGCACTCATTGCTCTGAGAATGTTGGCAACGACCCGCGAATGTCCGCGCGTCACATTGGTCATCTGCACGACGCGGCCCTCCTTCCACTCGTACTTGCGCTCCTGCTTGAGCAGCCAGCGATTGAAGGCGGCCTTGTCGAGATGAAGATCGAAGGGTGCGTTCATAAGGCATCTCCTGCCCGGGATTGTAGCACAGCTCCGCTCGGGATTCACGCCCGACCGACTACCGGCGCAGGGAGCGGTGCACCATTGCCGCAACCAGAATTCCAGCCGCGACGCGCTTTCGCGACGCAGCGACCTCGGCCGCCACGCTTCACACCTTCCCGAACACGCGCTTGAAGATCGTATCGACGTGCTTGATGTGATAGCCGAGGTCGAACAGGGCTTCGATCTCCTTCGCCGGCAGTGCCTTCGCCACGTCTTTGTCCGCCTTCAGCAGTGTCAGAAAATCCCCCTGCCCGCGCCACACCGGCATCGCATTCCGCTGCACCCACGCATAGCTGTCCTCACGCGAGACGCCCTTTTGCGTCAGCGCCAGCAGCACCCGCTGCGAATGGATGAGCCCGCCGAGCCGATCGAGGTTCTTCTGCATGTTCTCCGGGTAGACGATCAGCTTCTCGACCACGCCCGCCAGCCGGTTCAGCGCGAAATCCAACGTCACCGTCGCATCTGGTCCGATCATGCGTTCCACCGACGAATGCGAGATGTCACGCTCGTGCCAGAGCGCCACGTTCTCCATCGCCGGCATTGCGTAGCTGCGCACCATACGCGCCAGACCTGTGAGGTTCTCGGTCAGGACCGGATTGCGCTTGTGCGGCATCGCGGACGAACCCTTCTGCCCTTCCGAGAAGAACTCTTCCGCCTCCAGCACCTCCGTCCGTTGCAGATGCCGGATCTCGATCGCGAGCCGTTCGATCGACGACGCCACCACGCCGAGCGTCGCGAAGAACATCGCGTGCCGATCGCGCGGGATCACCTGCGTCGACACGGGCTCCGGCACCAAGCCGAGCTTCGCCGCCACGTATTCCTCGACCGCAGGGGGAATGTTGGCGAACGTACCGACCGCGCCCGAGATCGCGCACGTCGCCACTTCCTTGCGCGCCATCACCAGCCGCTCCTTCGAGCGCTCGAACTCCGCATAGGCCTGCGCCAGCTTCAACCCGAACGTCACCGGCTCCGCGTGGATGCCGTGACTGCGCCCGATGCACACCGTGTCCTTGTGCTCGAACGCGCGCTTTTTCAGCGCCGCCAGCAGCCGGTCGACGTCGGCGATCAGCAGGTCCGCCGCGCGCACCAGCTGAATGTTGAAGCACGTATCAAGAATGTCCGATGACGTCATTCCCTGATGCACGAAGCGCGCCTCCGGCCCGACGAACTCGGCCAGATGCGTCAAGAACGCGATCACGTCGTGCTTGGTCACGCGCTCGATCGCGTCGATCTTGTCGACGTCGAATTGCGCTTTGCCGCCTTTGTCCCAAATGATTTTCGCGGCCTCCTTCGGGATCATGCCGATCTCGGCCATCGCCGACGCCGCATGCGCCTCGATCTCGAACCATATCCGAAAGCGTGTCGCGGGCTCCCAGATGGCCGTCATTTCGGGTCGTGAATAGCGCGGGATCATCGGAGCCTCGGACGTTGGTTCATGAGTGTGGGAGTGCTTAAATTGGTGAATACGTGAAATCGTGAAGTCGCGAAAGGGTCGCGCGCATGCAACCAGCGTCACGCATTCACGAACTCACGACCATTTGCCCCGCGGCGCCAAGCGCCCGAGGTTCCCTCATCATTTCCAGGCGC
>JANLQP010000058.1:0-3756 GCA_031367895.1 Hyphomicrobiales bacterium
AGCATTCTTCACCGCTCCGTTGAAATCCTGGACTGACTTCTGCGCCGCCGTGGTCGACAGCTCGAACAGCTCCTTGATCTGTTCGCTGGCCATGGCGAACAGCGACTGCAGATATTGGGCCTGCAGTTGAATTGCCTCGACCGGTGACTTCGCTTGGGCGATCGACTGGGCGTTGCCGAAGGCGGCTTCGGTATTGACGATCGTGTTGTCCAACAGCTTGGCTGTGAACTCGCCCGCTTCCTTGGGAGCGACGATGTTGACCTGGCCGAACGCCTCAGCGCCGGTTTTGATCGCGGCGAGCGAAGTGAGCGCCGCGTCGCGGGTTTTCGACAATCCGTCCTGAACGAACGACTGCAGCTGCGCGGGGATCTGGCCGGCGGGAGCATCTTTGAAAAGATCGGTGAACGGCTTCGTGAATTGATCGGTCATGGTCGGCTCCGGAGACAGGAATGTTGCTGGGTGACCGAGCCTTCCGGGCTCGGATCCGGCTCATCTTGCTGGCCGGTGGACAAGAGATAGCACGTCCATTGTGCAATGCAACATAACTTGCTGCAATGCAGCATTTAGAAATTGCATAGCTCGCCGTGGACCTGCGATCTATTCGCGACTCTGGAAGTCTTTCAGCCAAACCCGCTCACGGACCAATTCGTCGTTGTTAAGCATGGAACATGGCGCCGACCATCTTGGCGGTGGCGATCTCCAATCCAAGCAGGATCGTGTTGCCCGTCATCAGACCGGCAAACGCGTCATAGCGAAGGAAGCCGACGGTATCGGCCTGTCCAGCAATGATCGCCAACAGGCACGCTTGCAACACGGTCGCAACCACCGTGAGTGAGAACGATGATTGTGCACGTGCCGCAACGTTCAGGCCATGTGCTGACCGCCATTGATTGCGATATTGGCGCCAGTGACGAAGGCAGCTTCCTCCGAGCAAAGGTAGATGATCAGGCCCGCGATTTCCTCGGGCTTTCCGAGGCGCCCCACCGGAATCTGCGGGATAATCTTGCCTTCGAGCACGTTGGCCGGAATGGCTGTCACCATTTTTGTGCCGATGTAGCCGGGCGAGATCGTGTTGACCGTCACTCCCTTGCGCGCGCACTCCAAAGCCAGCGACTTGGTGAAGCCGTGCATGCCGGACTTTGCGGCCGCGTAGTTGGTCTGGCCGAATGCGCCCTTCGAACCGTTGACTGAAGACACGTTGATGATACGGCCCCAGCCGCGATCCATCATGCCGTCGTAGACGGGCTTGGTCATGTTGAACACGCTGTCGAGATTGGTGCCGATGACCGCCTTCCAAGCCGCCAAATCCATCTTGCGGAACGTTGTGTCCTTTGTGATGCCGGCGTTGTTCACCAGAATATCGACAGGTCCGATCTCGGCCGTCACTTTGGCGACGCACGCCTTGGCGGAATCATAGTCAGCGACGTCGCAGGGATAGGCTTTGACATCGTAGCCCTTTGCTTTCATGTCGGCGACCCAAGTGTCGGATGTCTTGTTCGACGGTGAATAGGTCACCACTACGCGGTACCCGGCATCCACCATCTTGGTGGTGATGGTCTCGCCGAGACCACCCATGCCGCCGGTGATCAATGCGATGCGTTTCGTCATTGGTTTTCTTTCCTGTTGGAGCATTTCATCGAACAGTGAATCACATCGATTGCGTCTCGGCATTCACTTCGACCCTCGGCCTTCGTCGTCATGTTGACGATCTCTCCGACCATCTGGTCAGGCGACCGCGATATCCGTCGAGATCGGCGATTGGCCGGGTTGCGACGCCGCTGTCCATCGCGGCCTTGGCGACGGCGGGCGCGATCTGTACGATCAGACGCGGATCGAATGGCGTTGGGATCAGGTAGTATGGACCGAACTTGAGCTGGCCGGTGCCATAAGCGCTGGCGACGATGTCGGACGCTTCCGCGTGCGCCAACTCCGCGATCGCCCGCACAGCCGCGAGCTTCATCTCCTCGTTGATGACGGTGGCGCCGACATCGAGTGCGCCCCTGAAAATGAACGGGAAGCAGAGGACGTTGTTGACCTGATTGGGGTAGTCGGATCGCCCCGTACAGATGATAGAATCTGGCCTCACCTCGCGCGCGAGCTCGGGTCGGATCTCTGGCTCCGGATTCGCAAGCGCCAGGATCAGCGGCTTCTTCGCCAGCGTCTTGACCATGTCTTGATCGACGACGCCGCCCTGCGAGACTCCAAGAAAGATGTCCGCGCCCCGCATCGCGTTAGCCAGCGTGCGCGCGTCAGTCTTCGCGGCATAGCGAGCCTTGTCGGTGTCGAGATCATTCCGGCCGGAATGGACCACGCCCTTGCTGTCCGCGATCACGATGTTTTCGCGTCTCAGGCCGAGGCCGACCAGCACATCGAGACAGGCGATTGCCGCCGCCCCCGCCCCGGAACCCGCGAGCGTGACATTGCCGATGTCCTTGCCGACCAGTTTCAAGCCGTTCAACACGGCGGCAGCGACGATGATCGCGGTGCCGTGCTGGTCGTCATGGAACACAGGGATCTTCATGCGCTGGCGCAGCTTGCGTTCGATGATGAAGCACTCCGGCGCCTTGATGTCCTCCAGGTTGATGCCGCCGAACGTCGGCTCGAGCGCCGCAATGATCTCGACCAGCTTGTCGGGGTCGGTTTCGTTGATCTCGAGGTCGAAAACATCGATGTCGGCGAACTTCTTGAACAGGCAGCCTTTGCCTTCCATCACCGGCTTGCTGGCGAGCGGCCCGATGTTGCCCAGGCCAAGCACGGCGGTGCCGTTGGAGATGACCGCGACGAGATTCGCCCGCGAGGTCAGCG
Organism: Hyphomicrobiales bacterium; assembly: GCA_031367895.1. GTDB lineage: Bacteria > Pseudomonadota > Alphaproteobacteria > Rhizobiales > Hyphomicrobiaceae. The sequence continues at coordinate 2,806 of JANLQP010000058.1, forward strand.
TCGCCGCCTCCAACGGGTCGTCCTTGATGGCAAGGCAGGCGTAGGCGACGCCGGGCGAATAGGCGAGCGACAGATCGCGCTGATTGACGAGCCCCTTCGTGGGCGTGATCGAGATCTTCCCGGGCGTCGGCAGCCGGTGATACTCCAGCGCCGCTTCGCGCAATTTCTCTTCCAGCCGATCGTCCACGTTGGCCTCCCGCAGTGCTTTGTTGGTTACGCTTTATTGCGTCCGGCTTGTTGCCCTGGCGTCAGCGCCAGCGCAATGACTGATTTTTCGAACTTGCGCCCGTCTCTAGCCGTGGATCTTCTTTTTCGGGGCGATCAGGTCTGTAATCAAGCCTTCGAACATTTCCGCCGCCATGCCGATGGTCTCCGACAAAGTCGGGTGCGCATGGATCGTCGAGCCTAAGTCGGTAGCATCGCAGACCATCTCTATCGCGAGGGCGGCTTCGGCAATGAGGTCGCCGGCACTCGGACCGACGATGCCGGCGCCGATGATGCGGTCGGTTTCCTCGTCGAACAGCACCTTGGTGATCCCTCGTCGCGGCCGAGGCTGAGCGAGCGGCCGGAGGCATCCCAGGGGAACACGCCCTTGCCATACTTGACGCCCTTCGCCTTGGCCTCGTTCTCCGTGAGGCCGACCCAGGCCACTTCCGGATCGGTGTAGGCGACGGAGGGGATCACGCGGGCGTCGAACACGCTGTTCTTGCCGCTTGCGACTTCCGCCGCGACCTTGCCCTTGTGTACGGCCTTGTGCGCCAGCATAGAGGCCGGCCCCAAGATTGGTTGCTGCTTCAACACAGCCTCACCATCATCGAGCCGCGGGAGGGGGCAGGTGATCTATGACCCGCCAACGAGACCTCGGCGGCGTCGGCCTGCATGTTACTGGCACCTACGACGGCATCAGCGGCGGCAACTGCACCAGTAAAGCCACGGCGCGTGTCGGTGAGC
>JANLQP010000070.1:0-50816 GCA_031367895.1 Hyphomicrobiales bacterium
CGCATGGCCGTACTCGAGGCACTCGCGCGGAATCTGCCGAACCATTGAGGAGTAGCAGCAGCGGCGGCCGGATGTGGAGGCTGCAATGGCGGAGTGATGTCGGTTGGGTTGGCGCGGTTGCTTGGGCCTACGTCGGGCACGGCGGTGGCTCCGCGCGTAACCATCATCGGTCGGCACGAAATCGTTGGGTTGCGCCGGTATGGGCGCAGAGACCACGATGCCGACTTGTGGCCGGCTAACCCAACCTACAGCCTACAGCCGCGACTGAGAGCCGGAGTACAGGAACAACCCCCATGAAACGCGCAACTGACGCCAAGGGCACCGTCTTCATCAACGCGCGTCTGGTCGATCCGGCGTCGAACCGCGACGAGCCCGGCGGCCTGCTGGTGCGCGACGGGCTGATCGCCGATTTCGGCGGGCATCTGCGCCGCAACGCGCCCGACGATGCCGAGGTGATCGATTGCCAGGGCCACGTGCTGTCGCCGGGGCTGATCGATTGCCAGGTGTTCACCGGCGATCCAGGCCAGGAGCACCGCGAGACACTGAAAACGGCGAGCTTTGCGGCGGCGGCCGGCGGCGTCACCACGATCGTGTGCATGCCCGATACCGAGCCGGTGATCGATCAGGTGGCGCTGGTCGATTATGTGCAGCGCCGCGCGCGCGAACGCGCCATCGTCAACGTGCACATCATGGGTGCGGTGACGCGCGGCTTGATGGGCGAGGAACTGGCCGAAATCGGCCTACTGCAGCGCGCCGGCGCCGTCGCCTTCACCAATGGCAAGTCGTCGATCGGCAATACGCGCGTGATGCGCAATGCGCTGCTCTACGCCAAAGACTTCGGCGCACTCATCGTGCACCACACCGAGGACCCCTACCTGACGCCCGGCGCCTCGATGAACTCCGGCGAGGTGGCAACGCGCCTCGGCCTGCCCGGTGTGCACAAGATGGCCGAGGTGATCGTCGTCGAGCGCGACGTGCGCCTCGTCGAGATCACTGGCGCGCGCTATCACGCGGCGACGATCTCCTGCCGCGAAAGCCTCGATGCGATTCGCTCAGCCAAGGCCAAGAAGCTCAGCGTGACCTGCGGCGTTTCGATCAATCATCTGACGCTGAACGAGGGCGACATCGGCCCTTACCGCACGTTCTTCCGCATCCGCCCGCCGCTGCGCGCCGAGGAGGACCGGACCGCACTTGTGCGCGGGTTGGCGGCCGGCGACATCGACGTCGTCGTTTCCAGCCACGACCCGCAGGACGCCGATGTCAAGCGGCGCCCGTTCGCGGAAGCGGCGGACGGCGCGGTCGGCCTCGAGACGCTGCTCCCGGCGGCACTGCGCCTCGTCCATAGCGGCGATGTCAGTCTGCTGGCGCTGCTGCGCGCCATGACGATCAATCCGGCGAAACTGCTGGGCTTGCCCGGTGGCCGCATCGAGAAGGGTGCGCCCGCCGATCTCACGCTGTTCGACCCGAACGTGCCCTGGGTCGTGGACCGCGACCTGTTGCGCTCGCGCTCGAAGAACTCGCCGTTCGACGAGCAGCGCATCCAGGGCCGCGTGCTGCGGACCATGGTTGCCGGCAAAACGGTATACCAGTACGGTGTCGATGTGCGCACCTGACGCGCGCGTTACCGCCGAGCGAACGAGCCCATGTCGTCCAATCAGCTGTTGCCGGTGCTGCTCTCCCTGGGCGTCGGCTATCTCATGGGATCGGTGCCGTTCGGCCTGCTGCTGACAAAGGCCGCGGGCCTCGGCGACGTGCGCAAGATCGGCTCCGGCAACATCGGCGCAACAAACGTGCTGCGCACTGGCAACAAGGGCCTCGCTGCGGCGACGTTGCTGCTCGACATGCTGAAGGGCACGGCGGCGGTGCTCCTCGCCTGGTACTTTCTCGCCCCACAGTTCAGCGGCAACTCCGACGCCATCCCTGGCCACATGGTTTCTGCCGTAGTCCGCCCCTGGGTGGCGGGGCTTGGCGCGATCCTCGGTCACGTCTTCCCGGTTTGGCTCGGCTTCAAAGGCGGCAAGGGTGTCGCCACCTACATCGGCGTGCTGCTCGGGGCGGCACCGATCGGCGCGGCGGTTTTCTGCGGTGTCTGGCTGGCGACTGCTTTGTTGACCCGCTACTCGTCGTTGTCGGCTCTGATCGCGACGCTGGCAACCTTCGTCTACTTCATGGCCTATGGCGGCCCGTTCGTGGTGCCGATCCTCGCCGTCATGTCGGCGTTGCTGTTCTGGAAGCACCGCGAGAACATCCAGCGGTTGGTCGCTGGCAAAGAGAGCCGGATCGGCGCCAAAGGTTGACGGTCGAGGGTATTCAGGTCGGGAGACGCGCACCGTGACGGCAGCCCCGCTCCCGCAAGCAGCTCTCGACGACGTCCAGCGCCTCGCGTGCCTACGGCTGATACGCTCCGAGAACGTCGGACCGGTCACATTTCGCGAACTGATCAACCACTACGGCGGCGCGACGGCCGCGATCGAGGCCTTGCCCGAGCTGTCGCGAAAAGCCGGAAGGGGACGCCCGATCCGGATCTGCCCGCGCGACCAAGCTGAAGCGGAGTTGGAGGCGGCCGCGCGGATCGGCGCCCGCCCGGTGTTCACGATCGAGCCGAGTTATCCGACGGCGCTCGCGCATGTCGATGTGCCGCCACCGATGCTCTACGTGAAGGGCCGGGGTGAGCTGTTGGCGAAGCCGATGGTGGCGATCGTCGGCGCCCGCAACGGCTCGGCGGCAGGTTTGAAGCTGACGCGGCACTTCGCGACGCAGCTCGGTGCGGCTGGGTTCGTGGTGGCTTCGGGCCTCGCCCGTGGCATCGATGGTGCCGCGCACGAGGCCTCGCTTGCGACCGGCACGGTGGCGGTTCTGGCCGGCGGCATCGATTTCATTTATCCGCCGGAGCATGCCAACCTCTACGCCCGCATTGGAGCCGAGGGTTGCCTGCTGAGTGAGCAGCCACCGGGCTTCCAACCGCGCGGCCAGGACTTCCCGCGTCGCAACCGGATTATTTCAGGCATTTCGTTGGCGACTGTGATCGTCGAGGCCGCGCACCGCTCCGGCAGCCTTATCACCGCGCGGATGGCAGCCGAGCAAGGGCGCCTGGTACTGGCCGTTCCCGGGCATCCGCTCGATCCGCGCGCGGAGGGCACCAACGGTCTGATCAAGCGCGATGGCGCCACGATGGTCACCGAGGCGAACGATGTCCTGGAGGCTATCGCGACGCAGGTGGATCCGGGTCGCATGCCGGCACCCGCGCCGGTCCGCACGCGCACGCACCTGCGGGAGCGCCAGGCGATTGGCGACACGCTCACCGGCGATCCGGGGGAACGGGTGCTCAGCGCGCTGGGGCCAGCACCCGTCGAGATCGATGAACTCGTTCGCGCCACCGGTCTTGCTGTTCAGGACGTTCGTGCCGTCCTGCTCGAGATGGCACTCGCGGGGCGTGTCGAGTTCCACGGTCGCCAGCTCGTTTCGCTTGATTCAAACAAAAACGAAGAGTGATCAGTCCGCTCGCCGCTGGTCCCTTTGCAGCTGCGCCTCACGATAGGCAAGATCCAGCAGGCCTGCCAAGGTCGGGGTGTCCGCGCGCTCGGCCATGACCTTGAGTTCGAGCACCATGTCCGACAGATAGTCGAGGTAATCACTGCCGACTTGGGCCGTATCGATTCCGTCCTGCGCTCCCGGAAGTGCCAACGGGCTCTGGTCTTCACCTGTCCCGCTGCCGTCCGCCTGAACTGTCCGCCGCCGCATTCCAACGCCTCCTGGTCATGAGCCGTCCAGTGTCTTTTGTCGGAGCTCAATCTAACGGGATCACAGATCGATTGCAACTTAAAGTGGAGTTAACGTGAATTGATGCAACCGTTCTGAAGTTTGACAGCCGCGAGTTCGTCACCCATATGCTTCGGCCCGAGAGATCATCAACGGATGCGGCACGTGGGCCGGGCCTGTCTCCCGGTCCGCACGGCGTCAACGAAACGGATTGCAATGAACCTCGTCATCGTCGAATCGGCAGCCAAAGCCAAGGCCATCAACAAGTATCTGGGGCCGACCTTCAAGGTCCTGGCGAGCTATGGCCACGTGCGGGATCTCCCCTCGAAGGACGGTTCGGTCGAGCCCGACAACGATTTCGCCATGCACTGGTCGTCCGACGACGACCGGTCCAAGAAGGTGATGCGCGAGATCTCGGAGGCCGTGAAAAAGGCCGACAAGCTGATCCTGGCGACCGACCCTGATCGTGAGGGGGAAGCGATCTCCTGGCACATTCTGGAGTTGCTGACCGAGAAGAAGGTCCTGAAGAAGGGCACGCTCGTCGAGCGGGTCACCTTCAATGCCGTCACCAAGCAGTCCGTGCTCGACGCCATGAAGGCGCCGCGTCAGATCGACGTGCCGCTGGTGGACGCCTACCTCGCCCGCCGGGCGCTGGATTATCTCGTCGGCTTCAATCTGTCGCCGGTGCTGTGGCGCAAGCTTCCGGGTGCCCGTTCGGCCGGCCGTGTGCAGTCGGTTGCGCTGCGCATCATCTGCGACCGCGAACTCGAGATCGAGAAGTTCAAGACCGACGAATACTGGACGATCGTCGCCCAGCTGACGGCCATGAAGGGCGAGGCTTTCGAGGCCCGCCTGAACACGGTCGCCGGCCAGAAATTGCAACGCCTCGACATCAAGAACGAAGACTCGGCGATGGCAATGAAGGCTGCCATAGAGGGCGGCGACTTCATCGTCTCCAGCGTCGAGAAGAAGGCGACGAAGCGCAACCCTTACGCGCCGTTCGCGACCTCGACCTTGCAGATGGACGCGTCGCGCCGTCTCGGCTTTTCGGCCAAGCAGACGATGCAGGTGGCGCAGCGCCTGTATGAAGGTATCGACATCGACGGCGAGACGGTCGGCCTCATCACCTACATGCGAACCGACGGAGTCACGATCATTCCGGAGGCGATTGCCGCCATCCGCCAGGAGATCGAGGCCGATTTCGGCAAGCGCTACGTCGCGCCGTTCGTGCGCGAGTACAAGTCGAAGGCCAAGAACGCGCAGGAAGCGCACGAGGCGATCCGCCCGACGGACGTATGTCGCAAGCCCGCCGAGGTTGCAAAGTTCCTGGACCGTGATCAGGCACGGCTCTACGAGCTGATCTGGAAGCGCTCGGTCGCGAGCCAGATGGCCTCGGCCGAGGTCGACCAGACGAGCGTGGACATCGACGTCAAGGGCCGCGACGGTAAGCCCTACGGCCTGCGCGCCACCGGTTCGGTCGTTACGTTCGACGGCTTCCTGAAGCTCTACGAGGAAGGCCGCGACGACCGCCAGCGCGGCATCGACAAGGGCAAGGACGACAAGAGCGACGAGGAGGACGACAGCCGCCGCCTGCCCGCCCTCGCCACCGGCGATCGTCTCAAGGACCGTGGCATCGAGGCGAATCAGCATTTCACCCAGCCGCCGCCGCGCTTCACGGAATCCTCGCTGGTCAAGCGCATGGAAGAGCTCGGCATCGGCCGGCCCTCGACCTACGCCTCGACGATGGCGACACGGGTCGAGCGTGACTATGTCCGCATGGACAAGAAGCAGCTGATTCCGGAGGACAAGGGCCGCCTGGTGACGGGCTTCCTCGAGCAGTTCTTCAAGCGTTACGTCGAGTACGACTACACAGCCGGGCTCGAGGAAAAGCTCGATCTCATCTCCGACCACAAGCTCGACTGGAAGGACGTGCTGCGCGAGTTCTGGGTGGAGTTCACCGGCCAGATCGCCGAGACCAAGGAGCTGCGCGTCACCGAGGTGCTCGACGCGCTGAACGAGTTGCTCGGGCCGCACATCTTCCCCGACAAGGGCGATGGCAGCGACCCGCGTGCGTGCCCGGTCTGCGGCATGGACGTCGATCCGGAAAAGCGCGGCCGGCTGTCGCTGCGGACCGGCAAGTTCGGCGCGTTCATCGGCTGCAGCAACTACAAGGGCGATCCGCCGTGCCGCTTCACGCGCCAGTTCAGCCAGGGCGGCGAGGATCCGGGCGAAGCCGCCAAGGCCGACGGCAAACTGCTCGGCGTCGATCCGGAGACGGGCTTCAACGTTACGCTGCGGCTCGGCCGCTTCGGCACGTACCTGCAACTCGGCGACCAGAAGGACTACGAGGAGGGCCAAAAGCCGAAGCGCTCCTCGATCCCGAAGGGCATCGACGCGAACAACGTCGACCTCGAGCTGGCGCTGAAGCTGTTGAGCTTGCCGCGCGAAGTCGGTGCGCATCCCGAAGACGGCAAGATGATCACGGCCGGCCTCGGCCGCTACGGGCCGTTCATCCTGCATGACGGCGCTTACGCCAACGTCGAGACGATCGAGGACGTGTTCACGGTCGGCATCAACCGCGCGGTGACCGTGCTCGCCGAGAAGAAGGCGGGCAAGGGTGGCCGCTTTGGGCGCGCAGCACAGCGCGAGGTGTTGAAGGATCTCGGCGAGCACCCGGTCGAGGGCGGCAAGGTCGAGATCCTGAACGGCCGCTACGGGCCCTACATCACGCACAACAAGGTCAACGCCAACGTGCCGCGCGGCAAGGAGCCGGCCGAGATCACGCTCGAGCAGGCGATTGCCTTGATCGCCGAGCGCATCGCCAACGGAGGCGGTGCGAAGACCAAGGGACGCGGCGCCAAGGCCAAAGCAAAACCGGCGAAGGCTGCAGCCAAGCCAGACACTGGCGAGACCGCCGAAATAACTGAGGCAAAGCCGAAGAAGAAAGCCGTGCCGAAGAAGAAGGCTGCAGCCCCGCGCAAGGCAGCGGCGGAGTAAGGCGGAGTAAGCCGGAGTAAAATGTGCGGTGTCATCCTCGGGCTTGTCCCGAGGACCCATGGCGCATGGACCTCAAGCGGCGATTTGTTGCTGAAGCGTTGCAGACCATCTCGCCTACCGCGCCGGCTGCACGATGGGTGGTCGGGACGAGCCCGACCATGACAACTGTTGTTTTTTGACCTGGGCCAATAAGCATCCGCCAACTGCGTTCTTGAGCCGCCTGTCCGCATGCCGCACTATGCTCGAGCCTCGAGATGTCCGAGGTGCGGCTGTGAATTGGTCCAATGCGTTCGAGCCCTGCCCTCATCGACGTTGTCGGCCAGCTACGGCAACTGGCGGGTGCGGCGCATGCCCGGACCGGTAATTTCCGCCAAGCGATCCGGCAGGACTGGCAGCTTTACGTCCTGCTGGCGCCGCTGATGCTCTGGTTCGCGGTCTTTCTCTACGCGCCGATGGGCGGGCTTGTGATTGCGTTCAAGGATTACAGCCTGTTCAAGGGCGCCGCGGGGAGTTCATGGATCGGCCTCGAAAACTTTGCCGCCCTCATTGGCGACGAGCAGTTTCATCGCGCCGTGATCAATACCCTCGCGCTCGGGCTGCTGTCGCTCATCTTCGGTTTTCCCGTGCCGATTGTGCTCGCGGTGATGTTCAACGAGATCCGGCATTCGGGTTTTCGCCGCGTCGCGCAGACGATCGCGTATCTGCCGCACTTCATCTCGGTCGTGATCATCGCCGGCCTCGTCGTCGCCATGCTGTCGCCGTCGAACGGCGTCGTCAACGTCGTGCGCTCCGCGATGGGCCTCGAGAAGGTCTACTTTCTTACCGTGCCGGAATATTTCCGCACCATCTACATCGGTTCCGGTATCTGGAAGGAGGCAGGCTTCGACTCGATCGTCTACCTGGCGGCGATCGCCGGCATCAATCCGGCACTGTTCGAGGCGGCGCGCATCGATGGTGCCTCGCGCCTCAATATCATCCGCTACATCACGCTGCCGGCGCTGGTACCGACGATCCTGGTGTTGCTGCTGATCAAGATCGGCCATCTGATCGAGGTCGGCTTCGAATACATCGTGCTGCTCTACCAGCCGGCGACCTACGCAACGTCGGACGTGATCGCCACCTACATCTATCGCGCCGGATTGCAGAACAGCGACTATGGGCTCGCGGCTGCAGCGGGCCTTTTCAACGCGCTGGTGGCGCTCGTGCTGGTGTGGGGTGCGAATGCGCTGAGCCGGCGGTACTCCACCGCGGGGCTGTGGTGAGCCCGATGCGCTGGCGTCCAACAATCGAGCGCGCATGGCAGCGCTTCGGTGACGGCGATGAGACCGCTGTCGCTCAATCGCACGGCGATCGCATCTTCGGACGCGTCAATGCTGGTCTGATGCTCGTCTTCCTGGCTTCGACGCTCTATCCCTTCATTTACATTCTTTCTGTGTCGATCAGTTCCGGCGCAGCCGTGACGTCGGGCAAGGTCGTGTTCTGGCCGTCGGAGATCACACTCGCAGCCTACGGGCAGGTGCTGGCCGACCAGAAATTCTGGATCGCCTACGCCAACACGTTTTTCTACGCCATCGCCGGCACCGCCATGAGCCTCGCGCTGATCGTGCCCGGCGCCTATGCGCTCGCGAAAGCCCGGTTGAAGGGCCGGCGCGTCTTCAATTTCCTGATCGCCGTCACGCTTTGGTTCCACGCGGGCCTGATCCCGTTCTTCCTCAACGTGCGCGATCTCGGCCTGCTCGACAGCCGCTTCGGCATCGTCGTTGCATTCGCGTGCAACGCCTTCAACGTCATCCTGATGCGCAACGCGTTCGAGCAGGTGCCGGCAGCCTACGAGGAATCGGCGCGCCTCGACGGCGCCGACGATTTCAAGAGCTTCTGGTTTGTAGCGGTGCCGCTTGCCTTGCCGACGATCACGACAGTCGCGCTGCTCGCGCTCGTCACGCGCTGGAACGGCTATTTCTGGTCGATGGTTCTGCTGTTTGATGAGAACAAGGTGCCGCTGCAGGTGTATCTGAAGAAGGTCATCGTCGATCTGCGCGCCGACGACGCCATGGCCGCAAAACTCGCGACCGCCGACTACAGTTTCGAAACGATGACGGCCGCCGTGATCGTCGTCTCGTTGCTGCCGATCCTGCTGCTCTATCCGTGGCTGCTCCGGATCTTCACCAAGGGCATGATGATCGGCGGGGTAAAGGAATGAGTGCGTCGGGCACAGTTCATCGGGTTGCACGTTGCGCGCTCGGGCGGGTGCTCGCCGTTGCCTGCTGCCTGGCTTCACCAGCAGCAGCTGAATCGGCGCGCATCCACGCAGCAGAAGAGCCACTCGATCTGACGATCCACATGCATTTCCGTGACAAGTACACGTGGCGCGAGGATTGGCCGGTCGCGAAGGAACTGACGCGGCTGACGGGCTTGCGTCTGCGCAACGTCGCCTCGACTGCGACGGCTTCCAGCCGTGAGGCCTTCAACCTGATGCTGGTCTCGGGCGCGCTGCCCGACATCGTCGCCGGCGACGGGTTGAAGGCACAGTTCATCCGCTATGGTCAGGAAGGTGCGTTCATTCCGCTGGATGCACTGATCGAGAAACACGCGCCGCATCTGCAACTCTATCTCACTGAAAACCCCGACGTGCGCCAGGCGATTGCGGCGCCGGACGGGCGGATCTATTTCATTCCCTATCTACCCGACGGCAAATACGCGCGCGGTTGGTTCATCCGTCACGATTGGCTGGAAAAGCTCGGACTTGCCGTGCCGCAAACGGTCGACGAGCTCTATGCCGTGCTGACGGCCTTCAAGACGCGCGATCCCAATGGCAATGGCCGCGCTGACGAGGTGCCGTTTTTCGTCCGCGAGGCGACGGAACTGGGCCGTCTCTTCACGCTTTGGGATGCGCGCTCGACCGGCTCCGACGCATCGCACGACTTCTACGTCGTGGCCGGCGCCGTTCGCCACCCCTACGCCGACGCCAACTACCGCATCGCGATCCGCAACGTCGCGCGCTGGTATGCGGAAAGCCTGATCGACCGCGAGGTTTACACGCGTGGGCCACGTGCGCGCGAGGTCATGCTCGGCTCCAATCTCGGCGGCATGACGCACGACTGGTTCGCGAGCACCGCCGGCTACAACGCAGCGTTCGGCCAACGCGTAGCGGGCCTCAAGTTCCTCGCGGTTGCGCCGCCGGCCAGCGTCTCCGGCCGCCGCATCGAGGAGAACCGACGCGCGCGCGTGCGGCCGGACGGCTGGGCGATCACGCACGTCAACAAACATCCGGTGGAAACAATTCGGCTGTTCGATTTCTATTTTTCGCCGGAAGGAAAGCGTCTCGCCAACTTCGGCATCGAGGGCGTGCAATACGCGATGATCGCGGACAAGCCGACATTCAAGGCCGACGTGCTCAACGCCAAGAAAGCTGTGAATACGCAGCTATGGGAGATCGGCGCGCAGATCCCGATCGGCTTCCCGCAGGACTACGCTTATGAGGCGCAATGGACGGACCCGATCGCGGCTGCGGGCATCAAACTCTATGAGCAAGGAAACTATCTGATCGACGATTTTCCGGGCGTCAACCCGGCGCCCGACGAGCGGCGGCGGATGGACCGCAAGTGGCCGGCGATCCTCTCCAGCATGCTCGAGCACCAGCAGGCGTGGATTCTCGGCGCGCGTAACGTCGATGCCGATTGGGACGCCTACATGGCGCGCCTGCAGCGCCTCGGTTTCGAGGAGGTGCTCGCCGCTATGCAGAAGGCCTACGACCGTCAATACAAGCGATAGCATCGGATATCAGAGCAACGCGCATGACCAGCACCGACGTCCAGGACAAAATGCTCGACGAGCCCCGCGCCGGCGGCTTGACGGTGCGCTATCAGCCGGACGGCGATTCCGTCTACGAGAATCCGCCGCGTTTTGCCTGGCTGCCGGCACTCGATGAAACGGCTGCCTATGTCGTGCGCGTCGCCGATAGCGCCGACTTTGCCGCGGACAAGACGCGGTCTTACACCGGCATCCGCCGCAACTTCTTCACGCCGGCCGAGCCGCTGCCGGCCGGCCGGTACGTGTGGAGCTATGCCATCTGGGACGCGTCGACGAAACAGCCGGCCAGCGCCTGGAGCACAACGCGTTCGTTCGAGATCCCCGAACGATTGAAGCCCTGCCCGCTGCCGTCGTCGGAAGTGCGGTTCGCCAATGCCGCGCGCTCGCACCCACGATTGTGGCTCGGTGCCGTTGCAGCGAAAGCGTTCGCCACCGCGTTGCAAACCAATCCGGATCACTGCGGGTTCGCCACGTTCTTCGAGCGCTCGGTGCAGCGGTTCATCGCGATGCCGATCCACCCGGAAGTCACGCCCTACGACAATGGCGTGCGCACCGCGGTGCGCTGGCGTGCGATCTACATCGAATGTCAGGAGGTGCTATACGCGATCCGGCATCTGGCCATCGCCGGTCGCCTGCAGGGCAAGCCGGAATTGACCGCGCGCGCGAAGGAATGGCTGCTCAGCGTTGCGGCGTGGGACCCGAAGGGCACAACCTCGCGCTCTTACAACGACGAGGCCGCCTTCCGCATCGCCAATGCGCTGGCCTGGGGCTACGACTGGCTCTACGACGACCTCAGTGTGCAGGAACGCAAAACTGTCCGCGACGCGCTGCTGGTGCGCACGCGGGATCTGGCCGAACACATCATCGAGCACGCGCGCATCCACATCTTCCCATACGACAGCCACGCGGTGCGCTTCCTGTCCGCCGCGATGATCCCGTGCTGCATCGCGCTGCTCCATGACGTCGAGAGTGACGAGACGGACGGCCCGCGCGCCTGGCTCGACTACACGGTCGAATATCTCTTCTCGATCTATTCGCCGTGGGGCGGACGCGACGGCGGCTGGGCGGAAGGGCCGCACTACTGGACGCTCGGCCTTGCGTATCTCCTCGACGCCGCGGAACTCATGCAGGGCTATCTCGGGGTCGATCTGCTGGCGCGTCCGTTCTTCCAGGCGACGGCGCGGTTCCCGATCTACACCAAGCCACCGGGTGCGCGGCGCGTCTCGTTTGGCGATGACTCGACGATGGGCGATCTGCCGAGCTTGAAGGTCGGCAGCAACGTCCGCCGATTGGCGCGTGTCCTGGAGCAGCCATTGGCCGGTCATGCGATCTGGTACGACGAAGAATTGAAGCGACAGGACACCGGCACGGCGCGGCTCTTCTACAACTATGGCTGGTGGGACTTCGATTTCGAGAACCTGACGCTCGCTTCCGCCGGCGCGCTGCCAGCCGCGCGTGAACCGTCCGATCTGCCCTCCGTCGTGCATTTCGCCGACGTCGGCTGGGTCGCGATCCAGCGGCACATGCACGCCCCCGCGCACCATGTGCACTTCGTGCTGAAGGCCAGCCCCTATGGCTCGCTCAGCCACAGCCACGGCGACCAGGGCGCGTTTCTGTTGCGCGCGTTCGGTGAGGATCTGGCGATCCAGAGCGGCCATTACGTCGCCTTCAATTCGGCGATGCACCGCGAGTGGCGCCGGCAGACGCGCTCGAAGAACGCAATCCTGATCGGCGGCAAAGGCCAATACGCCGGCACCGACAAGGGCCGCGCCAAAGCCGCCAACGGCCGCATCGTTGAGGTCCAGGAGACGGCGCGCGCGATCGTCGTCCGCTGCGACACGACGAATGCGTATCGCGCCGAGAACGCTTCGCTCGAAAAGGTCGAGCGCACCGTGCACTACGTCGACGACAGCTATTTCGTCATCGTCGATCGCGTCGAGACGAGCGAGCCGGAGCCGGTGCAATGGCTGCTGCACGGCGCGACGCCGTTCGATGCGGGCGGCGCCACGTTCCGCATGACGGGCGAGCGCGCCGGGCTCTACGGGCAGATGGTCTATGCCAGCGCGGGCAAGCCGAAGGCGACGGCCGTGACGGGTTTCCCCGGCATTCCCGACGCCGAGATCGTCAAGCTCGCGATCCACTATCACGTTGCGATCGAGGTGCCGGCGGCGCGGCGGACGAGCCTCGTGACCTTGCTGGTGCCGTATCCGAGGTCGGCGCCGATGCGGATACTCCACTACACCGACGACCAGGGCTACGAGGCGCGCGTCACGTTCGTCGATGCGGCCGACCGCGAGTACGTCGTCGTTGTGCAGAAGGATCTGTAATACCGTTGTGCAGATTGTTTGACCCGTGCTTCGCCGCTGTCCGCGCCATCCGGCCGGCTCCCTGCAGGGGAGTCGGATGGCGCAAAGTAAAAGCGATACCGGCGCCTGGCTGGTCGATGACAGGTCGAACATTTTGCTCGCCGGTATAAGGGGCTGCTTCCCGCCGGACGCGGTTGCAAAACAGCAGGCAGAGTGTGAAGTTCGACTGGGGGCTCTCGGTCGCGGCTGTGCGTGGCGATTGCTCAGGCTCAACGCCGCTGACGGAGGGAAACCATGGCCGCCAAGAACGAACGTCCTGTTGCCGCCGATCGCGGCGCCATGCCCGGACCGCTGTCGGGGGTCCGGGTCATCGAGTACGCCGACGAGCAGGCGGAATACTGCGGGCTGACGCTGGCGGGCCTTGGCGCCGACGTCATCAAGGTGGAGCCGCCCGGAGGCAGCCCAACGCGCCGGATCGGGCCGTTCTACAACGACAAGGCGGACCCCGAGGGCTCGCTTTTCTTCTGGCAGTACAATCGCGGCAAGCGCTCGATCGAGCTGGATCTGAAGCAGGAAAAAGACCGCGCGCGGTTCCGTTCGCTCGTCGCTTCCGCCGACATCCTGCTCGAGTCGACGCCGAAGGGCGAGTTCGACCTGCTTGGTTTGAGCGCGAAAGCTCTCACCGGAAAACATCCCGCCTTGATCCACGCGCGCGTGACGCCGTTCGGTGATGACGGCCCGTGGAGCGATTTCAAGGCCAGCGATCTCGTGCACCTCGCACTCGGCGGCGTCATGATGAACTGCGGCTATGATCCAGCGCCGGACGGCACCTACGACCTGCCACCGATCGCGCCGCAGATGTGGCACGCCTGTCATATCGCCGGCGAGCAGCTCTCCATGGCGATCACGGCGGCGCTGATGTACCGCTTCCGCACCGGCCTTGGCCAGCAGGTGTCGTGCGCCGTGCACGAGGCGGTCGCGAAATGCACCGAGGTCGATCTGATGACCTGGGTGATGCGGCGATCGCCGATCCTGCGCCAGACCTGCCGGCACGCGCGTGAATCGATCTCTCCGCATCCGACGATCGCGCACACCAAGGACGGCCGCTGGGTGATGGCGAACCTCGGCAACCATCCGGATGATGGGAAACGGCTGATCGCCCTGCTCGACCGCTATGGCATCGAGTCCGGGCTGACGGCGGAGACCGCGGCGCCACCGAGGACGGGACGGTTCGTGCCGGGCACCGCGCCCGACACCTCGAAACGCGATCAGTCCATGGAAGCCGTCACGCGATTCGTGCGCGCCTTCACCTACGAGAACGTGCCCTGGCGCGAGGCGCAGCAGGCAGGCATGCTGTGGGCGCCACTCCGCAAGCCGCACGAGAATGCCGTCGACCCGCATTGGCTGAAACGCGGCAGCCTGACCGACGTCGAACACCCGGAGTTGGGCCAGTCCTTCCGTTACGCCACAAGCAAATGGATCGCGACCGGGACAAGCTGGGCGCCGGGCCGGCGCGCACCACGCCTGAACGAGGATGCGGCCAGTGTCGACACGCCGACGCCGCGCGACACGCCGGTGATGGCGGCGAAACCCGATGCCACGCGCGCGGGCAAGCCGTCGAAGCGAGCCAAGCCGTTCGCACTCGACGGTATCCGCATCGTCGACTTCACCTGGTTCCTGGCCTCGGCCGGCGGCACGCGGTTCCTCTCGTCGTTCGGCGCCGAGAGCATCAAGATCGAGATCAAGACGCACCCGGACACGCGGCTTGCCGCCATGGCGCCGATCGGCGGCCGTGAGGCGCGCGAGCAGGCGACGGCGCCGTTGCGCGGCGTCACCGATCCCGACATGGGCGGCCAGTTCAACAACAAGAATCCGGGCAAGCGCGGCATCTCGCTCAACGTCCGCCACCCCAAAGGCCTGGAGATTGCGCGCAAGCTCGTCGCCATGTCCGACATCGTCGCGGAAGGCTTTTCGCCGGGCGTGCTCGACAATTGGGGGCTCGGCTACGACAACCTGAAGGAAATCAAGAAGGACATCATCTACGTGCAGCAGTCGGGGATGGGCGCGCAGGGCACCTACGGCCGTTTCCGCACGGTGGGTCCGATCGCGAACGCGTTCGCCGGCCTCTCCGAGATGTCGGGGCTGCCGGAGCCTGCGATGCCGGCGGGATGGGGCTATTCCTATCTCGACTGGATGGGCGCCTACAGTTTCGCGCTCGCCATGCTTTCGGCACTCTACCACCGGGAGCGCACCGGCGAGGGCCAATGGATCGACGCCTCGCAGACCGAGGTCGGCCTCTTCATCTGCGGCACGGCGATCCTCGACTGGTCGGCGAACGGGCGCATCACGCCGCGCACGGGCAACCGGTCACCGAACAAGCTTGCCGCACCGCACGGCGCCTATCCGTGCTCAGGGATCGACCGCTGGCTCGCCATCGCGTGCTTCTCGGATGGCGAATGGGGGGCGTTGTGTGAGGTGGCAAAACAACCGGGCTGGGCACGCGACGATCGCTTCGCGACGCTCGCCGGCCGTCTCGCCAACCAGGACGCGCTGGATGCGTTGGTTGGGCAATGGACACGGGGCCAAGACGCGCGGCAACTGATGCTGGCGCTGCAGAAGGCTGGCGTCCCGGCAGGCGTTTGCCAGACGACAGAGGAGCGCTGCGAGCACGACCCGCAGCTGAAGCATCTCGAGTGGCTGACGGAAGTGACCGGCACCAAGATCGGCCGCTGGCCCGTCGCTGAGGTGCCAGTGAAGCTCAGTGGCAGCCCCGCCTACGCCGGTGGCCGGATCGATCGCGGCGCGCCCTGCTACGGCGAAGACAACGAATACGTCTATGGCGAACTCCTGGGAATGTCGACGCGCGAGATCGCGGATTTGGCGGCCGACGGCGTGTTTTGAGGGCGTGGCGAGCGTTCTCGCTCCCCGTTCCTGCACGCCACGGGGAGGGACAGTGGCAAGCTCAAACGTTAGTTGGGCGGACGTCCGCTGTTGTGCCAGCTTCGAGCGTCGAAAGGACGAAACGGGTATGGGGCGGGTTGGGCCAGGTGCTGCCGCTGGCGGCGGCGATTTTGGCAGCGAAGGACGGCAGCTTTGACGAACTGCGGACGTCGCGCCAGACGCAGGCACTTGCTGCGTGCTTAGGCAGAAAATGGTGGGTGTCCCGAATTACTTTCGAATTACTTGCCGTCCCGAATTACTTGTCCGAATTGCTTTATCGCCGATGCTTGGAAAGGAATGTCCAGGCGAGTTCAATTCCTTCAGCGTCTCGGCATACAGGCCCTAGGAATCGCCTCACGAACCAGTTGTCAGGCAATACGTATTTTGCCGACGGTATTGTATGGCCGCCCCCAATCATGGCGAAAGTCTCAACAGGCGCGCCACCGGGTTGCGCGCCATAGACGCGGTGTTCGATGACGCAGTTGTCGTCCGGGGCCCGGTCTGGCAGGCGTGCAGTCGATGTCGGCTCCATTGATGCAGAATTGGCGCTAAGCCACCAACTGACGGTCGCAGCAGTGGATCGCGTCTCGCCGCGTCCACCAGCGATTTTGCCGCCGTTCCAGAGCACCAGCGGATCGAGAGTGCCGTTCGCGATGAGGAGCGGCGTTGGCTTGCTTGGCCGTTTGAGCCTGGAGCCATCAACTGGCAATGCTGACACAAAGGCTGCACCAGCAGCGAACCGTTCGGGCGCTTCCATGAGCAGCCGAAACGTCATCATGCCCCCGTTCGATGCCCCAGTGACATAGACGCGCGTGCGATCAACGTTGTGAGTTCCATTCGCCCAATCAAGGAGGCCAAGCAGGAAGCTGACGTCGTCGGCCGTGCTCTCGCGCGATACGCCTTGCCGCAGATCGTTCCAGGTCTGATCGTCTGACGTCGCGCTGCCGGTTTCGGCATGCGTAGCATTGGGTACTAGCAGCAATGCGTTCTCGCGCTCGGCGAGTTCGGGCCATCCACGGGTCGCCCCCGCCGTGGTCGAGAACAAGTGCCGCATGCTTTGCCCACCCCCGTGAAGGATCAGCAGAACCGGCGCCGCTTGGGACTTATCCTTGGGTGCGCGAACTAAGAACCAGCGTTCGGTCGAGCCAACCTGTACGCTGCGCTCAGCGAACCCAAGTGCCGCCAGCTCGATTGCAGTCGAGGCAGGCCGGCGGATAGTCTGGGCCAGTAATGGCTTGGGCAAGGCCAACAGCAGCGCCAGAACAAAAACCGAGAGTTGAATTGAGAGGCGGATGATTGTCCGAACAAGATCGTGAGTTGCATGCGGTGCTGGTTCGTTCATGGCCTTCGCTCCAGATCCAATGAACAACAGCAACGCGTGGTGCGCCCAAATTCCGTCGTGCCTTGCCTAACCGTCGGGGACGGACTTCGCGTCCGCTTGCGTCAGCTGCGGAAAGTCCCAGAACAAATCTTGACCGGAAGCTACGGGTCAATCTCGACAACCGGCCCTCGCTCGGAACACATCGCGACGTCGCCGGCATTATCTCCGAGACCGGACCATTCTCGCCGGTCTAAAGGTTGCCCTCTCGCTAACCCTTTCACCATTCGTGTGGGGGGCATGGCCTCGCCGTGCTCTGCACGGACAAGCTCCGCGGGAAGCTACTTCTCCCCCTTCACCACCCGATCGATCGCCATCAGCCCGCGCATCAGCGCCTCGAACTCCTTCAGCGGCACCATGTTGGGCCCATCCGAGGGCGCCTTGTCCGGGTCCTGGTGCGTTTCGATGAACAGGCCCGCCACGCCGACAGCCACCGCCGCCCGTGCCAGCACCGGCACGAAGCGCCGGTCGCCGCCGGACGACGTGCCCTGCCCGCCCGGCTGTTGCACCGAATGCGTCGCGTCGAAGATCACCGGCGCGCCGGTCTCTGCCATGATCGCGAGGCTGCGCATGTCGACGACCAGCGTGTTGTAGCCGAACGAGGCGCCGCGCTCGGTCACCAGCACGTTCGGGTTGCCGCTCCCTGTCACCTTGGCGACGACATTCTTCATGTCCCAAGGGGCGAGGAACTGCCCCTTCTTGATCTTCACCACCTTGCCGGTCTTGGCCGCGGCGATCAGCAGGTCCGTCTGGCGGCAGAGAAACGCCGGGATCTGCAGCACGTCGACCACCGGCGCGACGCGGGCGCAGTGCTCAATCTCGTGCACGTCGGTGACGATGGGCAACCCGAGCTTCTCGCGGATCTCGGCGAACACAGGAAGTGCGCCCTCGAGGCCAATGCCGCGCGTGCCCGAAAGCGACGTGCGATTGGCTTTGTCGAAACTCGTCTTGTAGACGAGGCCTAGCCCCAACCGCGCCGCGATCTCCTTGAGGCCCGCGGCCATCTCCAGCGCGTGCGCGCGGCTTTCCATCTGGCAGGGGCCGGCGAACACCGCAATCGGGCGGTTCTGCGCGAATGTCACGTTGCCGACCTTGACGGCCGACGCGGGCTTCATCTCGTTCGGTGTGCTCATGGGGCCGCCTTATAGTGCGTCGGTGCGAGTTGGTCTATCTTGGACCCTGGAGCCATCCTGTGCAAAATCGCAGGCAACCACCGAATCGGCCGCCCTCCAGCGCGAGCACGCCCATGCCCAAGATCGACGAAAGCCGCCCGTTCATTCCCGTCCGCATCGCGATCCTGACGATGTCGGACACGCGCACGCTGGCCGAGGACAAGTCCGGCAACACGCTGGCCGAGCTGATCAAGGCCGACGGCCACGAGATCGCCGACCGGGCGCTGGTGAAAGACAACGTCGCCCAGATCCGCGCCAAGGTGCAGGCCTGGATCGCCGATCCCACAATCGATGTCGTGATCACCACGGGCGGCACTGGCTTCACCGGTCGCGACGTCACGCCCGAAGCCGTGAAACCGCTGTTCGAGAAGGAGATCGACGGCTTTGCGATCGTCTTCCACATGATCTCTTTTCAGAAGATCGCGACCTCGACGATCCAGTCGCGTGCCTGTGGCGGCGTCGCGCAGGGCACCTACATTTTCTGCCTGCCGGGCTCGCCCGGCGCCTGCAAGGACGGCTGGAACGGCATCCTCAAGTATCAGTTCGACAACCGCCACCGCCCCTGCAATTTCGTCGAGATCATGCCGCGCCTCGAAGAGCACCGGAAGGGGTGAGGGTTAGGATGATGCCGGCCGGAGTCCGTCTCATCCCCCACCTTGTCTTCCCCCTGATTCGCCCCTTCAATGCGGGTTGAACATTCTCTCACCACAAAACTCGGGGCCATCCGCAATGACCACCACGCCTTCCCTCATGACGCTCCGCCGCGAGTTGGCGGCAGCACTCCGCCTCGCCGAAAAGTTCGGCTACTCCGAAGGCATCTGCAATCACTTCTCGGTGGCGGTTCCTGGGAAGAAAGAAGGATATTTGATCAACCCCTACGGACTGCACTGGTCGGAAATGCGCCCCGAGCATCTGCTCCTCATCGATGCCGACGGCCAAGTTCTCGAAGGCGACGGCGAGGTCGAGGCGACCGCTCGTCACATCCACGTCGCCGGGCACCGCGCCAACCCGCGCCACGCCTGCATCCTGCACGTGCACATGCCCTGGGCGACGTCGCTGACGATGGTGAAGGGCGGGCGCCTCGAGATGGCGCATCAGACCGCCGCGCGCTTCTACGATCGCGTCGCCTATCAATCCTTCAACGGCATCGCGCTGGACGAAAAGGAGGGCGCCCGCATCGCCGCCGTGCAGAAGGAGAAGCCCAACGCCGACGTGCTGTTTCTCGCCCACCACGGCATCTCGATCGGCGGGCCGACGATCGCGCTCGCCTTCGACGACCTCTACTATCTGGAGCGCGCCTGCAAGCAGCAGGTGCTCGCCATGTCCACGGGTCGCCCACTCGAGATCATGCCCGAGGATCAGGTCAAAGACACCGCACGGCAATACATGCAGGTGCTCGACTATCAGGCGGAGAAGCACTTCCAGTCGCTGATGCGCATCAACGGGTTTTGAGAAGCGCAGTAGGTTGTAGATATCCGGTCGGTATCAGGAGCCAAGAGCGTCAATTTTACTCTTGAATCCTGAACCCTGAAACCAAGCCCTTACCCCCCGTACAGCACCTGCGGCAGCCACAGTGTCAGCCCCGGCCAGATGTACATGAACACCATGCACAGGATCACGATCAGCATGTAGGGCATCATGCCCGCGAAGATCTGGTTGATCGTCACGTGCGCCGGCGCGACACCCTTCAGATAGAACGCCGACATCGCCACCGGCGGCGACAGGAACGCTGCCTGCAAATTCACGAACACCAGTGTGCCCCATAGAATGGGATCGATGCCGAAGTGTTTCAGCAGTGGCAGGAAGATCGGCACAAAGATCACGATGATCTCGGTCCACTCCAGCGGCCAGCCAAGCACGAAGATGATCGCCTGCGACAGGATCAAGAACTGCAGCGGCGTCAGGTTCATCGACAGTACCCACTGCTCGATCAGCGCCTGGCCGCCGAGCAATGCGAAAACGCCCGAGAAGATCGCTGAGCCGACGAACAGCCAGCAAACCATCGCCGTCGTCTTGGCGGTGAGGAACACGGCTTCCTTGGTGCGCTTCCAGTTGAGCGTGCCCGAGAACAGCGCCAGCAGGAATGCTCCTGCTGCGCCAACCGCCGCCGATTCCGTCGCCGTGGTGATGCCGAGCAGAATGACGACCAGCACCAGCACCGTGAGCAGTCCGAGCGGCATGATCGAGGTCGTCAGCAGCTTTACGATCTCGAGTTTTTCAGCGCCCATGCGCTTGTAGTAGAGCGCCATCACCATCGCCATGATCGCGGTGATGATCCAGAACCACAGCGCGAATGTCGGCGACGCCCCCTTCGGTTTCTCCGGCTCCGGGGCGACCGGTGCACTGCCGAGCGGCTGCAACCCGCCCATGTCGATCGCGTCGGCTGCCTGCTGATGGATCACGACGTACCACCACACCATCGCCAGCGTGCCGAACACCATCATGAACGGCACCAGCGAGTACATGAAGTAGCCGAGGCGGAACAGGAAGCCCATCGGCTTGCCGTCGACGTCGATGCCTTTCGCCAGGCCCGGCATGACCAGTGACTTCAGCGTGCCCAGGAACATGTTCTGCCCATAGACCGCCTGAAATGGCGCCATCCACGCGGGCACCGGCACTTTCTGCTGTTCCGGCGGCAACGGAGGCGCGATCTTCGGATTAATCAGCGCCCAGCCGATGATGTAGATGAGGTAGAGGAACGCCAGGAAGAAGCCTGGGAACATCGCCGCCGCGTAGAGTTTGACGACCGATTGCCCGGCGACCGCCGCATACACGATGATCATCACCGACGGCGGAATGAGAATGCCGAGCGTACCGCCCGCCGTGATCACGCCCGCGGCGAGCTTTACGTCATAGCCGGCCTTGAGCATGGGGTTGAAGGCGATCACGCCCATCAGCACGACGACGGCACCGACGAGCCCCGAGGCGATCCCCCAGAACGTGCACACGATCAGCGTCGCAACCGCGAGCGAGGCCGGCACGCGCCGGAACGCGAGCTGGATCGAGTAGAACATCTTGTCGACGAGGGCGCCGCGCTCCATCACGTATCCCATCAGCACGAACAGAGGGATGGAAATGAGCACCTCGTTGGTCATGGCGCCGTAGGTGCGCTGCACCATCAGGTCGAACACGAGATTGTCGGTCAGGCCTTGCCCCGGCACGTAATAGTGCATGAAGCCGAAAATGATGCCCAGCCCCATCAGGGTGAAAGCGGTGGGAAAGCCGAGCATGATCGCCGCGACGATCAGGCAGAGCATCAACAGTCCAAGTCCTTGCCCACTCATCGCCGTCACTCCCCGCCGCGGCCGCGCTGCCGCGCCGCTTCATCGATTTTCTGGGCTTTCTCGATCGCATCGCGGCGAACATCATCGTCGACGTGTTCGCTCGCCGACAACTGCTGCTCGATGACGTCGGACTCGGCGACATCGGCGAGGCGAGGCGGCCACGCGCCGGTCTTCAGGCAAACGACGCAGCGCACGACCTCGGCCACGCCCTGCAGTGCGACCAACGCGCCGGCGATCGGGATGATCGACTTGAAGTGGTAGATCGGCGGACCATCCGCCGTGATGCTCGAATGCTCGCCGATCCGCCAACTGTCGGCGGCGTACGAATAGCCTGCGTAGCAAAGTGCCAGGATGCCCGGAAAGAAGAACGCGAAATAGAGGATCAGATCCAGCGTCGCCTGCGTCCGCGGCTTCATCGAGCTGTAGAGGAAATCACCGCGCACGTGCGCGTTCTGCGCCAGCGTGTAGGCGCCGCACAGCATAAAAAGCGTGCCGTAGAACATGTTGCTGGCGTCGAAGATCCAAGCGGTCGGCATGTTCATCGCATAGCGCTTGAAGACCTCGCCGCAGACGAGCAGCATCAACCCGACGATCAGCCAGGCCGCGCCCTTCCCGACCCAGGTGTTGAAACGATCGATCGACAACAGAAAACGTTCGACGCCCGTTTCCGCGCGCGGTGCTTCGGCAGCCATTCGTTTTTCCTTTGAGGCCGTTCTGCGGCCCAACGCATACGAAAAGCACACCACCCTTGTTCAGGATGGCGTGCCGTCTTGTGTGGTGTCTGGGTTCAGCCCTTCTTCGGCGCCGCGCCGTTCGGGCCGAAGTAATGGTCGTAGGCCATCTTGCGGCTGACGACCGTGTCCTGCTCCCACTGCGTTGCGCGGCGGGCGAAGGCGACCTGGCTCTCGACGATCTCCTTGAACAGCGCGTTCTCGGCGCTCTTCTTGGCGATAACCGTGTCGTAGATCTCGAGCTGCTTCTTCAGGATCGCGTCCGGCGTCTTGAAGAACTTCACCTTGTCCTTCTGCTGCAGCTCGATGTAGTCGGCGGAGTACCGGTCGACAGCCTTCCACGACATGTCGGACGACGCCGCTTCGACCGCATTCTCGATGATCGATTTCATCTTCGCCGGCAGCGCGTTGAACTTGTCCTTGTTGAACATGATCTCGAACTGCTCGGCGTTCTGGTGATAGCTCTGCAGCATGCACACCTTGGCAACGTCGGCAAAGCCGAGCAGGCGATCCGACGAAGCGTTGTTGAACTCGGCAGCGTCCAGCAGGCCGCGATCCATCGCCGAGACGATTTCGCCACCCGGTAGCGCGTTGACGGCCGCACCCAACCCCGTGAACACGTCGATCGAGATGCCGACCGTGCGATACTTCAGGCCCTGGAAGTCCTCGATCTTTGCCATCGGTTTCTTGAACCAGCCGAGCGGCTGCGTCGGCATCGGGCCGTAGGGGAACGACACGACGTTGGCATTGATCGAGGCATAGAGCTTGGCCAGCAACTCCTTGCCGCCGCCGTATTTGTGCCAGGCGAGCAGCATGTTGGCGTCCATGGCGTAGCCAGGGCCCGAACCCCAGAGCGCCAGCGCCGTCTGCTTGCCGTAGTGATAGACGAGCACGCCGTGGCCGCCATCGAGCGTACCCTTCGAAACCGCGTCAAGCAGCTGGAAGGCCGGAACGACGGCGCCCGCGGGTAGCACTTCGATCTTGAGATCGCCGCCGGTCATGTCATTGACCTTCTTGGCGAAGTCGTTGGCGTACTCGTGGAAGATGTCCTTCGAGGGCCAGGTGCTCTGCCAGCGCATGCTGATCGGGCCCTGCGCCTTGACGACGGCGGGTGCCGCTATGGTCGCGGCAGCCGCGACGGCCGTGCCGCCGAGGAACCGACGGCGTGATTGGGTCGAAGTCTTGGTGGTTGGCATGTTTCAACTCCCTATTTTATTTTCAGTCTCACCTTTTTTCAAGATGATTACGCTTACGCTTGCGCCCGTGACAAGGACTATTGCGCCACAGCGCCGGCCGCCTTGATGATCGGCGTCAACCTGGCGATCTCCGCTTCGACGAGCTTTTGCAGTGCCGCCGGCCCTTGCTCAGCGCCTTGCGGTGCGGTGGAGCCAAGATCGGCGTAGCGCTTCTGGATCGCCGGGTCGTCGAGCGCCTTGTTCAGCGCCGCAACCAGCTTGTCGCGCACCGTGGGTGGCAAGCCCTTCGGGCCGACGAACGCGTTCCAGGCATTGGGCGTGAAGTCCGGCATGCCCGCCTCTTTTGTCGTCGGCACGTCTTTGATGCTGTCGAGGCGGGCCGGCGACGTCACCGCGTAACCCTTGATCGTACCGCCCTGGATCTGCGGGATATTGTTCATCGCCTGATCGACCATGAAATCGATCTTGCCCGCGACCAGATCGTTCAAAGCCGGGCCGGTGCCGCGATAAGCGACCATCGCCGGCTTGATGCCGACTTGCGTTTGGAACATCAGGCCGATCACGTGGCTGATGGAACCGACGCCGGCATGGCCGTAGCTGATCTTGTCGTTGTTCTTTTTCAGGTAGTCGAGCAGCTCGGCCAGATCCTTCGCTGGCATTTCCTTCTTCGCGATGATCGCCATCGGCGTGTTGTTGGCGAGGCCAAGCTGGTCGAAACTTTTCGCCGGATCGTACTTGAGGTTTGGATAAAGCGCCGGCGCCGCCGACTGCGTCCCCATGTTGCCGACGCCGAGCGTGTAGCCGTCCGGCGTTGCTTGCGCGACGCGCGCCATCCCCGTTGTTCCACCGGCACCACCGACGTTCTCGACGATCATCTGTTGGCCGAGTGCGCGCGACATGTGCTCGGTCACGATGCGCGCGACGACGTCGGTCGGCCCGCCGGCAGCGAACGGCACAATCACCGTGATCTGCCGTTCGGGATAGTTCTGGGCAATGGCCGGGCTTGACAGGGCAGCAGCAGCCGCGGTGCCCAATAGCGTGCGGCGTGTGAAAGTCATGCGATTCAACTCCATCAGTCGTTCTGATTTCCGCGCCTATTCAGCGAATGCCGTATCGCGGCTGCGGCGGATCGAGGGCAGCGCGGCGATGACGATCAGGATCACGGCCGCCGCCAGCAGGCCGGCCGACAAAGGCTCCTCTAGGAACGTGCCGAAATTACCGCGTGCGCGCTGCAGCGCCTGCCGCATCTTCTCTTCCATCAGCTTGCCGAGCACGAACCCGAGCAGCAAGGGCGCCGGCTCGAAGCCGAACTTCAACAGGGCATAGCCGAGCAGGCCGAAGCACGCGGTCAAGGCCACATCCAACGGATTGTTCCCGATCGAATAGATGCCGATGCAGCAGAACAGCACGATCGCCGGGAACAGCAGGCGATAGGGCACCTGCAGCAGGCGCACCCAGATGCCGATCAGCGGCAGGTTGATGATCAGCAGCATCAGGTTGCCGATCCACATAGAGGCGATCATGCCCCAGAACAGCGCCGGCTGTTTCGTCATCACTTCGGGGCCCGGAATGACGTTCTTGATCGTCATGGCGCCGAGCATCAACGCCATCACCGCGTTTGGCGGGATGCCGAGCGTCAGCAGCGGAATAAATGCGGTCTGGGCACCGGCGTTGTTGGCGGCTTCCGGCCCCGCGACGCCCTCGATCGCGCCCTTGCCGAAGCGCGAGGGATCCTTCGCGATCTTCTTCTCCAGCGTATAGGACGCGAACGGCCCGAGCACGGCGCCATTGCCGGGCAGAATGCCGAGGATGGATCCGACGATCGTGCCACGTGCGATCGGCGGCATCGACTGGCGCAATTCGGCCCAGCTCGGCATCAGGCCGCCGATCTTGCCCTTCACGACATCGCGCGCCTCGGGCCGCTCCAGATTTCGCATGATCTCGGCGAACCCGAAGATGCCCATGGCGATGACGGCGAAATCGATTCCGTCGCTGATCTCGGAAAAGCCCAACGTCAGGCGCTCTTCACCGGTCTCGAGATCAGTACCGATCGTCGAGAGCAGGATACCGAGCACGATCATCGCGATCGCCTTCGGCAGCGAGCCCTGCGCGAGGACGACGGAGAGCATGAGCCCGAGCACCATCAGGCTGAAATAGTCGGCGGGACCAAACAGCAGCGCCATCTTCTGCATCGGCTGGCCGATGGCAGCGATCAGCAGCGTCGCGAACGAACCCGCGATGAACGAGCCGATCGCCGCGATCGCGAGTGCAGTCCCCGCGCGCCCCTGCTTCGCCATCTGGTGGCCGTCGAGTACAGTCACGACCGACGTTGCCTCGCCCGGAATGTTGACGAGGATCGCCGTCGTCGAGCCGCCGTACTGTGCACCGTAGTAGATGCCGGCGAGCATGATCAGCGCGCCGACCGGCGGCAGGCTGTAGGTGATCGGCAGCAGCATGGCGATCGTGGCGATCGGCCCGACGCCCGGCAGTACGCCGATCAGCGTGCCGATCAGGCATCCCATGAAGCAAAGGACCAGGTTGGTCGGCACCGGCCACGACACGCCGAACACGGGATCGGTCATCCAGACCACTTCCCAGCATGTGCGGAAACCCAAGGCCAGCTTGTCGAAGAGATCGAACATGCCTTGTCCTCAGTAGCCGAGCAGGAAAGGGGCGAGCGGGATCGGCTGGCGCAGCATGTACTTGAAGAGCAGAATGCAGACCGCCGTCAGCACGATCGAGAACGGGATGATCTCTCTGAGGCGCGTCTCGGAATCAGCTAACGCGGCGAGGATCAGCGCCAGCGGCCCCGCAATCGCCAGCCCCAGCGGCCGTACGCTCGCCGAGAACACAGCAACGGCGCCAATCACGAAGAAGACACCGCGCAGCGACCACGCTTCGAGCCGTTCACCCGATCGGGTCAGCCCCTGGATCACGAACAGCAGCCCAAAGGCGCCCAGGATCAAGGACGTTGAGCGAGGCATCAGCCCTGGGCCAACGCCCGAAGGCAAAGTCAGCCGCAATCCGGACGACGCCAGCAGGCCGACGCCAGCAATGGCAATCAGCAGCAGGCCGGCACCGACATCCTGATTGAACCCGCGCGTCTTCTTCCCGTCCGCGGGCGCGCCGCCTTCGGTCTTGGCGTGATCCATTGACGCTCCGTCCCTCTGAGCTGAGCTGTCCCGTTTTCGGGCTTCTTGCGGTCGGTGCCGCGCTCGGTCCTGCGGAACGTATACAGGCTGCCACAGTAGCCGTCCATGGAGGCAGGATGAGTGGAGATATGCGTGGAAAGCGAAGAATGGAGCGAAGGGCGACTGATTCCAACCGCGTATTTCTGGCCGGGTATTGCCGCTGCTTCCCGCCTCTAGCGCTGGCTGTAGCCGTTGATGCGGGTGAGCAGATCCGCCAGCGGCTGCGGCGCCCAGGCGTTGGTCACGAAATCGCGGTGCTCGGTCTCGCTCGAAGCGGCGAGGAACGCGACGCTGCCCGGGCCCATGTGCGGCTCGAAGCCGGTCGAGAAGCCGACGTTGCGCTCGTTGAGGATGCGCTGCAACTCGGTGTTGCGCGCACGCGTCGATCCGGTATAGGCGGACACGAAAACGCGCGAACGGTCATTCACGATCCAGTCCGCGAACTTGTCGACCTCGCCGTAGAGCGCGTCGAACAGCACGACGCCGCGGATGCGCTTCTTGACGCCGCCGTGATAGACTGACCAGGCTGCCGCCACGTAGCCGCCGCTGTAGGCGACGATCACCACCGGCATGCTGGCGAAGTTGCGCTGGGTTTTCGGATCGCCGTGCAGGACCGCCAGCTCTTTGGCGGCTTCACCTAGGAAGCGCGCGAAGGCGCCGGGCTGCCACAGCTTGCCGATGCTCGAGTCCGCGGCATTGACCGCCAGTTGCGGGGCGACCAGGACCGCGTTCGTACCCGCGGTCGTCAGTTGTGCCGGCACCTGCTGGCGCTTGAACACGTCGTCGCCGACAGTTGCGCCGTGACCATGGAAGAACACCACCATCAGGCTCGGGCGGCGCGCGTCGAACCCTTTCGGGATGTGCAGCAGAATGCGGGCGTCGTTGAAGGTCTCGTCCTCCCAGAGTACGCCGCGGCCCGTGCGGTGCCCGCGCCGGCCATCGCTGACCACGTCCAGGAAAGCCTTGCCGCTCTTTGGCACGGCACCCGAATAGGGGAACGGCGCGGTATCGAATTCGACCAGTCTGGTCTTCGACTGCCTGATCGGGGAGGTGCGCGAATGGACCTGATGCGGGATCGGAACCGTATCGAGCGCGATGCGCTCGCTTGGTGCCGTCGGGCCTTTGGCAAGGACCACGTTGGCGGCTCTGATGCAGCAAAACAAGGCTGCAACCGTGGCGCCGGCAACGGTCAGAATCACTCCAGGCTTCATGTCCCCTAGGGCTCCGCGAGTTGGTCGTGATCGCCTGGTCCAGCGATAACGATACACAGCCTGCACCGTCCCTCGCTTGCAGTGCGCACCGTCCATCGGTTAGCGGCCGATCTTGGCCAGAACGTGGTTTCCGTGCGGTTACCGCAGAGCGCCTTGCCGCAACATTCTTGCCCGGCACGCCCGCGTACCCGTTGCAGAATGGAAACGCCTTGCGACGAAAGGGAAAAAACGACTGAACGGCGTTGTTGGCGGATTGCACTTCGCCTAACGTCGAGGTCGAGTTGAGCTGGAATGTTGAAGACTGTCCGTTCTACATGTCTGCTGCGATCGGAACCGCGATGCCGACTGCTCCTGTCGAAACTGCCGCCGCCGAACGAGCCGCCACACCGTCGATCTCGCTGATGACCGCCGCAGCGCTTGCCGTCGCCGACATGATCGGCATCGGTGTCTTCACCAGCCTCGGATTTCAGGTCAAGGACCTGCCTTCGGGCTTCACGCTGCTGGCACTCTGGATCGTCGGCGGACTGGTGGCACTGTGCGGCGCGCTCTCCTACGCCGAATTGGCGACCGCATTCCCGCGCTCGGGTGGCGAATATAACTACCTCTCACGCATCTACGGGCGAGCGGTCGGGTTCCTTGCCGGCTGGGTCTCGGCAACCGTCGGCTTCGCGGCCCCGACCGCGCTCGCGGCCATGGCGTTCGGGCAATACCTGAATGGCGTCCTGCCGGGTGCACCACCGCTGCTGGCGGCCCTCGTGCTGGTCTGGGCTGTCGCACTCGTGCACATGCGCGGCATCGAGCACGGCGGCCCGTTCCATAACGCGTCGACGTTGCTCAAGGTGGCCCTGATCGCAGCCTTTATCCTGGCCGGCCTCTTCTTCGGACCAAGGCAGCCGGTCTCGTTCTGGCCCAGCGCCAGGGACTTGGGCTATATCGCCAGCGCGCCGTTCGCCATCGGCCTCGTCTTCGTCATGTACGCCTACTCCGGCTGGAACGCGGTCACCTACATCGCGAGTGAGGTGCGTGACCCGCAGCGCACGCTGCCCGCCTCCGTCCTGATCGCGACGCTTGTTGTCGCGCTGCTCTATGTCGGCCTCAACGCCGTATTCCTGCTGACGACGCCGATGGCGAAACTGGCGGGCCAGATCGATGTTGGGTTGATCGCGGGCCGCGAGATCTTCGGCAACAACGGCGGGCGCATCGTCGGCGGCCTCATCTGTCTCGGCCTCGTTTCAGCGGTCAGCGCCATGACCTGGATCGGCCCGCGCGTGACGATGGTGATCGGCGAGGATATTCCCCTCTTCAAACTATTCGCGCGCAAATCGGCCAACGGCACGCCGGTGACCGCCATTCTGTTCCAGGCGGTCGTCGCGACGATGTTGCTTGCGACGCGCAGCTTCGAGTCGGTGCTCGATTTCATCCAGTTCAGCCTGACGTTCTGCTCGTTCCTGGCCGTCGCCGGCGTCATCGTGCTGCGCCGGACGCGGCCGGATCTGCCACGGCCCTACAAGGTCTGGGGCTATCCGTTGCCGCCGCTGATCTTCCTGGCCGTGACGCTGTTCATGATGATCTACCTCGTGCGCGATCGGCCAACCGAAGTGCTGGCGAGCCTCGCCATGATGGCGGTCGGGCTTGCCGTCTTTGCCTACACCAACCGAGCGACGGAGACTGACGTGACAACCAGGGGGACTGATCGATGACCGCAGCATTCACGCGCCGCGCGCTGCTCGCGGCTATGCTCGGCTTTGGCGCGTTCGGTGCCGTGCATCGATCCAATGCAGGTGACGCACCATCGCCCGATGCGACCGCACGTTACCTCGCGGGACTGTTGCCTGCTGGCGGCACTCCAGAGGCCGGATTCGCGGCCGATCCGGCGTGGCGGCAACACGCGGTGGCGTTCGATCAGGCGTGGACACGGTTCGATCGCGATCGTCTGGCAAAAATCCGCGGCTTTGCCAGCCAGAACCTCGTCAAGCGCCAACCGACGCTGCTCTACATGTTCAGCGGCCCCGACTATCTCTACGCCAACGCGTTCTTCCCCGACGCGACGACCTATGTCTTGTCCGGCCTGGAACCGATCGGGCCGATCCCACACGTAACGGGTCGCAGTGGCCGGTCACTCGCCAGCTTGCGCGGCTCGCTCAACTCAGTGCTCAATCTCTCGTTCTTCCGCACGCGCGAGATGCGCCAGCGCCTGTCGGGCGGCGAGTTCGCGGGGACGCTGCCATTGCTGATGATTTTCCTCGCCCGTGCTGGGAAGACCGTCGAGACGGTCGATCTGGTGCGCCTCGATGCGGCGGGCGCCGTGGTTGCGGCCGGTGGCGTTGCGGCACGTGGCGAGGTCAACGGCGTGAAAATCGTCATCTCGGACAAGCCTGCCGAGATCGACAAGCCCGCAGCGGAGCGGCCACCCGCAGCCGAGCAGACCGTCGTCGGCATCGCGGCGCCCGAGACGACGGAGAAGGCTGCAGCGATAGGGGCGCAACGGCGCACGCTCTACTACTTCCAGACCGACGTCTCGAACGCGGGGCCGGGCCTTGATGCGCTCACGGCGTTCTGCGCCACGCTCGGCCCCGCCGACGGTTTCGTGAAGAGCGCGTCCTACCTGATGCACGAAAAGGCCTTCTCGAAGATCCGCGACATGCTGCTCGAGCGAACCGAACTCGTACTCGAGGACGATTCCGGCATTCCCGTGCAGTACTTCGACGCGACGAAATGGGATCTCATGCCGTTCGGGCGCTATCTCGGGCCGATCGGGCTGTTCCCGGGACGCGGTCAGCGGCAATTGACCGAACTCTACGCGCGCGTGCCGCCTAAACCGCTCGATTTCGGCATCGGCTATCGCTATCGCGAGAACCAGTCGAACCTGCTGCTGGCGATGAAGAAAAAGTAGGTGCATCGCGCGGTTGCGTAAAGGGCACCGGTAAAGGGCACCGAAGCGCCGAAAAAATTCGGCCGCAGTGCACCGATAGAGCGTTGAATTGGTGCGATACGGCTTTGCCTATTGCAGCCTACGCTGAACCGGCCTTCGCGATCGCCCGCCGCGCCATGACGCCGACCAGGTGGGCGCGGTATTCGGCACCCGCTTGCAGATCGGAGAGCATGTTGCCGGTCGGGAGCGCGATGCCGTCGATCGCCGCGGCGGTGAAGCTCTTCGCCAAAGCGGCTTCAAATGCCGTTGCGCGGAACACGCCGCTCTGTCCGGCGCCTGTCACCGCGACGCGCACGCCTTGCGCGCCCTTGCTCGCCATCACGCCGACGAGGCAGTAGCGCGATGCCGGATGCGGAAATTTCATGTAACCGGCGCGATCCGGCACCGGAAACAGGATGCTGGTGATGATCTCGCCGTCAGCCAACGCCGTGGTGAACAGCCCGTTGAAGAAGGCATCGGCGGCAATCGTGCGCCGGTCGGTCGTGACCGTGGCGCCAAGGCCAAGGACGGCAGCCGGGTAGTCGGCGGCCGGATCGTTGTTCGCGAGTGAGCCGCCGATGGTGCCGCGATTGCGCACATGCGGATCTCCGATGCCGCCGGCAAGCTCCGCCAGCGCTGGCAGCAGTCGGCGCACGTCGGGCGAGGCCGCGACGTCGGCATGCCGCGTCATGGCGCCGATACTGATCGACTGCGGCGTTGCCGTGATACCGGCAAGGTCAGCGATGCCTGCGAGATCGACGAGGTCACTCGGCTGCGCGAGGCGCTGCTTCAGAACCGGGATCAGCGTCTGCCCGCCAGCGAGAAAGCGGCCGTCGGACGCGGCCTTCATCGCGGCAGCCGCGTCGGCAAGGGTCTTGGCGCGGGCATATTTGAAGTCGTGCATTGTCCTTTGTTCCCCGGCTGAAAAATTGTGATGATGCGATATCTCGCGACGATGAGCCGATTTTGCGTCGAGCGGCAATGCACTCGGCAAAACAGCCGCTTCCGTGTTGCTGGCCGCAGCCAGGGAACGGGGTTCAGCTCCTCGCGCTTGCCATGGCTCTGGCGCCTGACACGACGGCCTCGACGATGTTCTGATATCCTGTACAGCGGCAGAGGTTACCCTCGAGGCTGTGGCGCACCTCGTCCTCGGTCGGGCTCGGGTTGGTCTCGGCGAATGCGACGGCGGCCATGATCATGCCAGGCGTGCAGAAGCCGCATTGCAGGCCGTGATGCTCGCGGAACGCCGCCTGCATCGGATGCAGCTTGTCGCCGCTGGCCAGCCCCTCGATCGTCGTCACCTTGGCGCCGTCGGTTTGCACGCCCAGCATCGTGCAGCTTTTCACCGAGCGGCCGTCGACGTGCACGGTGCAGGCGCCGCACTGGCTGGTGTCGCAGCCGATGTGCGTGCCGGTGAGGCGCAACGCATCGCGCAGCACACTGGAGAGGAGCTGGTTGTCGCGGACCTCGACCTTGTGGGCCGTGCCGTTAACGGTGAGCGAGATCGTGGGCATGGTAGTGTCGACTCCTTCGTGACACGCAAAATGCGCGTTTTGTCATCGCGGGACTCGTTCCCGCGATCCATTTCTCCGCTGGTTCAAGCGGCACGATGGCTCCCGGGGACAAGCCCCGGGATGACGGTCGTCCTACTTCATCGGGGAGTGGCTCGCGGGGAGCATGATCATATTGTGCATTTCCTCGAGCATGCCGCCGCCCTTCTTCAGGAACTCGGCCCACGCCGGATCCTTGGAAACGCCGCCGCGCGCGGCTGCACGTGCGTTGAGGTCCGGATAGCTCCAGAGGTGGCAAACTTCGTTCGGCTGGCCAGCTTCCGTCTGCCAGAGGCCGACGATCTTGGAATACTTCTCGCGGATCGGCAGTGCCTCGGTGAAGTGCTTCGCCCACTCGCGCACGGTGCCGGGCTTCAGGCGGTAGTAGCGCAGCTCATAGATATTGCCGGTGCTGGCCGGAGGGCGAATGTCGAGCAGCGGATTGAGGATGCGAACGTCCTGGCGCACCAAAATAGGACGTGTCAGCGGCAGGTATTTGTTGGTCCAGTCGGCATTCTTGCCGAGTTCGGCCTTGAGGCGTGCGCGCTCGTTCAGGTCCTTGAAGCTCCAGAGATGGCAGACCTGGTTCAGCGGTCCGATCTCCGTGATCCAGTAGCCTTCGAGCTTGCCGTAGTTGTCACCACGAATGGCGCGGCCGACCTCGGCTGAATGTTTCGCCATCTCGCCGACCGTGCCGGCCTTCACCGTATAGATGCGCAACTCATGAATCATGGTCGACGTCCTGTCTGGTTCTCGTGCTTGGGATCTCTCGGGTGGCTGCGGGAGTTTAGGCCGGGTTCGGAGACGCTGTCACGCGTTCCGATTTCTGATGTCCGATTTCTGACGACGATTCCTCACAGCCGTCCCGCATCCTGGTGGCCGAAGTCCCGGCCATCACGCCGCGCCCCGGCCAAGCGCGCCTTCGACTGCCGCGGCAATCGCGAACAGCCGCTGATCGGCCATGGCGGGCGCGGACACCATCAGGCTCGTCGGCGCCTCACCCGGACGCATCATCGGCAGCGCAATCGAGCAGCCATCGAAGATGTTGATCATCAGCGTGTTGCGCAGAACAGCCATGTTGTTGCGGTTGTAGTCGTCGTCGGTCTGGCAGTCGGCGATGCGCGGCGCCACCACCGGAATCGTCGGTGAGACGATTGCGTCGTAGCTTGCCAATTCCGCGTCGTAGGCGGCGATCGCCGCGCGACGCGCATTGAGCAGATCGATGTAATCGGCCGACGATTGCCGCTCGCCCATCATGATGCGGGTGCGCACGCGCGGGTCGTACTGGTTGCCTTTGGTCGCCAACAATTCGCGATGCCAGGCGTGGCTTTCGGACGCCGAAAGGCCGCCCTTGCGCACCATCGCCGGAATGCGCTCGAAGGCTGCGAATTTTCCCCGCATGACCCGTGCGCCAGCCTTGGAGAGCAGCGCGAGCGTGCGGTCGAAGTCAGCGGCGACGTGGCGATCTAGTCCGTCGAGCACTGTCGTCTCGGGGACGAACAGGCGAAGTCCCCCGAGTTGCATCGGCTGCAGCGGCTTGCCGGGCATCTCGCCCGCCATCACGGCGTCCATCGCTTGGGCGCAGGCGACGGTGCGCGCCAGCGGACCGATCGAGTCGAGGCTTGTCGACAGCGGCACCACGCCATCGGTCGGCACGCGTCGTGCGGTCGGTTTGTAGCCGACGACGCCATTGAAGGCGGCGGGGATGCGGCAGGAGCCGCCGGTGTCGGTGCCCAGCGCACCGTACGCAAAGCCATCGGCCACCGCGACGCCCGAGCCGGAGGACGAGCCGCCGGGCACGCGCTTGCCCGCCCGGTCCCAGGGCGACAGCGGCGTGCCGTAGTGCGGATTGATGCCGAGGCCCGAGTAGGCGAACTCGGTCATGTTGGCACGGCCGATGATGACGAAGCCGGCGCCGCGCAACCGCGCCACGACCGGGGCGTCGGCGGTGGCGGCCGACTTGTCGGCGAGTGCTGTGGAGCCGGCGCAGGTGACTTGTCCGCGGATGTCGGCCAGATCCTTGATGGCGATCGGAATGCCGGCGAAGATCGAGCCGTGAGCACCGGCCTTGCGCAGTGCGTCCTGGGCATCGGCAGCCACTGCTGCCGCGTTGTCGACGCTGATGAACGCTCGGGCCCCCTCGCCGCTCGGATCGGCGATGCGGGCAAGGCACGTCTCGGTCAGCTTGCGGCTGGAGGTGCGGCCGGCAGCCAGATCGGCGGCAAGGCTGGCGAGGGTGGACGCGTTTACTTCGGACATGGGCGGTCTGTCTCTCGATCGGTGAGGGAGCGCCTATTCTAATGGCTAGCGCCGCCAAACGACAACCGCATCCGACCGACCGCATCCGACCGACCGCATCCGACCGGCCGCATCCGACCGGCCGAATTATCCGCCGTACTGTCCGTCCTCGGCCCAGCCAAGCCAGACGATGGTCGGCTCGATCGCCGACGCCACCGAGCCGACAAAGCCGCCGGCAAGAGGCAGCAGCGGCGTCAGCCAGAGGCCGGCGACGACGACGGCAACCGTCGCACTGGCAGCGGCGGCTTCAACCAAGCGTTCATGCATCGGCTTTTGCCACGCCGGGCGCCGGCGGATGGTGGTGCCGACTTGGATGGCACGTGGTGCGTCCTGTGGCTCAAACGAAGCAGCCGTGTCCGGTACTTCGGCAGGTTGCGCGATCATTGCGATCGGCACCGGCTGCACCGCCACCACCGGCTGCAGCTCGACTCCGATAACGGCACTGAGTTCGAGAGCCTTGTGCCGGGCGGCTGCGAGGGGGAGGGCGTCGATTTGCTGTTGCAGATGCGCGCGCAGCTTCGCGCCATCGACAGCAACCAGCGTTTCGCCCCGGAAACTGCGTTCATCGAGCTGTGCGAGGGCGCGGACGCACTCGTGGTTGGCGAGCGACGCCTCTATTTCGGCAAGCAATTCTTCGATGCAGAACTGAATATGTTGCACGCGAACTCTCCCTGGCCACATGAAAACCGCCGATTGAGAGTTCACTATCGTCCTGATTGGTAAGCAGATCGTTGCGATATGGCGCCTTTTTTGCAGTTTTGGTTGCGCAGTCCATACAGCGCACAATCTTGCGCGCGATAAGCGCCGCGGAATTGGCGACGTTGCCGCCCCTTATTCGATTGCCACCGCGATGTTCGGCTTAATAGAAGTCCGGCACATTCTGCGGCACGAGGTTGAACTGCTGAGCCTCGGTGGACAGGCGCGACAGCAACACGTCGGCGGCGGCAAACGTGCGGCGCGACTGGGTCAGTTCACGCAATTCCTGCATCAGCCCGGCGAGTTGGCGCACCTCTTCTGCCGAGAGGTATTGGCCGTCATAGGTGACCGGCTCTTTGTGCTCATTGCCAAACGCGTACTGCACCTGTGCCTCCTGCCGACTGTCGAACCGCTCCTGGTTGGCGCGTAAGAATGTCGCTATCGGCGGGTGTGAACTCGCCGTGTTTGCAACCCATTCATATCCTGCGGGTCGGCCGCGAGGCCGGTGTTGAACTCAAATGTGGTCATCATCAGGTTGCCTGTTGGGTCAACCCTTGCGCCTGGAGATGAGTGCACCTGAACGACGTTTCAAGACCGTTATAAAATCAACTGCCCGTGTTTTGTCGTGACCGCATGCGTCTGACAGCAAAACACCCCCGCAAACGGGCCGGGGTGCTGCGATCGTGCTGCAATCTCACAACGACAGTTTGCGTCAGCCGCGCAAGCGGGTGCGAACAATACGCGGGAAGTCCTCGGCCGGTGCCTCGGCCACCGGCGTTGCGGCCTGACGCATCGGTTGCTGGCGCTGCTCGGCGACGTACTGGCGGCCTTCCTCCAGCGACCAATTGTTGCGCGTGTCTGCGGCAAGTACGGCAGGCCGTGCGACGGGTTGTTGCGGCGGAGCGTCAGCAAAAGCCGCGTGTTGCGGCTGGCGCGGCTGTGGTTGCACTTGCACTTGCGGTTGAAGCTGCTGCGCTGCCTGTTGCTGATGCTGAGGCGCCTGTTGCTGGACGGCTGGCGTGCTGCCGGCGAACCAAGCCTCGATCAGGTCCAACTCGTCGGCTGAGAGATTGAGACCTTGGCTGCGACAGCGCGCAACGACGAAGTTCCGGAAGCGGCCGGCGAACAGGTTCGCCGAAGCGCCCTGCTCGAACCACGGGTCGGCCTCACTGACCACCTCAAGGACAAAGCGGACGTCGTCGCGGCGGATGTCGATGCCGCGATTGTGCACGCGCTGGGTGATGTTGAGGATCGTCTGGGCGCCAACGAGACCGTTCTCGTTGATTTCCTGAGCGATCGCTTCGAATAGAATCCGATATTCCGGCGGCGCCAGAGGCGGAGCTTGGCAAGCCTCGTGGATCCGCGCGATGGACTGCTGAATCACGGTCTGCGGTTCAGGCGCGCGCTGCTGCAGCACCGGCTGGTGTTGCGGCGCTTGCGGAACCAGCGGCTCCGGTCCGCGCGTGCGCATCATCGCAGCTGGCTCCTGCTGAGCCTGAATCGGTGCCTGCTGCCCGACCGGCGCATACTGCGTCGGCGCCGAGGCCGGACGGGCCTGCAAGCCCGGATTGCTCGGAGCCGGTGCGGCCCGCTGGACGAACGTCTCGCGTGGTGCGATCGGCGCCTGCTGCTGTAATGCCTGCAAAGGTTGCGCAATCGGTGCGGCCTGCTGCTGGATCGGCTGAGCGGCAGTCGGTTGGGCCAACCGCGGCTCGCGACGGGCATCGGGAATTTCGGCCGACGCAGCCTGCTGCAGTTGGATCGGTGCCGGTTGCGCTGTGATGTGGCGCGCGGAGTCGATCACAACATACGGCGGTTCGCCCGAGAGGCGCAGTCCGTCCGGCAACTCCTTGGCGAGTAACTCGCGGAAGCCGCCGGCGCCCGCCCATTGCGTGCCGATCGTCTTTTCGTGACCGATCATGCGGACGGCTCGGTCGGCCAGCACCTCGAGCGGCACCGGCGACTGGGCGCTACGAACGGCTGCAGTCACGTCCGCGATGATATCGCGGCGGATCGCCTCGATGTTCAGCGGTTCGCCCTTGCTGATCTCGGCCACCGGGATTTCCGAACCGATCCGGCCTTCCAGCAGCAGGGCGATCAGATCGGACTCGCGGATCTCGCCGTCGCAGATCGCAGTGTAGGGCGCTGCCGTGTTGTCGTTGGCAAAGATCACGGTACGGCGTGCGTGCGCCCGCAGACGATGCAGGACGGGCGTGAAGTCGGCATCGCCCGAGAGAATGACGAACTCGTCGAAGTACGTCGCGTGGGTCAGGTAGTCCCGAACGTCCATGACCATGCGGATGTCGGACGAGTTCTTCAACTGAGCGGTCAGCGGCGGGCAGTCGACGATCTCGAAGCCGGCGCGCAGGAAGTTGTGGCGCACGAACGGAAACGAGCTCATGTCCGTCGAGTTGTCGGACTGATTGCGGCGCGGCACGGGATTGCCGTAGCAGCGGTTCATGACGATGCGGCGGTAGCCCTCGGTGCCCGGCCCGTTCGTCGGCGTGATGAGGCTGCCGGTCTCGATCGCCTTGATCCAGAGGCTCGCGTCCTTGGCGAAACGCTTTGCCGCCTCGTCGCTCTTACGCTTCAAGGACATGTAGATGTTGTCGTAATCGACGAACACCGCGCTCAGGAACGATCCGGAATTCTGCTCGCGCTTCATAGGCCCTTGCCCCCACTGTGCCGCTATTTACTGAGGATTAGTAATTTCTGAGTCGCTGATTGCGGGCAAGGAATCGCGCTCGGGTCCGCGTCGGATTCGAGTATTAATCTGTGAAATCAGCTCCTTGTCGACGATTCGAGGCGGGGACATCTGGTGGATAAGATCTGCAAGACTTTGCGTTGAGGCAATTTAGCAACGAATCAGACGACGCTTTTCTGCCGCAACGTTTCGGCCAGCGCGTCGGACGCGATTTCGAATCGATCGAACAGGAAACCTGGGGCGACCGTGCAGCCGACCAACGTCCAATCGCCGAGCGAACGTGCCTGCTGCCAGGCGTCCGGCGGAACGACGGCCTGCGGCCGCTCGCCCGCGAGGAGGTCGTTGCCGAGCGTCATGTGTTGGATTGGCGCGTCCTGCGACGTCGCAACGGCCAGCGACAGCGGCGCGCCCGCGTACCAATGCCAAGCTTCGGCCGAATCAACGCGATGCCAGCGCGAGGCGACACCATGCTCGAGCAGGAAATAGATCGCGGTGGATGCGGCGCGGCCGGCCCGGTCCGTTGCTATGTCGCGGAACGTCTCGCGATAGTGACCGCCTTCTGGGTGCGGCTTCAGGCCGAGGCGAGCGATGATGTCGGCGGCCGTCGGCAGCATGGATTTGGCCCGGGTATCAGCGGCCGACCGAGAACGTGTAGCTGGCGCCGATGCCGAACGAGAGCTGATCGCGGGGGCCATGGGTGCTGATCACCGGGCTATCGCCGGCTTCGCCCGAGAGACGTTGATATTCGGCGAAGGTCATGGTCGCCCAGTTTTCCGACCACGTGTACTTCGACATGGTGCCGGCACCCATCGATCGCAAACCTGCTTTGGCTGCGTAGGTGGGAAGGTTGAGCGACGCCGATTGTGCGCTATCGATCGCGTAGTAGGCGCGC
Organism: Hyphomicrobiales bacterium; assembly: GCA_031367895.1. Taxonomy (GTDB): domain Bacteria; phylum Pseudomonadota; class Alphaproteobacteria; order Rhizobiales; family Hyphomicrobiaceae. The sequence continues at coordinate 39,027 of JANLQP010000070.1, forward strand.
ATAAAATCGGAATCGGCGACCGACAGGCGTGGGCCCGCCGTGAACAACAAGGCCGGTGTTGGCCGCCATAGCGCATCGGCCGTGAAGTCGGCGATCATGCCCCGGCCGCCGATGACGCTGTGGCGAACCTCCATGCGGGTGCGCAGCGCGTTGCTCGGCCAGTATTCGGCAAAGCCGCCGGCTTCGAGCGACAGATCGACCTTGCCGATGCGTCTGTATCCACGCGGCGAAACACTGCCGTTCGACGCGCTGACGTCACGCTGCCAATGCCAATTACCGACGGGGCCGGCGCGGAAGTTATCCGTCTCGACCAGCTCGATGTCGAAGCCGTCGTTCGGCAGCACCAGCCATTCGCGGGCGCCTTCCTTGCGGATGTTGAAGATTGGCCGCGCGTTGATCGAGACGTGCTTGGAGCCCTCGAAATTCGGCTCGAGGACGGCCCAGCTGCCGACAGTGACCAGCCAGATGTCGGGTTTGGAGCCGGGCGCGTCCTCGGCCGCAAGTCGCTCAGGGAACGCCAGGATCAAGGCAAAGAGCATAACCAAAGCCGAGACGGCCGCGCGTGCGGTCCCGCGCGGATGGCGGCGGCATGTCGGCCCGCCGGCGGATCTCATTTGCTTGGTCATCACCGAGTGATGCAGCCCTGACAGGCCGCCGTCAATAGATCTTGCCCGTTTGCCTTTGGGTCATCAACGCTTTGATTGCAGATGTGATTTTTGTGCCTCCGACGGAACGTGTAGTGTCTGGCCTTCGAACCGGGGTGAACCGTGGCCACGGCCGCATCGCCCTCATCCATGTGGAGGCGACCAATGGCGAAACGATTGACGGATGCGGAACGCGGCGCGGCGCTCGCTGGACTCGAGGGCTGGGCGCTGGCCGATGGTCGTGAGGCTATCCAAAAGCGCTTCACGTTTCCGGACTTCAATGCTGCGTTCGGCTTCATGACGCGGGCCGCCCTGGTCGCTGAGCGCATGAATCATCATCCTGAGTGGTTCAACGTCTGGAACAAGGTGGACGTGACGCTGGCCACGCATGATGCAGGCGGCCTGACCACGCTCGATGTCAAACTTGCCGAGGCAATGAACAAGATCGCGGGAGCGTGACGGTCGGCACCTACCGTCCTAGCAGCTGGGCGCTGGCGGCGGTCGCCGATGCGGTGCGCACCAGATGCACCTCGGTGAGCATCCAGCTCCAGGCGCGCATCTCGAAGGCTGCACGCCACCGGCGGCCCTCGACGTAACGGTCGCGAAGTTCCATTTCCATCCGGAACGGCGACGTGAATGCGGCGCGCTCGATGCGGCGGGCGACAGCGAGGCCCTGATCCAGCGCGGAGCCAGCCAGGAACGTCACCGAAAGCGGCGTCGCCGGCTCCTTGAACCCGATCGTCGGCCGCACCTTCTGGCGCCATGCTTGCCGCCAATTCCAGATCTGCGGCGCGCTCTCGGCCGTGACGTATCGGTCGATCAGCGGGTCGGCCAAGAACGGCGCCGCGGCTTGCTTGATCCGGGTCCACAGCCCAGGCTTTGCCATCGTGACGCCGGCGGAGGCCGACATTTCGGTCATCAGGGCTCGGGTTTCGGTTGCCGTCTGCTTCAGCGTCTGGCGCACGCCCGGCCAGTCGACGCGGCGCTGCAGGACGACGGTATCGCCCGTGCGCATGGCCTCGCGGATCTGCCAGCCGGCATAGAATGCACTGCCGGAGTAGATTCCGGCCGTTAAAATGAAGACCACGACAAGTGCAATGAGCCGGCGCATACTGCCCTCACGTTCAGTTGTGATTCGGTTGCACCATGCTGCTGCAATGGGGCTTGGTTACGGTGATCTGGCGCCAATCCAGCGACGGTCTTTCGCTGAACCGTTGAAAATAAGCACACGCCTCCTGGTCGCCCGTTCTGCGACTTTGCCAGCGCGAGTCTCGTCTGCCACAACCGGCATGCCGACGCAACTCATGCCGCTGAAATGCCTTTTTTGGGCCAACACGCCGCCGATTTGACTGCTTAGACCAACGCCCAACAGAAGCGGGTGTGGTTCGGTGTGCGGGGAAATGTATGCGTTCGTTTGAGTTGCAGGGCGCCGCCATTGCCGGCGCGATCGCGGCCTCGGTTTGCGGCGCACCAAATGCTAACGCCGCGGTGCCGCTGGCCTTTCCGACCGAGCAATCATTGCTCCCACTTGTGGTTGGCGGTGCCTTTGTCCTGCCAGCCGTGCTGGCTCTCGCCTACGCCATACTGTGCCGTATTGGCCGCAGGCTCGGCCCCATCATCACAGTCTGCATGTTGGCTTTTGCCGCGCTTGCCATTGCCGGCCTGCTGCAGCCTGGGCTGATCCCGCTGCGTGGCAGCTGATGCAAGACTCTGGTTAACTGTGGCTCAAGGGACACTCGAATGTGCCCCGAACGCCTCTTTTGAGCCATAAAGTCCCGACAAGTTTTGTCCCGACAAAAGCTGCGGCTTGCCGTGCGACGCTGGTCGCGCGTCCGGCTGCCTGAGTATGGGACGTTCCGGCTGCATTGTGGCCCCTGCGGCGTGGTTCCAACCGCGCCGGCGGGTGCTGACAAGCACCAGAGGAAGAGCAAATGGACGCCACGTCGTTCGACACATCGCAGTTGCCAAGCCGCCCTGGTACGGCTGGCCGGTTCTGCGTGCAACCTCTCGAAAACGTGAAACTCGATACGAATCATAGGGTTGTTTATCCCGTATCCAACCCTATATGCGGATTGGGCGGTGTCGTGGGCCGGAACGGCGCATCGGCACCCGAGGGGGCCATCGTAAGGGTGGCCAACATGACCAAACTTCCGTTCAGGGCTCCCGCGCGGTGCTTAAGCCGCGACGAGGACGCAGTAGTCGCCACCATCGAGGGCGGCATGATCGAGGACCGCGCGGCCCCGAAGGCCCCGTCCAAGCTCTATCCGAATGATCTTCGCAAAAATGCAGGCCAGGCTGGCTCCGCCGTCGACGGCGCGGTGACCCATCCCGGCGGAAAGGTTTAAGTGTCTGCTCAGCTGACATACAGAGCGCGCGCACACGTGCTGGCCGTGGGTTTTGCCCTGACGGTCGGAACATCGCTGGCGCTGGCGCAGAGCCCGATGAAGTTCGTGTCGCCGGAAGCGGCGCTCGAGCAGGGCATCAACGCTTATCGCGGCGGCTTCTACCAGCAGGCGTTGCCGGCACTGACGTATGCTGCCGAAAAAGGCAACGTGCGGGCCAAGTTCCAGTTGGCCAAGCTGCTCTCGGACAATGGGACGCCGCTCGCCAACCACAAGCGGGCGTACGAACTCTATCTCGACATCGTGCGCGAGCACGCGGCAAACATCGACGTCGACGACGATGATCGTGCGCCTTATGTCGGCAAGGCGTTGACGGCGGTGGCCCGCTACACTTACATCGGCTTATCTGACCATGTGAGCGCGAACGCCGCTTTGGCGGCACAATACTACCAGGAAGCCGCGACGTTCTTTAATCAGCCGGACGCCAAGTTCGAACTGGCGAAACTTTATCTCAAGGGCGATGGCGTGCCCAAGGACCAGCGTCAGGCCCAGATCTGGCTGCGGGCACTGTCGCAGGATGGCCATTCCGGCGCACAAGCATTCCTGGCGGACTTGCTCTGGACGGGCAAGGACATCGAGATGGATCAGAAAACGGCGCTGGCGCTGATCGATGTCGCCGTGCTCAATGCACCCGACTCCGATCGAATCTGGATCGAAGATATCTACCAGCGGATCTATTGCGGCGCAGCCCAGGGTGTGCGCAAGGAGGCTGGCGATCTGGTCGCGAGCTACCGCCGGAACTACAGTCCGCGCGTCGCCAGCGACCTGGCGGAACCGAAGATGTCAGGCCCGGCGCCGACAAGAACCTGCCACAACGGTGAGGCCTTGCCGCGCCCGCAGCGTGAGAGCCACGCTCCGAACACCAACGACGCGCCACGCGGCAATGCGGCCGTGCCGCCGATGCAAGGCGGCGTGGTTGGCGTGCGAGGCCGGTGAGATCGATCAGCAGATCGGAGCTATCGATCAGTAGATCGGAGTTAACGGGCCCAGAGCATTGCCTTTAACGTCGTGGTGGCTAACTTCGCGGTGGCGCCGGTGAGGTTCGACAACTGCACCTGATGTCGAACTTCACCGGCTTTATCGTCGGCGCGTCGCATACGCGAATGCGGCTGGCTCAGTCCGACCTTGACTACGAGACATCCAGATCCACCCACACCGGCACGTGATCGGATGGTTTCTCCCAGCCGCGCGTGAACTTGTCGATACCAACAGATATGAGCCGATCCGTGGCCTGTGGCGACAGCAGCAGGTGATCGATACGGATGCCGTTGTCCTTCTGCCAGGCGCCGGCCTGGTAGTCCCAGAACGTGTAGACGCCGCTCTCCGAATGGCAGGCGCGGATAGCGTCCGTCATTCCGAGTGCCTCAAAGCGCCGCCAGACCGTGCGTGACTGCGGTTGGAACAGTGCGTCACCGGTCCAGGCAGCCGGCGTCTTGGCATCGACCGGCTCGGGTATGACATTGTAGTCTCCAGCGAGGACCAGCATCTCCTCGTGCGCCAGCAGGCTGCGGGCATGGGCTTCGAAAGCCTCCATCCAGGCGAGCTTGTAGGTGAACTTCGGACTGTCGATGGGATTGCCGTTGGGCAAATACAGGCCGCCGACACGGACGACCCGACTGCCGGCCGCGATCACCGCCTCGATGTAGCGCGACTGCGCCTCGTCCGGCTCGCCCGGAAAGCCGCGGCGCACATCCTCCATGGGCAAGCGGGACAGCAATGCGACGCCATTGAAACCCTTCTGGCCGTGCACCGCAACGCTGTAGCCGAGTGCTTCGATATCGGCCGCCGGGAACGCCTCGGTCTGACTCTTGATCTCCTGCAGGCAGACGACATCAGGCTCGGCCTGCTTCAACCATGCGACAAGGCTGTCGATACGGGCTTTGACCCCATTGATGTTCCAGGTGGCAATTTTCATGGAGGCAGGGATCCGGGGGCAAGATCTGATGTTGCACTGTGTCGGGCGTGACGCTTCTTATCGAGGATGCCGCCGCTCGTCGACCGCGATGCACGGGCGCAATGCACGGGCGTTGCGTGGTCAAAACGTGAACAATTCTTCAAGACCAAAGATGCAACTTGCTCGACAGCCCATCAATTTCCAGTTTGTTAACGAGACTTCCCTACGCTGCGTGCACGATTGGTCGTCGTCTTCCCTACGGTTTCTGACATGGATCGCGGTTCCCGATGTCGATTTCATACAACGAAGAAGGCACCCTGCTCAGCGCAACCAAGCAACGCCGGTTAACCATCCTGGCCGCGCTCAATGGGGCGTTCGCGCTGATCGTGGTTTTCGGCTGGACACTGGTTGCGCCGTCGGTTGCCGAGGCTTGGGGCTGGGCGACAGCCGCACACGTCGAGCGGGGCACGGGCCTTGAAGTGCTGCGTTATCCGTTCGCGCTGCTATGGGGTATTCCGTGCCTTGGCATCTGCAGTTCCTGGATCGCCAAGAAGTCGAGGAAGAACGCGCTGGCTTTCGCTTGCGCCATCGCGCCGTTGGTGTTCATGGGGCTGGTGTTCGGCTGGTTCTACATCGCGCCGCTCGAGTGGCTTTGAGCGGTTGAGCAGCGCCAGGCTCTCAGATCGAGAAGCTGGTGCCGCAACCGCATGAGGCCGTGGCGTTCGGGTTGGTGATGCGGAACGTCGACCCGATCAGGTCATCGACAAAATCGATTTGTGAGCCACTGAGATAGGCAATCGAGGTCGGGTCGATCAGCACGCGCGCGCCGGCCCGTTCGATCACGATGTCGTCAGGCTCCGTTGCGCCGACCAGATCGAACTTGTACTGGAAACCCGAGCAGCCGCCGCCCTCTACGCTGATGCGCAGCATCGGGTTGGCAGGCTCGTTCCGACCGATCTCCACGATCTGCCGTGCCGCCCGCTCTGTCAGGATGACGTCTGCCGTGGCTACCGCTGTCATGGGCTGCTCTTCCGTCTGCTCAGGGGGCGACTGGTCGGGATGGCGACTGGTCAGGGTGCATCACGCGGTTGGCGCGAACACCCGATTCAGATAACTACATAGGTACGCGGCCTGCCTTGTCAAACGGTTGCCCTATCAATGCTTCGGGACGGCCGTCGGAAATGGGTGCGCTCGTGGCTGATTTCATCGAAGCTGATCGCATGCAATGCGCCGTCTGGCAGCCGGCGGAACGTGCGTTGGCGCCATACGCAGCGGCCCCGGCGCTCAGCCGTGGCCGCCTCGTAACCGAGCCCGCCTGCCCGATGCGCACACCTTACCAGCGCGACCGCGACCGGATCGTGCACGCGACCGCCTTCCGGCGCCTCAACTACAAGACCCAAGTGTTCCTGTTCCACGAAGGCGACCACTACCGCAGCCGTCTGACACACACACTCGAGGTGGCCCAGATCGCACGTGCCATCGCGCGGCTGCTGGGTCTCGACGAGGATCTGGCGGAGGCCCTGGCGCTGGCGCACGACCTCGGCCACCCCCCGTTCGGCCACGCTGGCGAGCGGGCGCTGAACCGGACGATGGCTGGTTGCGGCGGCTTCGATCACAACGCCCAGAGTGTGCGCGTCGTGACACGCCTGGAACGCAAGTACGCGGCGTTCGACGGCCTCAACCTGACGTTCGAGACACTCGATGGCCTGATCAAGCACAACGGCCCGGTTTCGGTGGCGCACGAGCCCATTCTGGTCGAGGCCATGCAGACGGCCGGGTTGATGCCGCATCTCGATCTCTCGCGCTATGCCCCGGCCGAGGCTCAGGCCGCAGCCATTGCCGACGATATCGCCTACAATAATCACGACATCGACGATGGGCTGCGCGCCGGCCTCATCGCCATCGAGGATCTGTCCGACGTGCCGCTGGTCGGACCGTTCGTGCGCGAGGTGTTGGCCAAGCCCGGCGCGATCGAGAACCGGCGGCGCATCTATGAGGTCAACCGGCGCATGATCACGGCCATGATCGACGACGCGGTAACCGCCTCCCGGCAGCGGATCGCGGCGCTCGATTTGCGGTCCGCAGCAGCAGTTGCAGCAGCGCCGACCCCCGTTGTGGCGTTTTCCGCGGCGATAAGCGCCGATCTCGAGGGGCTGCGCGCCTTCCTTTTCAAATCGGTCTACAGGCATGAGCGGGTGATGCGTGTGATGCAACACGCCGAGACGGTGGTTGTCGACCTGTTCGACCGCTACCGATCGGACACGGACGCGCTGCCTGAGGGCCGGGGGCGGGAACTGGCTGGTTTCGATGAGATGGCGCGGGCGCGGCGGACCGCGGACTTCATTGCCGGCATGACCGACCGTTTCGCCATCAGCGAGCATCGCCGCTTGTTTGACGCTACCCCGGATTTGGGCTAGGCGGGCGGATGATCTGAGCTGGCGCCGACGCCTGTGGAACCTCGGGCGCCGCCGGCCTGTCTCTGGACCGTTCGAGGAAACACATGAACGTGCTCGCCCACGTCGAGGCCCGCATTGCCGCGGCACTGGCCGCTCTGAAGAGCGAGGCGGCGCTGCCGTCCGATCTCGAGTTGTGCGGCGTCGACGTCGAGCCGACCAAGGATGCAAGCCACGGCGATCTCGCCTGCAACGCCGCGCTGGTGTTGGCCAAACCCGCCCGCATGAAGCCGCGCGACATTGCCGAGAAGCTGCAGGCGAAGCTCGCGACCGAGCCTGATTTTACCAAGGTCGAAATTGCCGGCCCCGGCTTCATCAACATCACGCTGGCGCCTGCCGCCTGGCAAGGCGTCGTCGGCGACATCCTTGAGGCTGGGGCGGGCTATGGCCGGGTCGACCTCGGTCACGGCCAGCCAGTCAATGTCGAGTACGTGTCGGCCAACCCGACCGGCCCAATGCACGTCGGCCATGGCCGCGGCGCCGTGTTTGGCGATGCGCTCGCCAATCTGCTGGACTTCGCCGGCTACAAGGTGACGCGCGAGTACTACATCAACGATGCCGGTGGACAGGTCGATGTGCTCGCCCGCTCTGCCTTTTTGCGCTATCGGGAAGCGCTCGGCGAGGCGATCGGCGATATCCCGGAAGGCCTTTACCCCGGCGACTACCTGAAGCCGGTCGGCGCAGCGCTGGCCAAGGCGCATGGTGCCGCACTGCTCGGCAAGAGCGAGGCAGAATGGATGCCCGATGTGCGGGCGGCCGCCATGGCCGGCATGTTGGCCATGATCAAGCAGGACTTGGCCGCCCTCAACGTCCGCCACGACGTGTTCTTTTCCGAGCGCTCGCTGACCTCCGGCAACCGTGACGAAGTGGCCGAGACCGTGAAGGACTTGCGCGCCAAGGGCTTGGTTTTCGAAGGCCGCCTGGAGAAGCCCAAGGGACACGACGCCGACGATTGGGAGGACCGCGAGCAAACGCTGTTCAAAGCCACCCAGTTCGGCGATGACGTCGACCGCGCGCTGCTCAAGTCGAACGGCAGCTACACCTATTTCGCCTCTGACATGGCCTACCACCACAATAAGTTGGCGCGTGGATTTACGAACCTGATCAACGTCTTCGGCGCCGATCACTCGGGTTACATCAAGCGCATGAAGGCGGCCGTCAAGGCGCTATCCGACGGCAACGCCGATCTCGACATCAAGGTTTGCCAGCTCGTGCGGCTACTCCGCGCCGGCGAGCCCGTGAAGATGGGCAAGCGGACCGGCAATTTCGTCACGCTGCGCGAGGTCGTGGACGAGGTCGGCCGCGACTCGGTGCGCTTCATGATGCTGTTCCGCAAGAACGACGCGACCCTCGACTTCGACATGGCTAAAGTCAAAGAGCAGTCGAAGGAGAACCCCGTCTTCTACGTGCAGTACGCGCACGCGCGCACGTACTCCGTGTTCAAGAATGCCCGCGAGTCGTTCCCGGACTTGCCCGATGACGCTGCAACTCTCGCCAAGGCGGACATGGCGCGCCTGTCGGATCCGAGCGAGGTCGACCTGATGCGGCGGCTGGCGCAATTTCCACGGCTGGTGGAGGGTGCTGCCCGCGTACACGAGCCCCATCGCGTCGCATTCTACCTCCACGACGTCGCATCTGCTTTCCACAGCCACTGGGCGCGAGGCAACGATTCGCCATATTTGCGGTTTACACAACCTACTGACAGGTCTCTAACTATTGCTCGCTTGGCGCTCGTCCGTGCTTTTGCACAGGTGATCGCGTCGGGACTGGCGATCCTTGGAGTCGAAGCGCCTCAAGAGATGCGATGATCGTTTCGAATCACGTGAGGCAATCCGGGGGATTGCGCGCATAACTGCAGCGGTGATGCCGAATCGCGTCAACGCAAAAGAGAGTCGAAGGGAATTCCACGATGGCAGGGTCGAACCGTTCTCCGGCTTCGTCGAATAGCAACCCTCCGCACTGGGGAGCGCCGGAGGGGGAGGCTCAGGGGCAAGTGCCGGCGCCGCATGGCGACGCGCTGTCGCGCTGGACGCCACCGCAGCAAGCCTATGCGCAGCAGAACTATCAGCCGCAGCCTCAACCGCAGCCGCAGCCGGGCTACCCGCAGGCCCCGGCACAGCAGCAGGCCCCGGCTCAGCAACAGGCCTACGCGCCGCCCGGTTATGGCCAGCCGGCGCCATTCGGCTATGCGCAACAGCAGCCGGACCCCTATACGCAACCGCCGCCGCAACCGCCGCCGCAACCGCCGCACGGCGGTTACGCCGCCGAGCCACAGCCGCGCCAGGGCTACGACCGCTATACGCAGCCGCCGACCGCGCCACACGCACAGCCGGGACACTACGATGGCCATCAGCAACATGCCGATCCGCACGCCCTGAGCTATCCGGCTGATCCGCAGCGTGGCTATGCCCAGCAGCCGTACGGCCAACAGGGCTATCCGGCACAGCCGGGCCAAGCCTACGGCCAGCCGACGCCCGAGCAGCAGAACTGGGATCTCGCCAACTACGCACCGGGGCAGGCGCTTCAGCCCCAAGCGCATCAACAGCCACTCGGGCATCAAACCCAGCAACCCTATTCCGGCTTCGACGCCGTGCCGCAGGCCCGCGCCGACGCATTCGGCAACGCGCACACGCTCGGCCATGATCCGCGTTATGTGCAGCCGCAGCAAGCGAACTGGCCCGGACAGCCAGGCGCGGGCCATCCTGCTCCCGGCCACGCCGATCCGTCGTTCGAACACGACCGCTATGCGCAGCCGGTGCAGCAGGGTTATGCGCCACAGCAAGCACATACGGGGCACGGCCAGCAGGCTTACGTCCAGCAAGGCTACGAGCAGCCGGTCGATGCCAACCATGAGGCTGCGGATCAGGATTTCGGCTACGAGGAAGAGCCGGTCGAGGTAAAGCGCCGTGGCCCGCGCGCCATGGTCGTGATCGGTGCGCTCGTCGGTGCCATCGTGGTCGGTGGCGGTCTCGCCGTGGGCTACCAGATGTTCAGCGGCGGCACGAGCGACAGCAAGGCCACGCCGGTCGTGAAGGCCCCCGCGACTGCCGTGAAAACCAAGCCGGTCGACGCCGGCGGCAAGGACCTCCCGGATCAAGGCAAGATTTTCGCCAATCGGCTCAATAACAGCGCGACGACGACTTCGGAGCAGGCGCAAGTCGCCGGGGCGTCCGCAATCGCCGATCCGGATGGGCCGCGCAAGGTTCAGACCATCGTCGTTCCGCGTGACGGTTCGATCACGCCGCAGCCGACCTCGGCGCCGGTGCAATTGCCGGGAATGGTGTTGGACAGCTCACCGCAGGGGCCGCGTCCACAACTGCGTGGCGCTGCGCCGCAGGGCGAGCCCGTAACGACGCCGGTCGGAAAGCAAGCATCGGCCGCGCTCAATATCGCAAACCTGCCGACGCCGCCGGTCAGGCCTGAAGGCGTCGTCAAAAAGGCCGCCGTCGAACGCAGCAGTGACGCGCCGGCAGCAACGCCGCCACCACCGAAGAAGAAGGTCGTAGTGCGCGACGACCTGGTCGCACCAAAGAGCGGAGTTGCATCCAGCAGCGGCGCCGGATTCGTTGCAGCTCTGACGTCCAAGAAAAGCCGCGTCGAAGCACTCGGTGCCTTCGCCAATCTGCAGCAGACCTACGCTGACCTGCAAGGCAAGGTTCCCGACGTGAAGGAAGTCGAGATCCCAGAGAAGGGCACGTGGTACCGCCTCGTTGTCGGACCGCCGGGCTCGAAGGAATCGGCCAGCGACCTCTGCAAGAAGCTTAAGGCGCAGGGCCACAAGGATTGCTGGGTCACCGCGTATTGAGCCAAGCGCGAGCCGGCACAGCCGCTCAACTTAAACGATCGAGCAACAACGATCGAGCAACGGCGTCCTGCGGGGCGCCGTTCGCATTTGGTGCGGCCGAAATGCCAAGCGCAGTTGACGTTGGCGCATTGATTGATTACCTCGCAGGATATGCAAAAGGCCTTCATCACCGGGCTCGCCGGCTTCGATCTGACCGCGGACGAGCGCGCTTTCCTAGCCCGCGAGCGGCCCGCCGGTCTCATCCTCTTCGCGCGCAACTGCGGCGACGCCGACCAGATCCGCTGCCTTGTCACGGACTTCAAAGCCGCGGTGGGCACCGATAATGTGCTCGTGCTGATCGACCAGGAAGGCGGGCGCGTGCAGCGCCTGAAACCGCCGATTGCACGCCTGCTGCCGCCAGCCGCTGCATTCGCTGCGCACTTCCCCGGCGACCTCGATGCCGCAGCGACGGCGGCCTATGCCGTCGCCCGCCTCACCGCCGATGATCTCAAGGCACTCGGCATCGACACGAGTTGCGCGCCCGTGCTCGACGTGCCCGTGCCCGGCGCCCACGACATCATCGGCAATCGCGCCTACAGCCGAGAGCCGGACG
>JANLQP010000087.1:0-3246 GCA_031367895.1 Hyphomicrobiales bacterium
AACCAGACCTATACCTCGCATCCTTCGCATCAGGTGTTCCTGCGCGAGTACGCCATGGTGGGCGGCAAGCCCGTCGCCACCGGCAAGCTGCTGACCGATCACGTCGTGACAATCGACGCCAACGGCACCTATCATCTCGGCGCCGACAAAGGCGGCATGGCGACCTGGGCGACGGTCAAGGCGCAGGCGCACGACATGCTCGGCATCCAGCTGACGGACAAGTTTGTCGGCAGCGTACCGTTGCTGCGGACCGACGACTACGGCCACTTCATCCGTGGAGCGAACGGCTTCCCGCTGGTCGTTACCGGCATCGGACCCGACGGCATCCCAAATACGGCCGACGACACCGTCACCGAGGGCAATCCGCTCGCCAACGGCGGACGTGGCATTAGCTTGGACAGCGTCATCGCCCCAGCCGTTCTCACCAGCCACCAGTTCCTGGTCGACATCGCGCACGCTGCCGATCCGAGCGGCGGCAAGATTGCGGATACTGACGGCGTCATCGGCATCCTAAATCCGAATGAATTCCCCAATCCCAACTTCAATCCCGCTGCGCCTCCAGGATCGCCGAACAGCAACCCGTTCCTGCCCCAATACGACAACGAGCTGCTCAACAAGCATTTCATCGCCGGCGACGGCCGCGTGAATGAGAACATCGGCCTCACCGCCGTCCACGACATCTTCCATTCCGAGCACAACCGGCTGGTCCAGCAGACCAAGGACGTGGCGATCGCCGATGCCGCATCGCTGCTCGCGTCACAGCTTGCGTCAGGCGCCACGCTGGCGGTGGCGCAGGCAGCCTCGGTGGCCTTCCTGAACAAGTGGCTGCTCACCCCAGTCACCCACGTTCCGCTGGCGGCCGAGGTCGCAACACTCGATTGGAACGGCGAGCGGCTGTTCCAGGCCGCCAAGTTCGGCACCGAGATGCAGTACCAGCATCTGGTGTTCGAGGAGTTCGCGCGCACGATCCAGCCGAACATCGACGGATTCCTGGCACCGTTCGGCTATGACGTCACCATCGATCCGTCGATCGTCGCGGAATTCGCGCACACGGTCTATCGCTTCGGCCATTCGATGCTGACCGAGACCGTCGACCGGCTCGACCCGCTTTTCAATCCGATAACGGCCGATCCGCTGCACCCGACCAACGATCAGCAGCTCGGCCTGATCGCCGCTTTCCTCAATCCGCTCGCCTATGCCGCCAGCGGCGTCACCAACGAGCAGGCGACCGGCGCCATCGTGCGCGGCGTCACGCGCCAGGCCGGCAACGAGATCGACGAGTTCATCACCGACGCGCTGCGCAACAACCTCGTCGGCTTGCCGCTCGATCTCGCCACGCTCAATCTCGCGCGCGGCCGGGACACCGGGATTCCGTCCCTGAACGACGCGCGCAAGCAGTTCTTCTCGGCGACCAACGACGGCCAGCTCAAACCTTATGAGAGCTGGGTCGACTTGATGAACCAGCTGAAGCACCCGGAGTCGCTGATCAACTTCATCGCGGCCTACGGCACGCACACCTCGATCACGGGCGCGACGACGCTGGCCGGCAAGCGCGCGGCAGCGACCGACATCGTGCTCGGCACCGGCGCTGCTCCCGCCGACCGGCTCGACTTCCTGAAAAGCACCGGCGCATAAGCCAGTACGCCGTTGACGCTGCCAGGCGTGGACAAGGTGGTCGGCACGGCCGATGACATCCACACTTTCAGAACCACCACCGGCCTCGACTCCGTCGACTTCTGGATCGGCGGCCTCGCCGAACGCCAGATGGTCAACGGCGGCCTGCTCGGCGCGACGTTCAACTTCGTGTTCGAGACGCAGCTCGAGAATCTGCAGAACGGCGACCGCCTCTACTATCTGTCGCGCACCGCCGGCATGAATTTCGGCACCGAGCTCGAGCAGAACTCGTTCGCCCAGCTGATCATGCTGAACACGGACGCGACACATCTCTCGGCTAACGTGTTCCTGACGCCGAAGTACACCCTCGAAGGCGACATCACGAAGCAATACAACGCCCATACCGGCGTCTTTGACCCGATCACCGGCGTGGAGCTGACCAGGGTCGATCCCCTCGGCGGTGTCGTCATCCATGACGGCACCGGCACGCACGCGGTGGCGCCGCTCGTCATGCGTGACAACCCGCATACGCCGGTCAACGAGGCCCTCAGCACGACTGGCCGTTATCTTCACTACACCGGCAACGATACCGTCGTGATCGGCGGTACGGCCTTCGACGACGACCTGCAAGCCGGCACGTCCGACGACGACACGGTCTATGGCGATGCCGGCAACGACCGGATCGAGGGCGGCTTTGGCGACGACAACCTGTTCGGCGGCACCGGCGACGACCTCATCACCGACATGGGCGGCAACGACGTGCTGCGTGGTGAGGCCGGCAACGACGTCCTCTTCGACGGCCATTCGCTGATCGCCGCGCCGGCCACCAACATTCTCTTCGGCGGCGACGGCAAGGACTTCATCGTCACCCGCGAGGACATCTCGACCATCTTCGGCGGCAAGGGCGACGACTTCATCCTCGGCAACAAGGTCAACCTGCCCGAGACCGGCAACGAAGGCGACGACTGGATCGAGACCGGCACGCAGGACGGCTCACCCGGCGACAACTTCAATCCGCTCCTGGGCGATGACATACCGGGCAACGACATCTTCATCGGCGGCGGCGGCTTCGACGAGTTCATCGGCGAAGGCGGCGACGACATCTTCACCGGCAGCGACGCCCAGGACAAGATGGACGGCATGTCCGGCTTCGACTGGGTGACCTACAAGTTCGACAAGCAGGGCGTCACCGTCGACCTGACATTGGCAGCGCTGAATGCGCCGCCGGTCGCGCCGTCGCCCGCCTCGATCCTCGACCGGTTCGCCGAGACGGACGGGCTTTCCGGCTCGAAATTCGCCGACATCCTGCTCGGCGAGGAAACCGACGCGGGCGGAAGGGCTGGCATCACGGCACGCAGCCAGGCTCTGACCGGGCATGGCATCGACATAATTGCCGGCATGCAAGCCGAACTCGACACGCTGTTCGCAGCCGAGCTCGCCGGTCTCGCACCGTTACAAACCGGCGTGCTGGCGACGGGTGTAGGCGGTCCACCTGCCGCGCGTCACATCACGTCCTTCGACTCCGGCAACTTCATGATTGGCGGCGCTGGCTCCGACCTGATCACGGCACGCGGCGGCGACGATCTCATCGACGGCGACAAGTGGCTCAACGTCCGCATCAGCGTGCGCGCC
>JANLQP010000089.1:0-5474 GCA_031367895.1 Hyphomicrobiales bacterium
GTCGCCGCGAGGATCGCCAACTCCGGCGGCAGGCCCCACACTTTCGCCGCGTGCGCGCTCACATACCCGGCGATGCCGAGGAACATCGCGTGCCCGAACGACAGCAAACCGACATAGCCGATCAGCAGGTTGAGGGCGCAAGCCAAGAGCGCAAAGCACAGCACCTTCATCAGGAACAGCGGGTAAACGAAGAACGGCGCAACGACGAACAGAGCCGCCAGAATGGCGAGGAACACGAGCGCGCTGCCACCGGCGTCGCCGGCCGCAGCTCCGCCCGCATGCTCGACGGCGGCCACTTGCGTTACCGGCTTGCCGAACAGGCCAGACGGCCTGATCAACAGCACGATCGCCATCACGACGAAGATCACGGTGTTAGACGCTTCCGGATAAAAGACCTTGGTCAGGCCCTCGACGACGCCGAGCCCGAAACCCGTGATCACGGAGCCGAGGATCGAGCCCATGCCGCCGATCACCACCACCGCGAACACGACGACGATAAGGTCGGCGCCCATCAGTGGGTTGACCTGATAGATGGGCGCAGCCAGCACGCCGGCCAGCGCCGCGAGGCCGACACCGGCGCCATAGGTGAGCGTGATCATGCGCGACACGTTGATGCCGAAGGCGCGCACCAGGGTTGGGTTCTCGGTTGCAGCCCGCAGGTACGATCCGAGCTTGGTGCGTTCGATCACGAACCATGTCGTGAGGCAGACGGCGAGCGAGAACACGATCACCCAGGCTCGGTAGTTCGGCAGGAACATGAAGGAGAGCCGCTGGCCGCCCTGCAGGATCTCCGGGATCGGATACGGCTGGCCAGAAGAGCCATACTGGTGGCGAAACAGGCCTTGAATGACGAGCGCCAGGCCGAACGTCAGCAGCAGCCCGTAGAGGTGATCGAGTTTGTAGAGATGCTGCAGCATGGTGCGCTCGATCACCACGCCGATGGCGCCAACAATGAGCGGAGCGAGGATGAGCGCGGACCAGTACCCGAGCCCAAAGTACTGGAGCAGGAACCAGGACGCGAAAGCGCCCATCATATACTGGGCGCCGTGCGCGAAATTTATGATGTTGAGCATGCCGAAAATGACGGCGAGCCCGAGACTGAGGAGCGCGTAGAACGAGCCGTTGATGAGCCCCAGGAGCAGCTGCCCGAACAAGGCCTGGGGCGGAATGCCGAGCAATTCGAACATGGGCGGGCTCGCGGACAAGGGCAGGTTGATCACCTCTCCCTGGCCTGCTGGGAGAGACGTGCGATAAGGGGCGGTCGCGTCTGCTGCGCGCAACCGCCCCTCACGTCTTCATCGGCTTCTTTCGCCGCCGTCCCGCGCGGGGCGTCACCGAAGCCGTCGCCTCGGCTTCACTTCACCAGGGGGCACTCACCCTTGTCGAGTGGGCGGAAGGCTTCTTCGGCAGGAATCGTGGCGCGCACCTTATAGTAGTCCCACGCGCCTTTCGACTCGTCCGGCTTCTTGACCTCGACCAGATAGGCCGGGTGTATCTTGCGGCCGTCGATGCGGATCGAACCCTTCCCGAACAGGGGATCATCGGTCGGCAGCTCTTTCATCTTGGCGACGACCTTGGCGCCGTCGGCATCGCTCTTGAGGGCCTCGACCGCCTTCAGGTAGTGCAGCACACCCGAATAGACACCGGCTTGGACCATGGACGGCATGTTGCCCTTGAACTGCGGCGCAAAGCGCTTGGCAAAAGCACGGGAGGCGTCGTTCAAGTCCCAGTAGAACGTCTCGGTGAAGATCAGTCCTTGCGCAACCGGTAGGCCGAGCGCGTGCACGTCCGTCACGAACACCAGCAGTCCCGCGAGGTTCTGGCCACCTTTGACGATACCGAATTCGGCCGCCTGCTTGATTGCGTTGGTGGTATCGCCGCCGGCATTGGCGAGGCCGATGATCTTGGCCTTGGACGCCTGCGCCTGCAGCAGGAACGACGAGAAGTCCGACGAGTTCAGCGGATGGCGCACTTTGCCCAGCACCTTGCCGCCGCCGGCGAGGACGACGGCCTCGGTGTCGCGCTCGAGCGCATGGCCGAAGGCGTAGTCGGCGGTCAGGAAGAACCAGCTGTCGCCGCCGGTCTTGACGATCGCCTTGCCAGTGCCGTTGGCAAGCGCCCAGGTGTCGTAGGTCCAATGCACCGTATTGGGCGTGCAGGCTTTGCCGGAAAGGTCCGACGTCGCGGCCCCCGAGACGACGAAGACCTTGTTCTTCTCCTTCGTGATTGTGTTGACGGCCAATGCGACAGCCGAGTTGGGCACATCGACGATCACATCGACCTTGTCGACGTCGAACCACTGGCGCGCGATGGTGGAGCCGACGTCGGCCTTGTTCTGGTGGTCGGCGAAGATGACTTCGACCTTGATGCCGCGCTTCTCGATGCCGGAATCCTCGATCGCCATCTTGGCGGCGACCACCGAGCCCTGGCCTGTCAGATCGGCATAAAGGCTCGACTGGTCATTCAGCACGCCGATCTTGACGACGTTGTCGCTGATTTGCGCATACGCCGCCCCGGCGGTGCAAACAGCAGCCGCGCAGGCCAGGCCTCGCATGATGGATTTGACTGACATAATGGCACTCTCCGTTGGATTGAAACCGTAGCACTTGCCGTTCGGCCGTACGTCTAGACGCCGAGATAGTCGTGCAGCTTTTTCATGTTGACCTCGAGCTCGGAAGCCGCGAAGCGGTCGATGATACGGCCGTGCTCCATGACATAGAACCGATCGGCGAGCGGGGCCGCGAAGCGGAAATTCTGCTCGACCAGCAGAATCGTGTAGCCCTTCTCCTTGAGGCTGCGGATGGTGCGGCCGATCTGCTTGATGATGACCGGGGCCAGGCCCTCCGTCGGTTCGTCCAGCAGCAGCAGGCGGGCGCCTGTGCGCAGGATTCGGGCAATGGCCAGCATCTGCTGCTCGCCGCCCGAGAGCTTGGTGCCTTGGCTCGAGGACAATCGTTCCTTGAGGTTCGGAAACAGCTCGAAGATCTGTTCGAGATCGAGCCCGCCGGGCTTGATTTCCGGCGGCAGCATCAGGTTTTCCTTGACTGAGAGGCTGGCAAATATCCCGCGTTCCTCGGGGCAGAGCGCGATGCCCAGCCGCGCAACCTTGTTCGAGGGGAGCCCGACCAGCTCGTGGCCCTCGAACCGCACGCTTCCCTTGCGCTGGCCGACGATGCCCATGATCGATTTCAGCGTCGTCGTCTTGCCGGCGCCGTTGCGCCCGAGCAGAGTCATCACCTCACCCGGAAGCACATTGAAGTCGACGCCGTGCAGGATGTGGCTTTCGCCGTACCAAGCCTCGAGCCCCTGCACCGACAGCAACGCCTTGGCGGCGCGCTCGGGGCTGGCCTGCGGCATGGAGCTGGTTCCCGCGCGGGGTTCAATCATGTTCGACCCCCAAATAGGCCTGCTGCACGCCCGGATGCTTGGAGACGGTCGCGTAGTCGCCCTCGGCGAGCACCTGGCCGCGCGTCAATACCGTGATCCAATCCGAGAGCTGCGCCACGACCGACAGATTGTGCTCGACCATCAGGATGGTGCGGTTGGCCGAGACGCGCTTGATCAACGCCGAGATTCGATCGATGTCCTCGTGGCCCATGCCGGCCATCGGCTCGTCCAGCAGCATCATTTCGGGCTCGAGCGCGAGCGTGGTGGCGATCTCGAGAGCTCGCTTGCGCCCGTAGGCGAGCTCGCGCGCATGCGTGTCGCGGAACTCGGGCAGACCGACAGCCTCGAGCAACTCCTCTGCACGCCCATTGTAGCCGTCGAGCACGCTCTTGCTGCGCCAGAAATCGTAGGAGTCGCCGCGCTTCCGCTGCAACGCAAGGCGCACGTTCTCGAGCGCGGTCAGGTGCGGGAACACCGCCGAGATCTGAAACGAGCGCACGAGCCCGAGGCGGGCGACGTCGGCCGGCGCCAGCCTCGTGATGTCCCGGCCCGCGTAGACGATGCTGCCGCGCGTCGGCTCGAGGAATTTGGTCAGCAGATTGAAACAGGTGGTCTTGCCGGCGCCGTTGGGGCCGATCAGCGCGTGGATGGAGCCGCGGCGGACGTCTAGATTGACGCCATCCACTGCCAGGAAGCCGGTGAACTCCTTGGTGAGGTTGCGCGCACTGAGGATGATATCGTCTTTCACGTGTTCACCTGGATTAGTGCCATCGCGACCAGACCACCGAGCCGGTCTACGATAGACTTCAGATACAGGCAAGGCGGACGTTTTGCGCAGAGGCTGGATCTAATCGCAGTTATCCGTCCCCAGTCTTCAAATGGGCACTTCCGCGACAAGCAGGTGATCACAGCACGGCAATCCAAATGCCGAGCGTGCTCGTTAAAGCTTACAGTCGGTCAGGAAAGAGCACAGCATGGGCGCGCGCTGCACGGTTGCCGTCGTCGGCAGCGGTATCTCCGGCCTTTCGGCGGCCTGGCTCCTGGCGCAAAGCCATGACGTGACGTTGATCGAGGCCGATCGGCGCCTCGGCGGCCACAGCAACACAGTCGACGCGCCTGACCGGAATGGGCCCATTCCGGTCGATACCGGCTTCATCGTCTACAATACCGCGAGCTATCCTAACCTTATCGCTCTCTTCAATTACTTGAACGTTCCGACAGCTCCGACGCACATGAGCTTTGCGGTGTCACTCGATAAAGGCGGCTACGAGTACGCGGGCTCGGGGTTGACCTCACTGTTCGGGCAGCCGTCCAACCTGCTGTGGCCATCGCACTGGCGCATGATCTCCGATACGCTTCGCTTCTTTCGCGAGGCGCGGGATCTCGATCTGATCGATGCAGATGACGGCCTGACACTCGGCCAATATCTTGCGAACGGCGGCTACTCCGAAGCCTTCACTGCGCGACATATCCTGCCGATGGCGGCGGCGATCTGGTCGACGCCGTCACGTGCTGTGCTCGACTTTCCCGTCGCTGCGTTCGTGCGGTTCTTCGCCAACCACGGATTGCTTCAGATCAGGGACCGCCCGGAGTGGCGCACTGTGGTCGGCGGCAGCCGCGAATATGTCCGGCGTCTGCGCGCCGCGTTCGACGGCGAGATCCTGCTCGGCGAGCCGGCGCTGCGGATCGCCCGGGCAGGAGGCGGCGTTACGGTCACCACGCCCCAGGGTGAGCGTCGGTTCGATGCCTGTGTAATTGCGACACACGCCGACGACGCGTTGCGCCTGCTCGCCGATCCGGACGGAGACGAGCGGGCTCTGCTCGGCGCGTTTCAATATGCGCACAACCGTGCCGTGCTGCATGCCGATGTTTTGCTGATGCCGCGCCGACGCCGGCTCTGGTCGAGCTGGAACTACCTCGGACAACGGCGCGGTATCGACACGGCACTGTCCGTGACTTACTGGATGAACAACCTGCAGCCGTTGGGGGAGACCAGCGGCAATCTCTTCGTGACGCTCAATCCCTGCCGGCCAATCGCCGCTGAGCGCGTCGTTGCAACCTTCGACTATGCACATCCGATCTTCGAT
>JANLQP010000098.1:0-38433 GCA_031367895.1 Hyphomicrobiales bacterium
CCGTCGCCGGTGGGGGTGAGGCCGGCGGTGGAGCCGAGGGTCAGGGTGCCGTGCGCGACGGAGAGGGTGACGGTCTCCTTGCCGACCAGGGCCGCGTCGACGTCGGTGATGGTGATGAGATTGGTGTTGGCTGAGGAGAAGGTGAGGACGGTGTCCTCGGCGACGGTCTGGGCTGCGGGAACGCCGGCGACCGGGGCGTCGTTGACGGCGGCGATATTGAACTTGAACGTGTTCGGTGTTGGGTCGAGGTCGACGCCACCGCCAGCGGTGCCGCCGTTATCGCGCACCTGGAACGTGAAGGCGCCGAGGTTGCTGCCGTTCTTGTCGACCGCTGCGACGAATGTCAGCGACGACAACTGCGCGACTGTGAACTCCTGGCCGAGCGCAACGGCCGAGGCGCCGAGCATCAGCGTTCCGTCCGCGGCGGACGGCAGGGTCGTGATGACAACTGATTGGAAGGTGTTTGCAGGCGAGTCTTTCGGATCGGTGAAGCCGAAGTCTGTTGCAGCGAACGTGTAGCTGGCGTCTTCGTTGATTGTCACGGTCTTGTCGGTACCAGCCGGCGCGTCGTTGATGCCGTTGACGGTGACGTGCAGGATGGCCGTTGACGATTGGCCAGCGAGATCCTTGAGCACGTAGCTGAAATCGTCGATCAATGTTCCGCCGGCCGGGAGCGCTATGACTGTCGGATTCGCTGCATTGACGGTGTATGTGTAGTTGCCGGTGGCGCCGATGTTCAGCGTGCCATAGGTGCCGGTGATCGCGGTGGTGCCGGTTGCGGCAACGGTCGTTGCATTGACGCTTGCGACGAACGCGGAGTTCGGGTTCTGCCACGACATGTCGGTCATGCCGATGACGTGGCTGCCTGGATTGACACCCGTGCCGGTTGGCGCCCGGGAGCCGTCCGCAAACGTGATCGTGACGTTGTCGACAGGTGCGTCGAAGACGATGTGGACGTTGCCGTCGGTATCGAGTGCGTTGACGTTGACGAAGCCGGTCTCGCCGAGGCCTTCGAAGGCGTTTGTTCCGACCGGCGTCAGGCGCCCGCTTGCCTGTGCCGTGAATGAGACCGCCGTCGTGACACCGCCGACGGTTCTGGTGCCCGAGATGACGACCTTGTCCTGCCAGCCGGTTGTCCCCATGCCGGCGGGCGCACCGGAAATATCAATGTCGTTGAGGGAGAACTCGAGATTGATCACTTGCTGGCTGAACGCAAATGTCGTCGTCGGGGCGACGTACGGATTTTTTGCAGGATCAATCGTCCAATTGAAGTAGCCGGTGTGGCCGCCTTGCGTGCCGGTGCTGACCGTCCGGGTATTGGTTGTGAGATCGGTCGTGCCTGGCGATGTGCCCGTGATTGCGACGGTGACACTGTCGACAGTCTTCGACGTATTGATGATGTTGGCACCGTTGGTGTACAGGCTCTCCCAGACGAACTGGGAGACCGGCCGGTCGATGATGTCGACGCCGACGCCGTCGTTATCGGTCAAAAGGTTGCCCGATGCCGCGGGCGACGAGACCGGAGTTACGGATTTGAAGTTGTCGGAGGCGACCGGTGGCTCGGAAATGCCTGTCACTTTCACGGTCAGATAGGCAAAGTCGGCGTTGCCGGCGTTGTCTTTTACCGTGTAGCCAATGACGTCGTTGATGCTCTGCGTGCCGCTCAGCCCGCGCACCGTAGAGTTGGCACTGTCCACCGTATAGGTATAGCCGCCGTCAGCATTCATCTTGATCCAGCCGTAGGACGTGGCGAGCGTCTGGCCGACCATCGTGTCGTAACCGTGCACCTGCGTTACGGTTTTGGTCGTGATCCCCGTGCCGGAAAGCGTGTCGTTGGAGAGAACACCGGTCACTGCGGTTTTGACCACCGTCGGATTGGCGTAGGCGCCCGTCGGAATAACAGCGGTGATGGCGGCGGTGTCGTCGACGGCCGCGACGGCCAGTAGTCCGCCGTAGTCGGCGGCCTGCAGTCCCTTCGCCTCGATCGTGCCGGTTTGCTTTTCCAGCACCCAATCGCCACCGTTGGCTGTGCCGCCCGTCGCGTTCGTGGAGGCGGCGACGTCGTCACCGGTCAAGGCTGCGATCGTTTCGATGAGTTGGACGCCATCGAGGCCAGCGGCGACATTGCAACCGTAGATCAAGATATCGCCGCCGGCGCGCAAGGCGTGACCGATTGTCGTGAGCGCAGCCTGATGCTCCGCGAGCGCGGTGGTGGTCAGCGTATCGCTGCCGAGCTGCAACGTGGCCTCGGTGCCGTGCGAGAGGATATGCACGCTATCGACATTGGTGTGGCCGACGAGGTAAGCCGCGATCTGATCGAGACCGCTGCTGTCACCATTGAGCATGACGATGGTGGCGCCGGGCGCGGCGCTGGCAACGATCTGCTGATGGTCGGCGACGCGCGGATCGACGAAGACGAGGATTTCGCCTGGGGGCGATGCGAACGCCGCGTCCAATGCTGCAATCAGTGCAGGATGATCACGTGCCATCGATATGTCGGTTGGCACAACGACATCAGCGGGCGCCCGTGGAGATGTTACCGATGGATCAGCGGCGGCAGGGGCAGGGCCTGCCGGTGTGTGACTGTCGGCAGCCGGCGCGTCCGCCGGCATGCTCGCCGCAACAGCCTGTGCCTCGACGACTGTCTGCGCGAGCGCTCCATCGAATACCGTCCGTGCTTCGAGAGCCCGATAGGTCAGTCGAGCGCCAATCCGGCGGCCAGGTGTCGCCGTTTCGACAGTCGTCGGCAGGACAGGCGTCTTCGCGGCGGAAGTCATGGTGCGCTCCAGAACGTAACTGATGGCGCTGCAACCCAAGTTATTGGGATGTGCTGCCATGTTATGTTTTGATGCAGACACGTTATTGATTGCTTATTTTTTGGGAAATATTTTACAGATCAACGCGTATCAGTTATTCGAAGTCGTGAAATAAATTAACGATGCGAGTTTCGAGCGACGTCGTTCTGCAAAATGCGACGGATCACCCAGAAAGATTGCTGATTCCCTAAGATCAAGCGCCGCTTTCGCGAACCAGAACCCGGAGCAGGTGGCGCCACACGCCCGCAGCGATGCTCTCACCATCGCCGTCGAGCCAGACTGTGCCACGCATCGTCCGGTTCGAGGCCGTTACATCGCCGAGCACCTTCATTGTGACGAGATACTGTGCTCCAACCGGGACCGGACGTTGCCGCGGATCGGGGACCGTCGCCACGGCACCGCCGTACTGGGAAGCTAGATCCGCAATTTCAATCAGGGACGAACTCGTCACGGCGACGCGTTCCAACTCGACGGTCAGCGCCGAGCCAGCAGGATCCTCGGGCACGAACCGGCCGCGCGTTCCCGCCGTCACGCGAGCGAGGCCGGTCTCCGCGAGATACCCGCGCACCCTGAGGCCTTGCGGTCCAACGATCAACGCAACCGGTTCGCGCTGCGAGAGCCAGCGACCCGGGTGAAGCTCGGGATTTATTTCCATGACGCGACCGTCGAGTGGCGCCCGCAACTGGAGCTCCGCCTGTTCGCGGGCGAGGCCTTTCTCGCGCGCCTGTAACGAGGCGAGCTCGCCTTCGAGCACAAGATTGTCGTCGCGATCCTGGCCGTCGACACCGCGCCGTGCCAGACGGAACCGTACCAGCCGCAGCTTGGCGTTAACGAGACGACGTTCGTGCGCGAGTTCGGGCGCGTCGAGTTCGACCAGGACGGTCTTCGCGTTGATCGCATCTCCGCGCCTGACGGAAACGGCGCGCACCATGGCGATCCGCGGGGGATAAACGTGCGCGAAATCACGGGCCTCGACAATGGCTGGAACCGGGATCGAGGTCGACCAGGGGACCAGCAGCAGGAGCAGGGCGGCGACCACACCGGCGCAGGCGATCAGGCGGCGGCGGTGCGTAATTTTTGTGCGTAGCAGCCACCAGACCTTCGCCTCGGCATAAATGGGCCGTGCGAGAAAATAGACGATCTCGAAGGCGAAGAGGACAACGCCCAGCAGTTTGAAGAAGTAGTGGTAGACGACAAGTGCGATGCCGGTGAAAAGCACCAGCCGATAAAGCCAGATCGTCCAGGCGTAGAGCGTCAACGTAATCTGCAGGCGCCTCGACAACGTCTCCGGCGGCGGCGCGTCGAGTGCGAGCAGCACCTCGCGCATGCGCCAAACGCCAAAGTCGAAGGCGCGGGCCTGGAGGTTCTCGATTTTGATGAGGTCGCTCAGAATATAGTAACCGTCGAAGCGCATCAGCGGGTTGAGGTTGATGCCGATGCTCATGATCCAACTGGTCGTTGCAAGCAGGAATGTGACCTGTCGCGCAGTGCCATCAGGCAGAAAGACCCACAGCAAGGTGGCGATGCAAGCGATGCCGAGCTCAACGATGACACCGGCGGCATCGATCAGAAGCCGCTTGCGGCGATCGCCGAGCCGCCAGGCGTCGGTGACATCCGTGTAGAGCAGGGGTGCCATCATCATGAAGGCAAGGCCAAGCGACGGGACGCGGCAGCCGAAGCGCACGGCGGTGTAGGCGTGACCAAGCTCGTGCAGGCCTTTGACCGCGAACAGCGTCACCGCAAAGAGGCCCGCACCTTCAAGGGTGAGCAAGGCGGTGCCGGACGCCAGAAACGCATCCCATTGCCGGGAGACCAGATAAAGACCGATGCATCCGATCAAAAGGACGGCGATGGCGAAGGTGCGCGTGAAAATTGGCGCGACCACAGGCAATGTCTGTCGGAGCATCGCGTCGGGATTGCAGAGCGGCACCTTGAAGAACAGATAGTTGTGCACCAGCCGTTGCAGCATACTGTGCCGGCGCACGGCTCCTTTGGCCAGTTGCTGCCAGTCCTGCGGCGTCGCGGCGGACGTCAGCCGGTTCTTCTTGAGGAAGTCACCAAGTTGCTCGATCTCGGATGTTTCGAGATGGTTGCCGAAGGCCGCCTGGACGGCTTCGGTCAGCGCCGAAAGCGTCGGATGCTTGCGCCAGAGCGAGAGCACTTCGAACGTGGTGCGGTCGATCTGGAAATAGCGATGCTGCAATGGATCGTAGATCAGCCACGATGGCGCGCCTTCAGCAGTCACCGCGCCCTCGCGAAGTTCGAGGTCCTCGCGCAAAGTCGGAAGTGTTGCCTTGTCGCCGGTTGCAGCCGCACGCATCGTCAAATCCCCGTCCACTGGCGGACAGCCGCGATCGGCCGCCGCAGGAGATAGTAGAAGAGCGGCACTGTATTGCCGTAGATCTGGGCGGTTCCGCGAACGCCGAGCCGCGGCGGTGCTTTGCCGTCATCCTCGATCAGCGCGACCGCGCGGAATGACAGGGCGTTGCCTTCGCGCAAGCGAGCCTGGTAGTCGGCGCGCACGAGTTGCGCCTCGCGTGGCCGGAGCGGCGAGGAGTCCAAGAACGCCTTGACGCGCGCACCACCCCACAGCGTCGTCGACTCGTTGACGGATACATCGATGCGGACCTCGACCTTGGTTGGATCCGCGATCTCCATGATCTTCTCGCCGGTCTGCAACGGCTTGCCGAGGAGGTCGCGGGGATCGCCGAACACGATGGTGCCGGCGCGTGCGGCCTTGACGACCGATCGGCCCAGCACATCGCGGGCGAGGTCGCGCTCGGCGCGCTTCAGCTGCAATTCGGCTTGCGTGATGCCGACCTCGTGGCGGCCGCGAACGTCGGAGAACGACTGCTGCATCGACTTCTTGACGCGCGCGTCGGCGACGGCAACCTCTCGTTCGGCGACGATGAATTTGTTGCGCGCGATGGTGTCGGCAAAGCGCAGGAGCACCTGACCCTCGACAACCTCGCTGCTCGGCGGCACGAGAATTTCCTCGACCACGCCATCGATAGGGGCGGCGACGATGAACGCATCACGCGGGCCGATCTCGAGTGGGGCCAGCGTGGTCATGGAAACAGGGAACATGGCGAGGAGAAACGTCGCGGCAGCAAGCTGCTTCATGCGCTGATGATCGACACGCAGGAAGTCCCAACCGACGCGGCCGCTGCGGAGAGCCTCAACAGCATGTGCGGCCGTTTCGGCGACGCGTTGCGCGATCGTGACGTCGGCCTCGCGCCAGGATGTCTCGCGCAGGCAGAGCAGACCGTACTCGATGGTACCGTCTCTGGCCGTCAACGGGACCCAGAGGGCTTGATCGAGTGGATAAAGGCGGGCCGCCTGGTCGGTTTCGACCGAGTAGGCGCGGAGCGTGAATTCCCGCCGCGCCTGTAGTCCGGCGTCGGACTTTAGCCGCGTCAACACACGCTCGATCCAGCCGGCGAGCGGCGTCCCACGATCGACGGCGGCAAGCTCGCTTGCGGCAACGATGGCGAGCCCCGTTGGCCGCTCGGTTGCGACGGCAAAAATCTGGCGGGCGTTCATGAGCTGCCGCGAACCGTTGGCGACCAGGACCAGAAGCTCCTGCGGCGAGGCCGCCTTGCGCATATCGGATTCGAGCTGCAACAGTTGCAGCACGGCACTCTTGAATGGCGGGGCTTCGGCGCCGCGTCCGATCTGTGGGATCGGGATGGCGCGAGGCGCGACTGGCTTCGGCAACTCGCGTGACGGCGTCGTCTGCGGGCTGGGCATGCGCGTTACTCGCTTCGGTTCTTGAAGGCGGCCGAGCCACTCATGCCCGGCAGAATTCCATCATTGGGTTCATCGAGGATCGCAACGGCCCGCATCGTCTGGCTGATGGCGTCGACCACTGCACCGAGGCGTACGACATGTGCGGCGTGGGTCGTGCGCGTTTCGTCGACGCTGAAGCTGAAGGTCATCCCCGGTTTGATCCAGCGCAGCCAGTCCGACGGGAAAACAAGGTCGATCTCGTGGGCGCCTTCGGCGACGATGCTGATGAACGGCTTGCCTTGCTGCGGTGTCTCGTGGGCGTTGATGCCAAGATCGGAAACGCGGCCGTTGAAGGGGGCAATGATCTGGCACTGTTCAAGGCGAGCCCGGTGCGCATCGCTTTCAGCGCCAGCCTTGGCAAGGCGTGCGCGCGAAATCTCGAGATCGTGGCGGCCGACGGCTTGTGCGCGCTGCAGGGCAAGATTGTTGTCGACGTTGAGCTGCATTTCTTTGCGCTGTGCCTCGACAGCTGCAAGCTCGGCACGTTGCCGTGCACAATTGAACTCGATCAGCAAATCGCCTTTGCGGAAGCGTTCGCCGTCACGGAAGCCGATACGCAGTACGGGCGCCTGGAGATCGGTCGAGATCGTCGCCTGGTCGAGCGCGCGCACAACGCCGCGGACCGGCGTTTCAGCGTCTTCCGCGCGAACGCCGCCGGCCACCATTGCCAGCGGGAGAAGCGCCCCAAGAACTGTCGCCCGACGCGTCTTATTGCTGCGCGAGGGCAATCCGGTAGCTGCCACCGAAGTCTCCTCTCTCGATCCACAGAGCTTTCAATCTCAGTGCAAGTTCCTGAACGCCGTCATCGAGAACGAGACCCGTGCTGTAGGGATCGATCCCGACGGAAGCAAAAATGTTGGCGAAAGCGTTCTGCAGCGTTGCGAAGGCGATGTCGCGCTTTGCCTCCGCTACAAGCGCGTTCATCTCCTCGCGCACGAGCGTCTGTTCGCTGATGCGCTCGGCCTTGGCCTCGTTACGCATCTGGGTCAGAAGCCGCTGCTGCACGTCGTGCAACTCGCGCGCAGTGGCAAGCTCGCGGGAGGCGTGTGCGTAGCGGACCCGGCTGACGTGGACTTGCGTCATGACAGCCATTGTCAGCGCCAATGCTTTGGTGTCGAGCAGGTCGTCCTGCGCGTCGATGACGCGGCGCTTGGCCGGGTATTGGAATGCGCGCAAGAGGTTCCAGCTGGCCTTGGCGCCCCAGGTCACCCACTGGTTGTTCTGGAGATACTTGTTCGAGTCGTGATTGACGCCGGCGTAGAGTTGCACGCCCGGCAGCAATTCGAGCAGAGCGACATGCGCCTCGTTGGCGTTGATGCGCTTTTGATAGGTGATGTCGCGCAGCTCCGACCGGTTCTGCAACGCGGTTCCGATCATCTCCTTCTCGTCGATCTCCAGGATCGGTGCCGTCGCGTTGATCAGGCTGTCCGCAAGCTCGAAGTTGACGCCCGGGGGGGTATTCATCAGCGCGCCGAGCTGGGTTTTGGCGACACTCAACTCGCGTGCCAGATCTTCGGCGGTGCGGCGGATCTCGACCAGTTCGCGTTCATAGGTCAAGGCCGTGATCGGCGACGTTTCCTTCTCGTTGTAGAGCCGGCGCGTGTTGGCGAGTACCGTCTTGGTGCGCTCCTCGAGCGCGGAGAGCTTCTGCAACATTCGTTCAGCGCTGACGGCGCGCCAATAGGCGGTGCGCACGTCCTCGATGACGCGCTGGATGACTTTGCGTTTGGCTTCCTCGGCCATCAGCGCCTTGTCGCCCGCCTGGCGGGCACGGACATAGGAGAGACCGAAATCGAGGACGTTCCAGCTGAGCGTGAAATCATAGGTGAGGAGATTGCGCTCGAAGGTTGTCGTCGTCGGACCGCGCTCGGCGCCGGTCGCGAGCGTTTTCTCACCGGAGGATAGGTAGTTGTTGCGGCTGACATAGCCCGAATTGACGACGGCGCTCGGCAGCATGTTGAAATGGCTGAAGCGCAGCTCGGCCGAGCGTAACGACGTCTGCATGATCTCGACCTTGTAGTCGAGATTGTACTTGAGTGCGCGTGCCATCGCTTCGTAAAGGGAGACCGCTCCGGCAAACCCTTCCTGATCGGCCGCAACCCGAACAGTGTTCTGATTCGCCATGTCGAGCAGTTGCTCGTTCGTCAAAGGTTGCGGGCTCACCGCACAGCCGGCCAGGACCGCCGCCGTGATGGCGATCGAGACGGCGTGAGCCCACGGAAGCATTCGCATTTTTGTCACTGCATGGTTTGAACGAGCAGGTCTACCGGATCGAAACGTCGAGAACGCCGCCATGACTACTTCACGCCAGTGTAAGGCTTCGACTGGCGGCTGGATGGCGCCTGATCTTTCAGGCTGCCGCCATAATCTTTCAGGCTGCCGCCGAAATCCTTGAGACCGCCACCGCGCCTGGCGTCCGCCTCGGCCTCACGCGCAATCGCTTCTTGACGTGCCTTGAGCGCCGCTTCGAGACGTGCTTGCCGCGCAGCGTCTTCCTGGCGTCGCTTTTCCTCGGCCTTGGCGGCGGCGAGTTCCATCAGATACTTGCCGCGTGGGGAAACAGCCGCCCGATCGGCCCAGGCCGAGCGCAAATGGGCTGCGAGTTCCTTCACGCTCATGGAGCGCTTAAGTTCATTCGTCTGGAGATCGAGGCCCATCGAAACGAAAACGTTGGCGGCGGAATTCTGCAGGTTGGCGAAAGCGATATCGCGCTTCAGCTCGGCGAGCAGGACGCTCATCTCTTCGCGGATCAGGGTTTGCTCGCCAACGCGATCGGCCGCGGCCTGGGCGCGCAACTCTTCGACGAGCTTGGTCTGAACGTCGAAGTAGTCGTTGGCCGTTGCGAGTGCCTTGGTGAAGTGGTGGTAGCGCGTGCGGCTGACATAGACCTGCGTCATGATCACCATGGTCGTCGCGAGTTGCCGCGTATCCAAAACCTCGTCCTGGGCTTCGATGACCCTGCGCTTTGCCGGCAGCTGGAATACCTTGATCAGGTTCTCGGCGGCCGTGACGCCGACCGTCAGCCACTGATTGTTGAGCAGAAATTCGTTGCTGCTGCCATTCTCGGCGACAAATAGTTGCGCGCCAGGTAGCAGCTCGAGAAATGCAGCGTAAAGCTCGGCATCATTGATCCGCCGACGATAAGCGATGTCGCGCAATTCCGGCCGATTGAAGAGCGCCTCGGCAATCATCTCCTGACCCGACAACTCGAGCATCACAGGACGCAATTCTCCCTGTCCGCCGGCGAGCGAAAAGTTGACACCGGGCTCGATGTTGATCAGGGCAGCCAGCTGGGCACGGGCGACGTCCAGCTCGCCGACGAGTTGGCGCGAAGCATGTTTGATCTGGACGAGCTCGCGCTCGAAGGTCAGCGCTGAGGTCGGCGCCATATCGCCGCTCTTCTGCAGTGCCTGTGCCCCGCCGATCGCTTTCTGCGCCCGGGCCTCGATGCCCTTGATGCGACCGACCATCCGTTCGGCGCTGACTGCGCGCCAGTAGGCCGTGCGTGTGTCCTCGATGATCGCCTGTACAACTTTACGCGTCGCCTCCTCGGCAATCAGATACTTGTCTGCCGATTGGCGCGCGCGCACGTAGGACAGCGCGAAATCCAGGATGTTCCAGCTGAACGTGATGTCGCCGACATCCTGGGTCAGATCCTGGGAGGTCGAGATGGGCTGCACGATTGTGCCGGTTGGAAAATCGAGGTGGCCGAGTGCGAGGTCTTTGCTGCGCGTTGAATGTGTCGCGTTCGCCACCGCCTTCGGCAGCATGTCGCGGCTGACGAGATGCAACTCGCTGTCGCGCAAAGCGGTCTGCATCATCTCGACGCGATGATCGAGGTTGTACTTTAAAGCGCGCGCCATCGCCTCATAGAGGGTGATGGCCCCCGTCAAGGGTTGCTGCTCGGCGGTAACCTGCACCGCGCGTGCAGCGGCCAGCGTGACAAGCTCAGCATCATCCAACGGCATCGGCTCCAGCGCGCAGCCGCCAATTGCTGCGGCAAGCACCAGTCCGAAGGCGATGTGGGGCGGCCTGAGCATTCGTTGGTCCGGGTGCCTTGCGATGGGTTCGTGCAGTTTCGGCGTCGATCACTCGGTGCAAGCCACAAGACCACAAGTTTCAAGCGCAACACGGGGTTCGCCTGAAAGGCGCGAAAACCCAATAATGAACAAGAGGTGTTATTTACTGATTTGTCCGGTATTTCAATTGGAAAGCGACATGCAGTAGGCGAACGGAGCGTCCGCGGAGCGAATGTCGCTGCGCGGCCACGATCGCGAGTGTTGGGGGCCGTTCAGACGCCGTGTTTAGCGGGAAGCAATGATTCGTACACCCGTACGGCATGACAACAGTTGTCCTGCCGGCGTGTGAATCGGGGTTCGCCGATGCGGAGGCTGTACCGGCTCGGGCACGGCGGGGACGGCTGCTTTCGATCCGGTCCTGAATGCGACAATCTCGAACGCGAGATCGACATTCGACCCGCCTGGTGATTATTTGGCGCCGGACCTTCATTCCAGCGTCCTAACGGACGGCGCCGCGGGAGTCGTCGCCGGACCGCATGCAGCAACTGAGATCCGTCAACTAAATTACATGGAAAACCTTGTTTGAAGCTCCGACAGATGCTAGGCACCGGTTCTCCCCCTCGAACATCAGGTCAAACTATCCATGGCACGCGCATTCAATAACGGCATCGACGTTGACGCATTATCGCTCAAGGAGCTGGAGGCGTTGCTCGGGCAAATCGAAGCTGCTATTCCGGAAAAGAAGAAAACCGAGATTGTCGATCTGCGCGCCAAGCTCGAAGCCATTGCCGCCGAGGCTGGTTATTCGCTGGACGAAGTCGTGCGTGGCCGCTCGGGTAAACGCGGCGTTGCTGCTGGGACACGCACCGTTTCCGTGAAGTACCGCAATCCCGACAATCCCTCGGAGACCTGGTCTGGACGCGGCCGCACGGCACGCTGGCTCGCCGAGAAACTCAAGAAGCGTGGCGTCAAGATCGACGATTTCGCGGTCTGATCGAAGATCTCGCAGCAGTGAGGCCGATGAAACGCGCTTTCGACAGGGATGGGCTACTGCGTCAGCTCGTGGGGTGCGACAAGCTTCGGTGATGTCCGTCAATTTGCGCGCTCTGCACTGAGGTTTGCCGGTCCAGGGTGCGCGACGGCTGCATTTCGGGTTGCGGTCGTGATGATCACTGCCGCCGTGGACTGAGCAGCTCGTTCAGGACGTGATTGTTTCGCCAGCCGCGCTGTTGCGTGGTTTGGCCATTAAAGCTCAGTTGCACGTCACGTGACGTGCGGTTGCAAATGCTGCCTTGATCCGTGGCTCTATTAGACCGTAAATGAAGATCGTCCATTTCCGTTGCTGTTGGCACTCCGCCTGACCCGACCTGGACACCCGACCTGGGGACACGAGACACGACATGACCGATGCGGAGCTTGGCAAGCTTTCCCTGCTCGAATTGCGGGATTTGCAGGCGCAGATTCACGTCGCGATCCGGGCTCGGATCCGGGCACAGCAGGCACGCAAGATGGGCGTGGAACCAATCGCAGCCCCAGCTGCCCCGGCGGCTCAGGTTGCGCCGTTTGATCTTGCGCGCGAACGGGATGCGTGGCTCGCGGGGCGATCCGGCGGTCAGGGGACGCCAGCATCGGGGGCTACCGGATCGCGCGGGAAAGGGCGGCCGGACAGGGAGCGGTCGTGAGCTGAGGGTGGCGATTGCCGTTCGCCGGTCGCGGAGCGAATTGTTCGGGGTTGCGGCTATGGATTGCGGTCCCGCTTCGCCGGCAGCATGCGCCTGATCAAGCCATCCTTAATGAGAACGTGATGCCCAAAGACCAGGCCGAGATGGAGGCCGAGGGGCAGCAGCAGCGCGAACGCCGCCGCGATATGGATGCCGTGCGCCGTACTCGCCAGCATGGGCCACGGTCCGATCGGGTTCGGCAACTCGACGACACCGAAGAGCGTCACGCCGTAGCCTCCGGCCATGCAGAACACGAACCCGCTCATCGGCATCACCAGCATGGCCGCATAGAGCAGCGTCTCTGAGCGATGGATGAGCTTTTGCTCGAGGAGACTGAGCGTCGGCGCCCACGGCGGCAGTTCACCGGCGCGCCGATTGAGAAGGCGAGCGATGGCCAGCGCCAGCGCCGCCAGTCCCAGTGACTTGTGCCAGTTGTAATACGCGGATTGCCCGAGGCCGAACGTCGTACCGGCCGGGTCAGCGCGCAGCATGATGGCGGCGCCGGCGTACTGAAATGCGAACAGGACAACGATCGCCCAATGCAGGAGCTTGGTCAGCGCTCCGTAGCGGTTCTGGCCGTTGAGCAATGCCATGGCTTTTCCCGCGGTGGTCGGTTGGAACCGCGGCCGCTACCGCTGCGTCAGCACCCAGCCTTGGTCGGCGCTGCGCAGGATCAAACCTTGCTGCGCAAGGGTGACGGCGAGGTTCTGCGGGCCTGAAGGATAGCGCAGTGTAATCCGGGCGCCGCGTGAGGACAGGCCCTCGACGTCGAGTTCGGAGATTTCAGGCGTTTCGGAGAGGCGGCGGCTGATCTGCTGCCATTCGCCCATGTTGCGAAACTCGACCGAGATCTTCATCGCGCCGTCCGCAGATACGGCCTCGCCGGGACGGACGATCGGCTGCGGCCGCGTAATGTCGCTTGGCGAGCCACCACCGGCTGACAGCACCACGCGGTCGCCACCACGGACGTTGATCGCTTTCCAGCGGCCCTCGAGCACGCCCATCGCGATGACGGCGGCGAGCTCCGCCGTATAGGTCAGATCCGGCCCATCGAGCCGGTAGGTGCGTTTGAGAACAAAGGGTGCCACCGCATCACGGCCGGCGAGCGTGACGCGCACCTTCTTCTGGTTGAGATCGGGCTCCAGGATGGCAACCAGCATCGAGTCCGACTGGTACTCCTTGGCGATCGTACGAACGGCTGCCAGATCGCCCTCGAGCGCGGCCTTGATCGCATCCGGGTGGACCTCTTGTTTCAGGCTCGCGAGTGTCAGCGGCGTCAGCGAATTGGCGAGATCGAGGCCCTTCCAGGCATAGAGCCAGCTGTCGGAGCCGCGCGTGTCGGTATAGATCTCGGGCGTGCCCGGATCGGCCGGCGCCCGGTAGATCGGCAGCAGCGTCACTTGTGGCGCCTGCCGGTCGAGAAACGGGATGTTTTCGCGGTCGAGCAGGCGGCGCACGGCCTCGGCCTGGAAGATGAAGTCGTAACTGGCGATGTACTCGGTCGAGGAGTTGCGCTCGGAACGAACCGAGAAGCCGTCGACCAGGGTCGCAGCCTTCACAGCACGCATCCGGGAGAGGCGGTTGTAGGCGGTGACCGGCACGATCCGGCGCAGCAGCGACCGGAACGCGGCCTGCTGGCCGTCGGCGATGGCGCGGTCCTTGGCGGTGACGGCATCGGCGGCGCGGGCCTCGATCGGGTAGTTGCCGACGGTGAAAACCTTGTCCTCCTTGGAGGCAGCGAGCGCTGCCAGGGCGCTTGCCGCCAGCGTTACCGCGGCCAACAGGGCTTTCGGCGCCCAATTGATCGCCAAGCCCGTGCTCTTGCCTGCGAGCGCCATCTCGCGTTCTCCCCTGTCCGGCGCGTCGGCCCGGACTTGAATTATTGTTTCGGCGGCAGCATAGCCGAGCCTTGGCCTGCATGGTCCAGCGGTGCGCCGCTCCTCCACGCCAGTTCGCTCTATATCCCCGGAAATTTTGGGCGGAAGTACGGTTTTCCTTGTTCGCATCGAGGCCAACTGCATTGCCGAGGCGGCTTTTGCGTTATGGTCCGGCGAGAAAACGACGCCCGACCACTTGGACCGACCACTTGGACCACCCACCTGCACCACCCACCTGGACCCGAGCATGAGCGACCCAACGCCGAAGCGCAACGCGACCATATCCTACCGTGATTCCGGCGTCGACATCGATGCCGGCAATGCGCTGGTCGAGGCCATCAAGCCGCTGGTGCGGGCGACGCGCCGGACGGGCGCCGATGCCGATCTCGGCGGTTTTGGTGGTCTGTTCGACCTGAAGGCCGCCGGTTACCGCGATCCGATCCTGGTTGCAGCCAACGACGGCGTCGGCACCAAGCTAAAGATCGCCATCGATACCGGCCGGCACGCGACGATCGGCATCGATCTCGTTGCCATGTGCGTCAACGATCTCGTCGTGCAGGGCGCGGAGCCGTTGTTTTTCCTGGATTATTTCGCGACTGGCAAGCTCGATGTGGCGAGCGCCCGGGACGTGATCGCAGGTATCGCTGCGGGCTGCCGCGAGTCCGGCTGCGCCCTCATCGGCGGCGAAACCGCCGAGATGCCCGGCATGTACCGCGACAAGGACTACGACCTCGCAGGCTTTGCCGTCGGCGCCGTCGAGCGGGGCGAGATCCTGCCCCGTGGCGATATCGCGGTCGGCGACGTCTTGATCGGGCTCCAGTCTTCGGGCGTGCATTCGAACGGCTTTTCGCTGGTGAGGAAGCTCGTCGAGCGCGAGCGGCTCGCCTGGGATGCGCCGGCGCCGTTCGCAACGGGGCAAACCGTCGCTGAAGCGCTGCTGACGCCGACCCGCATCTACGTGAAACCGCTGCTGGCCGCGATCCGCGCCACTGGCGGGAGCGGGCTAACGGGTGCTGTGAAGGGCCTCAGCCACATCACCGGCGGCGGCCTGTCGGAGAACATTCCGCGGGTGATGCCTGCGGGTTTGGCGGCGCACATCGACCTTGCCGCTTTCAAGGCGCCGGCCGTGTTTGGTTGGCTGCAGCAGGCCGGCCGCCTCGACGATGCCGAGATGCTGCGCACCTTCAACTGCGGGATCGGCATGGTTGTTATCGCGGATAAGACGCGGGCCGATGACGTGGTCGCCGCGCTGAAGGCCGCAGGCGAAAAGCCTGTCATCCTCGGCGCGGTGGAGCCTGGTCGCGGCATCAAATCCCAGGCCAAGGGCAAGGGCGAAGCCGAGGCTGTCCGCTATTCGGGCAAGCTCGGGTTCGGGGCGTGAGCATGTCATGCCCTCGCCCATCCGCAACGTTCGTGCTAGGAAATCTGCATGGATAGAACCGATGAATTGACCCGCGCAGCAGCGCAACTGACTGACGAGCAACTCGCGTCATTGACCGACTTGGCGCGTGCGATGAAGGAACGTCCGTTTTACGAGACGGCTCCGTCGGAAGCATTGGCGTCTTTGCAACGCGGCTTGGAGCAACTGGACCGTGGTGAAACGGTGACCTTGGATGAACTGGATGCGAGACTTCGCGCAGCGGCCCAACGCTAGTCGCAATGCGGGTCGTCCTATCCCCAGAGGCCGCTGAACGTCTCGAAGCGCAAATTGGCTATCTGCACGCACAAGGTGCGTCCAGAGCCGCCGACAATCTGCGTCTCCGTGTCATGCAGTTTTTATCACAATATATCGCGGACTACCCAAGAACTGGGAGGTATTTGGCCGAACGAGAGCTTTGGGAAACTTGGATTCCGGGAACACGGCTTGTAATTTGGTATCGGATTGAGGTCGACCACATCGCAATTGCAACCTTATGGCATGCGGCGCAGGACAGGAACCAGGGCACCACATGAAAAAGCGCGTCGCCATCCTGATCTCCGGCCGGGGCTCGAACATGCAGTCGCTGGTCCAGGCCATGCGCGAGCCGGGTTTCCCGGCCGAGCCTGTCGTCGTGATCTCGAACCGGCCGGAGGCGCTCGGCCTCTCCTGGGCGCAGGACGAGGCCCTCAAAGCCGTTGCCATCGACCATCGCCAGTTTGCGACCCGCCAGGCGTTCGAGGCGCGGTTGCACCAGACGCTGCTCGATCACGGCGCACAACTCGTCTGCAATGCCGGTTTCATGCGGCTGCTGACCGGCAGCTTCGTCGACCGTTGGAAGGATCGGCAACTCAACATCCATCCCTCGCTGCTGCCGGCATTTCCGGGCCTCGATACGCACCAGCGTGTGCTCGATTCGGGCGCCCTGATCACCGGTTGCACCGTGCATTTCGTGCGGTTGGAGATGGATTCGGGGCCGATCCTGGCACAGGCGGCGGTCGCTGTGGTGCCG
Organism: Hyphomicrobiales bacterium; assembly: GCA_031367895.1. Taxonomy (GTDB): domain Bacteria; phylum Pseudomonadota; class Alphaproteobacteria; order Rhizobiales; family Hyphomicrobiaceae. Next base: position 16,652 of record JANLQP010000098.1, read on the forward strand.
GGGGAGAACGCCGATACTCTGGCCGCGCGCGTGCTGCAGGCCGAACATCAGCTGTATCCGATGGCGTTGCGTCTGGTAGCGTCCGGCCAGGTGCGGATCGAGAACGAGACTGCCGTGTTCGCCTCCGGGAGTTTGCAACCGCCGCCGCCGCTGATCGTGCCGCTGATGCGCCGGGACGCTTGTATCACTCCAGGCCAATAGTTATGCGCATGCGATATGGCAGCTGCGGCAGGGCGCACGTGGACTTGGCGGTTGCGCAAGTGCTAGCTAGCTGCCGGAGGCGCCGGCTAAGACAGAACTGAGATTTGGCGCGAAACTTGCTGTTCCCTGCACCAAGCGTTGCTGTCACAAGCAATGTGTCGCAAGCAATGCAACAATCCCTGCTTCTGAGATGAGGACTGCCTCGTGACAGCCCGATCGGCCAGTGAAGCCCTGACATGACACCAGAGACGAGCCGATGAGCGACGCGCCCGCGCATACCCAAGGTCTTGGTGAGCAGGAGAGCATCTGGTTCAAGCTCACCGCGCTGCACAAGGGCCAGAATCACAACCCGATGGCGATGCTGCAGCAACTCGCTGAGCGTTACGGCGGCGTACTGCCCGTCAACATGGGCAACCAGCGTGTCGTGTTCGTCTCCGAGCCCGAGCATTTCAAGCGCGTGCTGGTGACCAAGGTCGACGACTACATCAAGTACTTCGATGGCCTCAAACCCATCTTCGGCAAGAGCATGATCACCCACGATGGGGCGCTCTGGCAGAAGATCCGCATGCCGCAGCAAGCGGCGTTCCACCCGGACATGTTCGCGGAATACGTGCCCTACTTTCTGGCCGCGATCCGCTCCAAGATGGACATCTGGGCCGGACTGGCCAAGTCCGGCGAGACGGTCGAGATGGTCGAGCAGACCTGGACGCTCGCTGCCGACATGATCTGCAAGGCCCTCTTCGACCGCGACATGCCGTTCAATCCGCACGTCGTCTTCAAGTGCGTGAAAACCTACACCGACGTCGAGAACCACAAGGCTGTGCGCCTGAAAATGGTTGCCGGCGAAGCCTTCGAGATCACCGAGGAGGACACGGCCAAGGCCATGGAGGTCTGGGCCAGCGTACCGACGAGCGTGTTGGCCGCCGACCCGCGCGAGGCGCGCGAGCGCACGCTGCTGAAGATGATCGAGGCGGCGGTCGCCGATCCCTCGATCCCCGAATTCGACGCCCAGCAGGCGATCGACGAGTTGAAGCAGTATCTCTGGGCCGGTACGGAAACGACGGCGCTGACGCTCGCCTGGGCCCTCTATGAAACGTCGCGCAACCCGGCGGTCGCCGAGCGGATTCGCGCGGAAGGCGATGCCGTCTACGGCCGGGAGGGCCGCGAGCCGAACGCCGCCGACTACTCCGGCCTCGCCTACACGCGCGCCGTGATCCAGGAGACGATGCGGCTTTATCCGCCGATCTGGGGCATGATGCGCGTCGCCGCCAAACCTGACGTCATCGGCGGCAAGGAGATCCGGGTCGGCGACCGCGTCTTGCTGTTCGCCTATGGCGCGCACCACTCGGCCAAGTACTGGGATGACCCCGAAACCTTCATGCCGGAGCGGTTCCTGGGTGACGCCGCCAAGAAGCGCAAGCCCTACACTTACATCCCCTTCGGCGGCGGCAAGCGCTCCTGCATCGGCGGCGCCATGAGCCAGGTCGAGAACACGATGGCGCTCTCGATGCTGCTGCGCCGCTTCCGCCCCGAGTACGTCGGCGACGATCCCGCCGGCATCAACGCCACCGTCACTCTGACCCCCAAGGGCGGCCTGATGTTCAAGATCAGGGAGTTGAGTTGAGGGGGGGCATCTGGCGCTTCAGGAATGCGTCGAACAATGGGACCGTGAATGCAGTGTCGCCATGTCGCGGACTGTAGATCATGCCCTTCTTGATCAGGCTGTTTCGCGTCGGCGCCACACTTTGCACTTTGACGCTGAGTGCGTCGGCAACTTCGCCTGAGCGATGGGGGCCAGGGCCAAGCTCGGCCATGGCCCGCAGATACCGTTTTTCGCTCGGCGTCAGACGATCGAACCGAACCCGGAAGAAGCTTTCGTCCAAATCTTTGATCACGGTGGGCTCGGCACGCTGTACATCCCGCAAGGCTATCGGGGATTTGGCGGCCTCGTTCCAGCAATGATAGGCCCAGACTTGGATGAAGAAGGGATAGCCCTCGGTCAGGCGGATGATTTCCTGGATTGCGGGCTTGGCTATTTTCTCTCCCTCCTTGGAGATGGGTTCTGAAATGGCCGTGACCGCATCGGCATGAGCCAGCGGACCCACCTCCGGAAAGTCGAACAACCGCTCTGCATAGGACTTCGACCGTCCCATGTTCGCGACCAACTGAGGTAAGCCGGCTGCAATGAGAATGACTGGAAGTTGCCGCTGGCTTGTCTTGTGGATCGCCATGATGAGCGCGCTCAACTCGCCTTCGCCGACATATTGAAGCTCATCAATCAACAGCAGGACGCCGGTCCGTGCGGTCTTCGCGACCTCGCCAACAGTCACGAGCAGGTCGGTAAGATCACTCTCCAGATCGCCGCTGTCCGCAAGGCCCTTTTCGACGTCGACGCCGAGTTCCAGGCCTTCGTATTTCAGTTTGACACTTTTGGCGAAGTTGCCGAGGATGCGAAGACCACGACGTGCGGCATTTCCGATCGACGTCATCGTGTCCAGCGACAGCAGGATTTTGCGAAGTGCGGGGACAAGCAGTTCCGGTAGCGGTTTGTCTTCAGGTGACTCGACAAGCTGCCAGCGCAGGTTTCGCTGTTCGGCCAGCTGGCCGATTCTGTTCAAGAGAACGGTCTTGCCGACACCGCGAAGGCCGACGAGCATGAAGCTTTTCGCGTGGCGCCCTTGCAGGGTGCGTTCGATCACGATTTCCGCGCGCCGCAATATTTCCTGGCGGCCGGCGAGCTCAGGTGGCGGGTTGCCTGCCCCCGGCGCGAACGGATTGCGGACGGGATCCATGTATAGCGACCTTAGGCAAAGTTATCGATGTTAGCGTCGAAGTCGATAAACTACCATAACATCGCTATATCTCCAACCTCGCAGACCCCTCGCCTTTCCGTGCGCGGCGCGTCACGCCACCCGCCCATCCGCCCTTTGACTTGTCCCCGCTTCGCTTTACCCTCGGCCCCAGACCACGCGGACCGATCGCGGCCGCACGGCAATCAACCGGACGAGGGAGCGGAGTGGCATGGCGAATGATGAGATGAACGGCGCCGAAAGCCTGGTGCGCACGCTGATCGCGGGTGGCGTCAACGTCTGCTTCACGAACCCTGGCACGTCGGAGATGCACTTCGTTGCAGCCCTCGACAAGGTACCGGGCATGCGCTGCGTGCTCGGCCTGTTCGAGGGCGTCGTCACCGGCGCCGCCGACGGTTACTATCGCATGCTCGACAAGCCCGCCTCGACACTGCTGCATCTCGGCCCCGGCCTCGCTAACGGCCTCGCCAACCTGCACAACGCCAAGAAAGCCAACTCCGGCATCGTCAACATCGTCGGCGAACACGCCACCTATCACATCGCGCACGATGCGCCGCTGACCTCCGACATCGAGGGCGTGGCGCGGCCCATGTCGCACTGGGTGAAGACGTCGCCGAATTCGACGACGATCGCTGCCGACGGTGCGCTGGCGATCCAGGCCGCATTGCAGCCGCCGGGCCAGATCGCGACGCTGATCCTGCCGGCCGACACCGCCTGGGGGCCGGCGAAAGGTATTGCCGAAACGCCGGCCGCCGCGGCGTTGAAGAAAGTCTCCGGTGATGCCGTGAAGGCCGCCGCGCAGATGCTGCGCAGCGTCGAACGCGCGACCCTGTTGCTCGGCGGCGTGGCGCTCCGCCAGAAGACGCTGGAACTGGCCGGCCGGATCGCCGCCAAGACCGGCTGCGGGCTGCTGACCGAGGGCGCCAACACACGGCTCGAGCGTGGCGCCGGCCGGGTCGAAGTCGACCGCATCCCGTACGTCGTCGACCGGGCGCTGGGCGTCATGAAAGCTGCCGGCAATCTCGTGCTGATCGGCGCGCGTGAGCCGGTCGCGTTCTTCGCCTATCCCGACAAGCCGAGCTTGCTGATGGCCAAGGGGACCCGCTCGACGACGCTCGCTGGCCTCGACGAGGATATGCACGGCGCACTGGAAGCGCTGGCGATCGAGCTCGACGCCATGAAAACGCCGCCGGCCAGGCTGGTGGCGCCGCGGCGTCCGGCCTTGCCGAAAGGCCCGATCACGCCGGCATCCATCGCCCAGATCCTCGGCGCCAAGATCCCGGAGAACGCCATCGTCGTCGATGAAAGCGTGACGACCGGCCGCGAATTCTTCCCCGAAACGGCAGGCGCGCCGCCCCACGATTGGATCAACAACCGTGGCGGTTCAATCGGTTACGGCATGCCGGTCGCGATCGGTGCGGCGCTCGCCTGCCCGGACCGCAAGGTGATCGCCATGATCGGCGACGGCAGCGCCATGTACACGGTGCAGTCGCTCTGGACGATGGCGCGCGAGCGGCAGGACATCACGGTGTTGATTTTCGCCAACGGCACCTACAACATTCTGCGCGGCGAGCTGACGAACGTCGGCGTCCGCAATCCGGGTCCGCGCGCGGTCGACATGCTCTCGCTCGGCCGTCCCGATCTCGATTGGGTGTCGATGGCCAAGGGCATGGGCGTTCCAGCCACCCGCGCCGACACCTGCGAGCAACTGGCGAAGGCACTCGACGCCGGCCTCGCCTCCGGCGGCCCGAACCTGATCCAGGTGACGGTGTGAGTTTTCCTTGGCCCGTGCACATGGAGCGCTCGGGGCGCGAGGTCCCAATTCCGCAGCCGCGCTGATCCTGCGGGCTCTTGGGCCATGGTCGAGGCCATGGTCGAGCGGCCGCAGGCGGTCGCCGCGGCGTCGCGGAGCAGAGAGCGAGATGCGTCGAAATATGACGATAAAAGTCGAAATGGGTCTTTTAAAGTCGAAATTTGGCTCTCGAAGTCCAAATATTACACTCAGGATGGAAATATTGCGGCTGATATGGAACAAATCCTTGTCTGGATCGTTGAAGTTGTCCCCGACCTTGGTCTAAACACTAACCAGACCTTAAGGCATTGCCGATGCGGCTTAACGCGGGCATCTTACGGATGTGCCGTGGTGCGGATGGTGCATTGCGCAGACGACATCGCAAGCCGCTGATCAACGCGGAACGTGGAATCGGCATTCAATTCGCCGGCTTCTGGAAGTAGCAGCGGCTCTACATTGAGCCGCGGGGGTGAGTGAATGATTCTCCTCGGCCAAGGAATTCGGTTCATTGTCGGCGGCAACGCCAACGACAATACCTTCGCAGTCGATTGGAACAGTCCGTTCGAGCCGCAAAAGCTCGGACTGTTCGTCGACGACGATGCTTTTTCCTTCCGAATCGGTTCGCCGATGATTGTCGACTTCGTGTCGCGTCCGGCGGCTGAGCGCGACAGCGACAGCGACGGCGAGCATGGGCTTAGGGCCTCGAGCGGGCCAGATGCCGGTTACCCCGGCAAGCGTGTTGCAGCCGGTAACGGCCCGGGGCTGCGCGAAATCGGTCTGGTTGCGTTGCTGGCGACGCTCGACTTCGTCCATAACCAGACCGCTGCCCAGGCTGGTGACGATGCAAGCAGCAATTCCGGGGCCGATCGGGCGTCGGACGCCGGACATACACCGGGCGAGACATCGCGTTCCGAGGCCGCACCCTTCGCGCAGGCAGTCGAAGACGCAATTTACGTCCCGACATCAGCCGCTGATGATCATGTTGGCCACGCTCACGGCGGTCTGCACACACTGCCGTCATCGGAATCGCTGGTTCCGGTCGTGGTCCAGGCGCAAGCTGAAGCCGTTGCTGCCCCAGTCACGACCTATCTGCTGACGACGGCTGCGCTGCCCAATCTCTATGATCACTTCGCCGGCGAAAGTCACATCCAGCACGCGGCGGCGGAACACGTTATCGTGGCGCCGGCCGAGCCCCTGTTCCCATTGCCGGAGTTGCCGAACGTAATCGTCGGCACCGACGACGACGATGTTCTGGTTGGTCTGTCTGGCCACAATGTCATGACCGGCGGCAAAGGTAATGATCTTCTCGTCGCTGAGAAGGCCGATCTTGACGCCGATCTCGCAATCGCCGGTAAAATCCATCAAATACAAGCCACAATCGCGGCTGCCGATGAAGCGGCGGCCAACGACCAATCGGCGGGAACGCAAGCAGCCGGGACCGGCGACCATACGGCGTCAACGCCGAGCGGTGGCAACTCAGCGTCGAATGCTGGCGGGCATCACTCCGGCGCGCATCACTCCGGCGCGCATCATCACGGTGCCGTGGATTCTGGTTTCGCCAGCGAGCCGCTCGGAAACGGCACGCCGGACTTCGCCGACGCTGTCATCCCGGTTCTGAATGCGCCGCCGCAGGATCCAGAGTTTGCGCCACCGCCAGCTGGCGATACCGCAGCCGACGCGCTCACGCTTCTGCTCGGCTCGCCCCAGGATGTTGTTATCCTGCGGAGCGAGGTGTGGTCTGACGGCGGCAATGTGGATGCGGCCGATCATTCGAGAAATTCCGGCTCCGGCCGCTCCGTGACCCAAGACTCCGGCGTTCCAGGCTCGGCCCATGTCGAGACCGCCGCCGCGGATAACGACGTTGGCGACAACGACGACAACGAGAACAACGTCAACCACGCCAATGACCATGGCGGCATCGATGACGTCCTCGACGGTGGCGACGGCGATGACATCATCGACGGCGGCTGCGGCAATGACATGCTGACCGGCGGCTTGGGCAACGATGCCTTCATCTTCCGCCTCGGTTTCGGCCGCGACGTCATCACGGATTTCGGTTACTCGCGCGGCAACCACGACTTCATCTACTTCGAGCACGGCATATTCTCGGACTACGACGACCTGGAACGGCACATGTCACAGGTCGACGACCACGTCGTCATCGCTGCGTCGTCGCACGACCAGATCACCTTGCAACATTTCGACAAGATGAACCTATCGGTGCACGACACGTTCGTGTTTGCTTAACGGCGGCGGGGCCGGGGCACGCGCTCCGGTTCCGTGGCGATACAATCGTCCGGCACGTGTTTTGCGTAGAGGACAACGAACGTGGCAATCGGATCATGGCTGCGGCCAAAATCAACACGGTCAGCTTCGCGCCCGCAGGTTGCGGCCTCCGAAGCTTCGAGCATCGAATCGAGCGTCGAAACGTCTGACATTCAGCCCGATATTCAGAAGACCGAGTGGAGTACAGCCATGAATACAAAAACAAATTCGAAGCAAGCAGCTTTCGCCCCCGAGACTCCGCCGAGCGTGGTCTCGACACCGGCGGCCGCTGCAGCAGCAGCCGTCGCATCTGCGCCCGCGAGCAGCGTCAAACAACTTGCCGCGATGCGCCTGGCGGCGAGCCTCGGTCAAATCGTCGGCCTCATGATGCGCGCGCCGCAGCACCGCCAAGCCTTCCTTGGCGATCTCGACTGGCTGGTTGTGCCCGCAATTGTCAGCAGCCAGTTTGCCGTGCATGAGGCGCATGATCCGCGATCCGGCGTCAAGTTGCCGGTGGCCGCTGTCATGTGGGCGCGCGTCAGCGAAGACGTCGACGCACGGCTCTCGGCAAATATCGGTGTCCGGCCCCGGTTGAAGCCGGAAGAGTGGACGTCCGGGTCGATCCCGTGGCTGATCGACGTCGTCGGCGACCAGAACACGGTTGGCCCGCTCGTCAAGGCATTGGTCGAGCAGCGCTTCAAGGCGACCGGTCTCAAGACCTACGCGCGTGGCGCCGATGGCAAACCGACGGTTACCGTCCTGCAAGCCAAGACCGAGCCAACCAAGCTGACGACGCCGGCGCAGGTGGCGTAAGCGAGATCAATTGTGGCGAAAGTCTGTTGCTGGCCGTTTCGTCTGGCAAGAGTGTCTGTCGATCGAAATCGTCAGACGGCACGTGATCGTCGTTGTTTCTGTGACCGGAAGCAATTCCACCGTTAATTCATTCGGCGAGCAGGGCAGGCAGGGGTTAATCATGGCTGGTACAAGGTTCACGCGTTCGGGCGCCGGTGTGTCACCCGTCGCCAAGGTTCTGGGCAGCTTCAAACGTGTGTTTGTCGGCGTTGGATTGATGAGCGGACTCGTCAACCTGCTGATGCTGACCGGCTCGCTTTTCATGATGCAGGTCTATGACCGCGTGCTGTCGAGCCATAGCATCCCGACTCTGATCTCGCTGGCGGCCATTGCGGTGGCAGCCTACGCGTTCCAGGGCTGGCTCGATGTCCTGCGTGCCCGCATCCTGATGTTGACCGGCGAGCGCATCGAGGCCGTCGTCGGCCCGAAGCTGCACGCAGCTGTACTTGATCAACCATTGAAAACGCAGCGCGCGCCCGGCGAGACGCTGCAGCCGTTCCGCGATCTCGACGCCGTGCGCACGTTCCTTTCCGGGCCTGGCCCGCTCGCTCTGTTCGATTTGCCGTGGTTGCCGATCTACCTGATCTTCCTCTTCCTGCTGCATCCGCTGCTCGGCATCGTCACCGTCGTCGGCGCTCTTTTTCTGATCTGCCTCACGGTCGCGACGGAAGTCCTGAGCAAGTCCCCGAGCAAGGCCGCCTACGAGGCCCAATCGGCGCGCAACGCCATGGCCGACTCCGCCCAGCGCGGTGCCGAAGCGGTGCGGGCGATGGGCATGCAGCAGGAAATGTCGCAGCGCTGGAACAAGGCGCATGACAGCGCCATGACGGCACAACGGCAGCTGAATTTCTCGGTCGGCATTCTCTCGGCTGTCTCCAAGACGTTCCGCATGATCCTACAATCGACCATGCTCGGACTTGGCGCCTACCTGGCCATCAAGAACGACATCTCGTCCGGCTCGATCATCGCCGCCACCATCCTGAGCGCCCGGGCCCTGGCTCCGATCGATCAGGCGATCGGCTCCTGGAAAGGCTTCGTGGCGGCCCGCCAGGCCAGTGTCCGCATGCGCGAGCTACTGGTGAACTATCCGGAGCGCGAGACACCGTTCGCTCTGCCGCCGCCGAAGAAGACCGTGGCTGTCGAGGGGCTGGTGGTTGCCGCTCCCGGCTCCCGTATTCCGATCGTCAAGCGGGCACATTTCACGCTCAATGCCGGCCAGGGTCTCGGCATCATCGGTACCAGCGCCTCGGGCAAGACTTCGCTCATCCGCGCCCTCGTCGGTGTCTGGCAGCCGCTCGCCGGCAAGGTGACGATGGATGGCGCCAGCATCGACCAGTGGGATCCGGAAGCGCTCGGTCGCTCTGTCGGTTACCTGCCGCAGGACGTGCAACTCTTCGACGGCACGATCGCCGAGAACATCGCGCGCTTCAAGCCCGACGCCGATCCGGAGTTGGTCATCGAGGCGGCGACCATGGCCGGCTTCCACCAGTCCGTGATCGCCTTCCCCGACGGTTACGACACACGGATCGGCCAAGGTGGCGTGCAGCTCTCGGCTGGCCAGCGGCAACGCGTCGGTCTCGCCCGTGCCCTGTATGGCCGCCCGTTCCTGATCGTGCTCGACGAGCCGAACTCGAACCTGGACGCCGAAGGCGAGATGGCGGTCAGCGAGTCAATCCGCGGTGTCCGCGCCCGTGGCGGAATCGCCGTCGTCGTCGCACACCGGCCGAGCGCCATTGCAGCCGTCGACCTGCTGGTCGTGATGCGTGGCGGCGAGGTCGTGGCCTTCGGTCCGCGCGACGAGGTGCTGGCCAAGACCGTTCAGAACGCGTCGAATATCATCGCGCACCCCGCCGCGCGCACTGAAGCCGGGCGCAATCGCGCCGCGATCGATGGAGCCGAGTGATGTTGAATACTGAAGACGCAATTTCCCGGCACCTGCGGCTCGCGCTCGCCGCCATCTTCTTCCTCGGTGGCACAGCCACAGCGTGGAGCATCGCAGTGCGTCTCGACTCCGCCGTCGTGACGCAAGGCACCGTCGTCGTCGAGAGCAACGTCAAAAAAGTGCAGCACCCGACCGGCGGGGTCATCGGTGCCGTCAATGTGCGCGAAGGCCAGCGCGTCACGGAGGGCGATATCGTCGTCCGCCTCGACGAGACGGCGACGCGGTCCGCGCTCGGCATCGTCATCAACGACCTGACGGCGAACAGGGCACGGGTGGCACGGTTGACGGCCGAACGCCTCGGCGCGACGCGCATTACGTTTCCAGCGGACCTCGTGACGCGAGCAACAGCCGACGCCGACGTCAAGGGCGTGATCGAGGGCGAAATGCAGATGTTCGCCACACGCATCACCACGCGCAACGGCCAGAAGGCGCAGCTCATCGAGCGGATCGGCCAGTCGCGGGAGGAGATCAAAGGTCTGATCGACCAGCAGAAATCGATCGATATCCAGTTGAAGGTCGCCCGTGACGAGCTCGGTGGTCTGCGCGGTCTCGAAGCCAAGGGCCTCACAACCAAGCCGCGTATCACCGCGCTCGACCGCGAGATCGCCCGCAACGACGGCGTGCTCGGCGACACTATCGCGCGGATTTCGTCGTCGCGCGGCAAGATCGCCGAGACCGAGCTGCAGGTTCTCCAGCTCGACAAGGATCTGGCTTCCGAAGTGGCGAAGGACCTCCGCGAGGCCGAAACCAAGATCGGCGAGCTGCAGGAGCGCAAGGTGACCGCCGAGGACCAGTTGAAGCGCATCGATATCCGCGCGCCGATCACCGGCGTCGTGCATCAGCTGGCCGTGCACACGGTCGGTGGCGTCGTGAACCAGACCGAGCCGCTGATGCTGATCGTGCCGGAGCAGGATCGGCTGATCGTCGAGGTGCGCATCCAACCGCAGGACATCGACCAGGTCCACAAGGGACAGAGCGCGCGCGTCCGTTTCACAGCCTTCAATCAGAGGACCACGCCGGAGGTTCTCGGCACGCTGTTCCGGGTCGCTGGCGACGTGACGAAAGAGCAGCAGACCGGCCAGTCCTATTTCATTGGCGCCATTTCGATCGAGGAAGGCGAATTGCGCAAGCTCGACGGCCAAAAGCTGGTGCCCGGCATGCCCGCCGACGCCTTCGTCAAGACCGGCGAACGCACGATGGCGAGCTACCTCGTCAAGCCGCTGACCGATCAGATGCAGCGCTCGATGCGGGAGCGGTAAGCATCGCCAGCTCTGCCAGACTGCCTTCACAGCCGTGTGCCGAAGTTTCGGTTCACGGCTGTACTATTTCAGACTGGATCGTTCAGGCTGGCATGGGTCTGGAGTGCCCGCACATCCGCAGCGCTCAGGTACGGCAGAACTTGTCATACACGGCCTGGATGAACCGCTTCGTCGTTTCGTCGGCGAGGCTGTAGTAGACCGCGCGGCCGTCGCGCCGGGTCTCGACCAGCCCCTCGTGCCTGAGCCGTGCGAGTTGCTGGGAAACGGTCGCCTGGCTCAGCGCCAGGAACTGCTCGAGTTCCGTTACCGACCGCTCGCGTTCAGCCAGCAGACACAGAATGACGAGCCGGTTCTCGTGGGCGCAGGCTTTGAGGAAATCGCTGGCCTTCCGGGCCTTCTGCATGAGGTCTTGCAGGTCGGCAGAGACGTCGCGCCCATCCTTGAGCGCCTCCTCAATGTTTTGCGAAATCGTCTTGCTCATGCCGGACCGTCACGGTGTTGTTGCGGTGGGCGCGCGCTCGAATTGCGCAAGAACTGGCAACTGTCATCCTCGGGCTTGTCCCGAGGTTCCATTGTCCACCACCCGCGCTGGAGGGGTTTTGCTGCAGCGCTGCTGCAAACACTACATTTCACGCTCGCGGCAGCTTGGATCCCCGGGACAAGCCCGGGGATGACAACTTTTGGTACTGTACCCCTATTGCGAAACACGAGCGATGCCTACTTGTTCACTGGGCTCTCGGGATCGAACAGGTACGCCGTCAGATCCTTGATCTGCTCGACGCTGAGAAACGTGTTGTGCCCGAAGCGCGGCATGTTCGAGCAAGGCTGCACCGTTTGCGCGTTCCAGATCTTGGCGTAGGCGGTCTTTGCTTCCTCGGGCTTGAACTTGCGGATCTTGCCGTACTCGGTAAGCGAGGGGCCGAGCGTGCCGAAGCTCAGTTCGCCGCGGGACAGCTGGTGGCAGGCATAGCAATTGCCGCCGATGGGATCGCCGGCCTTATCGCTGAACTGGCCGCCGGTGCCGCGCTGGGCGAGTTGCTGGCCTTTTTTCCAGTCGCCGATCACGTTGCCGTCCGTCGGATAGGTCACCGCAGCTTTGGCGGTTTCGATCAGCTTCTTCTCGATGTCGGGTGTGAGTTTCAACTCCATCTGCGAGCAGATGCGCTGCGCCTCGTCCGGCTGGATGCGCGCCTGCCATTCTGGCGAGGCGCTCTTGAATGTCGCCTTGATGTAGGCCTCGACGATCGCCGGATCGATTGCCGGCTGCAGCGCCTGTGCAGTCGCCGCTGCTGGCGCGCCGAGCAATACGAACGATAGGATCAAGTGCTTGCGCATTGTGGTTTTCCTTTTGGCTCAGCGCTTGATCGAGGGCACGGCGAGTTCGGCACCGGCTGCGTTCTTGTTGAGGTAGAGCGTCAAGGCGGTGATGCCGTCCGCGAGGTAGTCGGGCTCCGGCCAGCGCATCTGGCGGTAGCAGTCCCACAGCCGGTGCTGCATCGTGCGCAACTGGCTCTGGCTGACGCGGTAGGTCGGCCACGATCCCATCGCGTCCTGCACGGGCTTGCCGGCCTTCGACAGGTTCGGCAGGCCTTGCAGGCGGATCCGCTTGCCGTCCTCGCCGTGGCAGGTGGCGCAGGAGAAGTCCCATTGGCCGCCCCGCCGGTAGAACATCGCCTGTCCCACGGCGTACAATTCCTTTTCCTTCGGGTGTTCGACGGAGACTGCCAGCTTCATGCCGCTCGACTTGTTGGCGATGTAGGCGACAAGGTCCTCCATGTCGGACGTCCGGCCCGGTGCCGCGAACCGGCGCTTGACGACATCGGCGGTGTCGAGGCCTTGCACGGTCTGCATGCACCAGAGCAAGCGCTGCTCGAGGTCCATCACCCGGTCGGTGTCCTTGAAATACCGCGGTAGCTTGGCGTAGGCGCCCTCGAGTTTGCCTGCGCCCTCACCCAGATCGCATTGCTCCAGCGTCACATTGTTCGAACCCCGCCCGGCCTTCCAGAGCACTTCACCGCGGTCGACATTGAGAAAACCAGGGTTCGACATGGGATCGCTGATCATTTCCCGGTACTTTTCGATCTCTTTCTCCGCGTCCGGCGCCTGCGCGAATGCTGCACTGATCGCAATCAGCCATCCGAGCGCCGCACCGACGAGTGCCGTATTTGCGCGCAAAGTGACCTCCCCTGATTGCCGCGCCGCAACATCATTGGCCATGCTGCGAGCGTACCGGCAGTTGATACCGTCAACTGTAGCCCGGACGTGGCTGCAAACTCATATTGATTTATTTAATTTTTCATATGTATTGGAGCCAAGCAACCGAAGGCCTATATGCTGTGCGGCCGCGGGTCGGCAAAAAAAAGCAACCGGCACCCTTCTGCCGGGATACGAGGAGGAAACACAGATGACGCGTTCCGATCGCGCGCTGACACGCCGCGACGCCTTGGGACTGGCTGCGGCTGGCGCTGCAGCCTTGGTGATCGCGCCCGGCACTGCCGAGGCGACGCCCGAGAGGGTTGCCGCGGAGATCAAGAAGCTCTTTGGCGACCGCAAGCCCATTCCCGGCAAGATCAAGCTCGAGCTGCCCTCGATCGCGGAGAACGGCCTCGTCGTGCCGCTCGGTTTCGAGATCGAGAGCCCGATGACCGAGAAGGACTTCGTAAAGTCCGCGTATTTCTTCGCCGAGGGCAATCCGAACATCGAAGTTGCGGCGTTCCATTTCTCAGTCATGTCGCCCAAGGCTGCGGCGCAAATCCGCATTCGTCTCGCCAAGACGCAGGACATCATCGCGGTCGCCGAGATGTCGAACGGCGAGGTCTACACGGCGAAAAAAGAAGTGAAGGTCACGATCGGCGGTTGCGGCGGCTGAGGGCCGAGTTGCACCCTTCCAGTCACCTTCCGATACACGCTTCGAGGTTCACAAATGTCCGGTCCAACACCCACCCCTCGCGTCCGCATGCCCTCGACTGCCAAGGCTGGCGAAGTGATCGAGGTCAAGACGCTGATCAGCCACGACATGGAGAGTGGCCAGCGCAAGGACGCTGCGGGCCAGCCGATCCCGCGCAAGATCATCAAGGAATTCAAGGCGACATTCAACGGTAAGGACGTCCTGCGTGTCGATTGGCATCCAGCCGTATCGGCCAATCCCTACCAGTCGTTTTTTGTCCGCGTACCGGAAACCGGAACGTTCGTCTTTACGTGGACCGACGACGACGGCTCTGTCTACAAGGCCGAGCAGAAGGTGACCGTCGGCTGAGTCCCTCAGTTGTCATCCTCGGGCCTAGTGAGCAGCACGTCTTCGACATGACTCCCGAGGATCCATGGTGCGACAATCGCGAGGGCGCCAATATTTGCTGAAGCATCACAGCAGAGCTTTAGCTACGCGCCCGTTGGACAATGGGTGGTCGGGACAAGCCCGACCATGACAATGGAGGTTCAAATGGGTTGGAGCGCCCAGGTGTCCGACCGAGAGGGCCCTCGATGATCTCGCGCCGTGACTTCCTGACTGCTGCGTCGGCCGCGGCTGCGATCGTTGGAGGCAGCGCCGGCGGCCTCGGCCGGCTCGCAGCGCAAGGCAAACTCACGCAGGAAGAGCTGCTGCGCTTTCCGGCAGTCGGCAACGTGACGCTCGTCCACTTGACCGATATACATGCGCAGCTCGTGCCGACCTATTTCCGCGAGCCCTCGGTCAACATCGGCGTCGGCGAGGCCAAGGGGTTGACGCCGCACGTCACGGGAGAAGCCTTTCTCAAGGCCTTCAAGCTGGCGCCGAAATCCGCCGAGGCGCATGCGCTGACCTACGGCGACTTTGTCGAGCTTGCCCGCCAGTACGGCCGCTTGGGCGGCGTTGATCGCATCGCCACGATCATCAAGGCCATCCGCGCCGAGCGGGGCGACAAGACGCTGCTGCTCGATGGCGGCGACACCTGGACCAACAGCTGGACGTCGCTGAAGACGAACGGCCAGGACATGGTCGACGTTATGAATTTGCTGAAGCCCGATGCCATGACCGGTCATTGGGAGTTCACGCTCGGCGAAGCGCGCGTGAAGGAGATCGTCGACAAGCTCAGCTTTCCGTTTCTCGCGCAAAACGTAAAAGACAAGGAGTTCGAGGACCCGGTCTTTCCGGCTCAGAAGATGTTCGAGCGTGGTGGCGTCAAAATCGCCGTGATCGGCCAGGCCCTGCCATTCACGCCGATCGCCAATCCAAGCTGGATGATGCCGAAATGGACGTTCGGCATCCGCGAGACGGAGATGCAGAAGGAAGTCGACGCTGCGCGCGCAGCCGGCGCCGATCTCGTGGTACTGCTCTCGCACAACGGCTTCGATCTCGACCGCAAGATGGCGGCACGCGTCAGCGGCATCGACGTCATCCTGACGGGCCACACGCACGACGCAGTTCCGGAAGTCACCATGGTCGGCAAGACGATGATGGTGGCGTCCGGCTGCCACGGCAAGTTCGTGTCGCGGCTGGATCTCGATGTGCAGGGCAAGCAAATCAAGAGCTATCGCTACCGCCTGATCCCTGTGTTCGCCGACGCGATTGCGCCTGACGCGGCGGTAGCTGCCGAGATCGCCAAGCAACGCGCGCCCTATGCATCGGAGCTCGGCCGTGTGCTCGGCACCACGAGCGATCTGCTCTACCGGCGCGGCAACTTCGGCGGCACGCTCGATCACGTCATTTGCGACGCCATGCTCAGCCAGCGCGATGCCGAGATCGCATTGTCGCCAGGCATCCGCTGGGGAACGAGCCTGCTGCCCGGCCAGGCCATCACCTTCGAGGCCATCACCAACGCGACGGCGATGAGCTATCCGGCTTGTTACCGCATGCAGATGACCGGCACGCGCTTGAAGGAAATCCTCGAAGACGTTGCCGACAATATCTTCAATCCGGATCCCTACTACCAGCAGGGCGGCGACATGGTGCGCACGGGCGGGCTCGGCTACTCGATCGACATCACCAAGCGCGCCGGCAGCCGCATCAGCGGCATGACCCACCTCAAGAGTGGCGCTGCGATCGAACCGGCGACGGAGTACGTCGTCGCCGGCTGGGCGAGCGTCAACCAGGGCACCGAAGGACCGCCGATCTGGGACGTGGTTGCCAAGCACATCGAGGCACAAAAGACGATCACCGTCTCCGAGAGCAGCGCCGTGAAGATCGTCGGCATTTAGGAATTCGCGAGTTCGAACCTGTTCAATCGGGAGTGCGCGAGATTGACGAAGCAATCCGACTCTGATGCAGACAGCAAGCCGGTTTCCAGTCGGCGCAATTTCCTGGCCCGCACCGTTGCCGGTGGCCTTGTTGCAGCGAGCGGCGGCGCGGTCCTGGCGCAAGACACGGCCAAGCCGAACATTCTCAAGAGCAACCCGAAAAATCTGCCGCCGAACGTGCCCTCCTGGTCGAAAGTGCTCGGCGATGGCGTCGCGGCGCATCCCTACGGCCGCCCATCGAAGTACGAAAAGCATGTTGTCCGCCGCGACGTCGAATGGCTGACAGCCTCGCGCGAAAGCTCGATCAACTTCACGCCGCTGCACGAGCTCGACGGCATCATCACGCCGAACGGCCTCTGCTTTGAACGCCATCACGCCGGCGCGGCTGAAATCAATCCGCTCGATTACCGCCTGCTGGTGCACGGCCTCGTCGACAAGCCGCTGATGTTCACGATGGAGGATCTGAAACGCTTCCCGCGCGTCAACCGCATCTACTTCCTCGAGTGCGCGGCCAACTCGGGAATGGAGTGGCGCGGCGCGCAACTCAACAGCTGCCAGTTCACGCACGGGATGGTGCACAACGTCATGTACACCGGCGTGCGGCTGCGGGATGTGCTCAACGAAGCCGGCATCAAGCCGAACGCGAAATGGCTCCAGGTCGAGGGCGCGGATTCGGCCGCCATGAACCGCTCGTTGCCGATTGAGAAGGCGCTCGAGGATTCGATCCTCGCCTTCAAGATGAATGGTGAGGCGTTGCGCACCGAGCAGGGCTATCCGCTCCGCCTCGTCGTGCCCGGCTGGGAGGGCAATCTCTGGGTCAAGTGGCTGCGCCGCATCGAGGTCGGCGACCAGCCCTGGCTCGCGCGCGAGGAAACGTCGAAATACACCGACCTGATGGGCGACGGCCGCTCGCGCCGCTACACGTTCTTCATGGACGCCAAGTCCGTCGTCACCAATCCGTCGCCGGAAGCGCCCATGCGGCACAAGGGCCGCAATGTGCTCTCGGGCCTCGCGTGGTCAGGACGCGGCCGCATCACGCGCGTCGACGTCACGCTCGATGGTGGCCGCAATTGGCGCGAGGCGCGGATCGACGGACTGGTGCTCGACAAGTCGCTGACGCGTTTCTACGTCGACTTCGATTGGCAGGGCCAGGAGCTGCTGATCCAGGCGCGCGCACACGACTCTACCGGCTACGTGCAGCCGACCAAGGACGAACTTCGCAAGGTCCGCGGGCTGAATTCGATCTACCACAACAACGGCATCCAGACCTGGGGCGTGCGCGCCAACGGGGAGACCGAAAATGTCGAGATCGGTTAAGACTACGCTGCATGCGGTCCTGCTGGGAGCAATCCTCGCGCTCACGACGTCGACGGCACATGCCCAGAAAGTCGGTCTTGGCCGCGAGGCGACGAATGAGGAAATCAAGGCCTGGGACATCGACGTGCGCCCGGATGGGCACGGGCTTCCGCCGGGCAAAGGCTCGGTCGCGCAAGGTGAAGAAATCTTCGTCGCGCAATGCGCCGCCTGTCACGGCGAGTTCGGCGAGGGGCGCGATCGCTGGCCGTCGCTTTCGGGCGGGCACGGCACGTTGAAGCATGACCGGCCGGACAAGACTGTCGGCTCGTTCTGGCCGCATCAGTCGACGATCTTCGACTACATCAAGCGCGCCATGCCGTTCGGTAATGCTCAGTCACTCAAGGATGACGAGATCTACGCGCTGACCGCCTATCTGCTGCATCTCAACGACATCATCAAGGATCCGAAATTCGAGCTCAACCAGCAGAACTTCGGGTCGATCAAGATGCCGAACGCCGACAACTTCTACGACGATGACCGCGAGGTCGCCGAGAAGCACTTCTGGAACCGCAAGCCCTGCATGAAGGATTGCCGCAAGGATGCGCCGTCCGTGCTCAATCGTGCGCGATCACTCGACGTCACCCCCGACAACAAGACTGGTCCCAAGGTCGAGTGAGCATCGGACATGGCTGTGCGCCGCGTGACCGCGGTTGATCACGTGCTCGATTGACCTGCGCGCCTGCGAGATCGCCCGGTCGAGCTTGGGCATGGTGCCTCAGGCTGGCCCTCTCCCCAACGTCTGCTCTTCGACGGGGAGAGGGTTGGTCGGGTAAGGGGCGGCCGGTTGCTTCTGGGAGAAGTGCGACGCATCGATGGACTGATGTCAAGTCCGCTGTCCGGCTAGCATCGAGCGTCGCCAGAACGAACGGAAACCACGTCGAGATGGGCCGCCAAGAGACACCCCGCAAACCTATCGGTTGTCATCCTCGGGCTTGTCCCGAGGACCCATCCCGCCGCTTGTCTCAACGATGCGGTTGCCCGGCAGCGCCAGCAGAGCGGGAGGTCGACTCAAGGACAGAGACGGGGAGAGAAACCCGCCCCCATTTTCCCTTGCCCATGTTCCCTTGCCCCCGTGACCAGCGCCGCCACGCCCCCTATACTGGCGCCTATGACCAGCACAGCCACACCTGCCGACAAGCCGAACCGCATCACCGTGCCATCGGGCGAGCCCGTGCCCGTGGGCAAGGGCAGCCACGTCTACCTGATCGACGGCTCCGGCTACATTTTCCGCGCCTTCCACGCGTTGCCACCCCTGACGCGGCCCTCCGACGGCCTCCCCGTCGGCGCTGTGCATGGCTTCTGCGCCATGCTCTGGAAGCTGATGCAGGAAGCCAAGGCCGGGCGCGGCCCGACCCACGTCGCCGTCATCTTCGACGCCAGCCGCGAAAACTATCGCAATCAGATCTACGAGAAGTATAAAGCGAACCGTCCGCCCGCGCCGGACGAACTCGTGCCGCAGTTCCCGCTCATCCGCGACGCCGTGCAGGCCTTCAACATCGCCTCCATCGAGCAGGCGGGCTACGAGGCCGACGACCTGATCGCCACCTATACCAAGCACGCGATCGCCAAAGGCGGCGACGTCACCATCATTTCCTCCGACAAGGATCTGATGCAGCTTGTCGGTCCCGGCGTCGGCATGCTCGACACCATGAAGAACAAGACCATCGGCCGCGACGAGGTGATCGTGAAATTCGGCGTCGGCCCCGAGAAGGTGATCGACGTGCAATCGCTTGCGGGCGACTCCGTCGACAACGTGCCGGGCGTGCCGGGGATCGGCATCAAGACCGCCGCGGAGTTGATCAAGGAGTACGGCGATCTCGACACGCTGCTGGCGCGGGCCGGCGAGATCAAGCAGCCCAAGCGCCGCGAGAAGCTGATCGAGTTCGCGGAGCAGGCGCGCATCTCGCGGCTGCTCGTTACACTCAAGGACGATGTGCCCGTCGAGGTCGACATCGACCGCATCGGACTGCAGGACGTACAATCCGATACGCTGCTCGCCTTCATGCGCGAGATGGAGTTCAACACGTTGACGCGGCGCATGGCGGAGGCGATGGGCGTTGCGGTTCCAGCCCCGCTCGAACGCTCGGTCGGATCGTCCGTGCGCACGGCTAACTACCGCGGTCCCGTTACCTCCGAGGGCAAGGCGCCGACGGCACCGAACGCACCCGCTGAAGCCGGCACACCCGCGGCCGTCGTTGCGTTCGCGGCCAAGGCCGCACGCGAGTCCGCCATCGACCGCACGAAATACGAGATCGTCCGCGACGCGAAAACGTTGGCCGCCTGGATTGCGCAAGCGCGCGAGCGAGGCCGCGTTGCGTTCGACACGGAGACCACCAGCCTCGATGCCATGCGCGCCGATCTCGTCGGCTTCTCGCTCGCGGTCGCGCCGGGCAAGGCGTGCTATGTGCCCGTCGGCCATACCGGCGACAGCAGCGATCTGTTCGGTAGTGGCGGTCTCGTGCCCGGGCAGATCCCGATCCAGGACGCGCTTACTCTGATCAAGCCGCTGCTCGAGGACCGGGGCGTCCTCAAGATCGGCCAGAACCTCAAGTACGACGCGCTCGTGATGCGCCGCCACGGCACCGCGATTACCCCCATTGACGACACCATGCTGCTCTCCTATGCGCTCGACGGCGGGCGCGGCAATCACGGCATGGACGCGCTGGCCGAGCGCCATTTGAAGCACGTCTGCATCACCTTCGACCAGGTGATCGCGCATGCGCCCGGCGCCAAGAAGAGCGACAAGACGTTCGCCGGCGTGCCGATCGAGAAAGCCGCCGAGTACGCGGCCGAGGACGCCGACGTCACGTTGCGGCTGTGGATGTTGCTGAAACCGCGCCTCGCGGCGGAACGCATGACGACCGTCTACGAAACGCTCGAACGGCCGCTGCTGCAAATCATCGTCGACATGGAGCGCGCGGGCGTGAAGGTCGACCGCGCCGTGCTCTCGCGGCTCTCGTCCTCGTTCGCGCAGACGATCGCGCGGCTGGAGGAGGAGGTGAACACGCTCGTCGGCCACAAGTTCAACCTCGCCTCACCGAAGCAGTTGGGCGAGTTGCTGTTCGATCGCCTCAAGCTGCCCGGTGGCAAGAAGACCAAGACCGGCCAATGGGAAACGCGCGCCGGCCTGCTGGAAGACATGGCCGAGAACGAGGAACTGCCCGACGACGCGCGTCGCCTCATCAATACGATGCTGGAATGGCGGCAACTGACGAAACTCCGCTCCACCTATACCGACGCGCTACCCGAGCACGTCAATGCGGAAACCGGCGGCCGCATCCACACCAGCTACGCCTTGGCCTCCACCTCGACCGGCCGTCTCTCCTCGAACGAACCGAACCTGCAGAACATCCCCGTGCGCACCAAGGAAGGCCGCGAGATCCGCACCGCCTTCATCGCCGAGAAGGGTTCGAAGCTGATCTCGGCCGACTACAGCCAGATCGAATTGCGCGTGCTCGCCCACATCGCCGACATCCCGCAATTGAAGAAGGCGTTCGCCGACGGCCTCGACATCCACGCCATGACCGCGTCGGAGATGTTCGGCGTGCCCGTCAAGGATATGCCGTCGGACGTGCGCCGCCGCGCCAAGGCGATCAACTTCGGCATCATCTACGGCATTTCCGCGTTCGGACTGGCGGCGCAGTTGGGCATCACCAAGCAGGAGGCGGGCGAGTACATCACGATGTACTTCAAGCGCTTCCCCGGTATCCGCGATTACATGGAGCGCACGAAGAAATTCGCGCACGAGCACGGTTACGTCGAAACGGTGTTCGGCCGCCGCGTGCATTACCCGGAAATCAACACCAAGAACCCGTCCATGCGCGGCTTCCTCGAACGGGCCGCCATCAACGCGCCGATCCAGGGGTCCGCCGCCGACATCATCCGCCGCGCCATGGTGCGCATGCCCCAGGCGCTGCGTGAGGCAGGCCTCGACGCGACGACAATGCTGCTGCAGGTGCACGACGAGTTGATCTTCGAGGCGAAGGAGGCGCAAGTCGCCGAGGCGATCCCGCTGGTGCGCCGGATCATGGAGGAAGCGCCGCTGCCGGCGGTGAAATTCTCGGTGCCGATCCACGTCGATGCCAAGGCCGCCG
>JANLQP010000118.1:0-12717 GCA_031367895.1 Hyphomicrobiales bacterium
CTGGTTCTCCCAGAAGTCGACGGACTGGCGGCGGAGCGTATCAGAACAGTTCCGGCCGCAACCGATCCAGCTGCCGCCGGGGAGTTGCACCTCCAGGCCGTGACGCCCCTCGCGGACGGCGCCGGTCACGGTGCCTTTGCCGAAGTGGCTTTCCGCCACCGCGACCGAGGGGCGGCGTGGCTCGTGCGCCACCGCCGGGACTGTCAGTGTCACAGCCATCAAACCGGTGCAGACCGTCATACCGACCTTAGCAAGCATCGTTCGTTCTCCTGCAGGCGCCGTCCATTCCAGTGGCTCCGACGCCAATTCCGCGCACGCGTATTTCGTCCAAGCTCGCAGGCCTTAGCCACGCGACAAATTGATGTCGACCCCGGTCATGCCGATGCCCTCGGTCTTGATCTGCACCGACTGGTTGGTGCCATTGACGCCGACCGCCATGGTGCCTGTGAGACCGCCACCGACGATCGAAATGTTGATCTTGTTGGCGCTCGCCTGGCCGCTGACGTCGCCGGCGGCGTTGAAAGTGCGCTCTTCCCATTTCCCGGTCACCTTGCCGCCCTGGTAAAGGAGCGTGGCGCGCAGCTCGATCTTGCTGCTCGGGGAGGCACAGCGGATGGAGACACCGAGGCTCGTGCCTGCGTCCTTCGGCGTGTAATAGGCCCTGCAGCTGACAGCCTCGGTCGAACCGCCGGTGAACATCACCTTGCCCGCCCCAGACCAGTTGCCGCTGAACGAATTGAACGGGCTCTGCGCGACGGCAGGAGCAGGTGCACTGCCAAGCGAAACCGCCGCGAGCACGGCGCCGATTACGACCGCGATCCGTCGCTGCTTCGACGGCGCCTGCTTGGAGTTGCACATCATCGCGAACCGCATTGGTACGCCCCCTGGTCGTCAGTTGAGCCGGCGCGTTGGTCGAGAACCGCAGCATAGTGCATGCCGTGAGTTGGTTTAAATCCAATTGACGAATGTCCCGGACTTGCTCCGTCGTGTGGTAATTCGGCAACGCAATCGGAGCGTTCGTAGTAGCGTGCCACCAGCCTGTTGAATGCCGAGTGAACGCTGACCTTTGATATGCTCCAGCTGAGTTTTGGGTTGTGGCATCCACTCGTTCGACCATCTGGCACCACGGGGCGTGGAATTCCAGCCCCGACACTGCTCGCGCCCTGGACGTCACGATGGCCCAGAGCCATATTCACGGCCATGCCACGCACCCCAAAATCAAGTGTTGCTCCCGGTCTGCCTGCGGCTCCAACGAGAGTAGCCGAAGCAGAGGGCAAATCAGCCGCCGACCGGATGCCGAAGCCTCGAGCATCGCGGGCCAAAAGCGGCAAGCCGACGCCGCCCCCCGCTGACACCTTGGCGGGAACCCCCGGTTTCGGAGAGATGCCGCAGGCTGCGTTCACGGCAAGCGGACCGC
Organism: Hyphomicrobiales bacterium; assembly: GCA_031367895.1. GTDB lineage: Bacteria > Pseudomonadota > Alphaproteobacteria > Rhizobiales > Hyphomicrobiaceae. The sequence continues at coordinate 1,418 of JANLQP010000118.1, forward strand.
TGACCGAGCGGCCGGTGGTTGTGGACAACGCGCTGTCTCCGCGCGACGGCGGTACTGCCAAGCCGCTTCCAGCCCTGCGCTCGGTGAAGCCACGTCCGGAGGACTTCTCGCCGTCGGCCGGCCTCAACGCGTTGCTGGCGAAGCCCGAGGAACGTTCCGACCGCGCCAAGGAGCTGATTGCGCGCCAGCCGATGATGGCATCGCACCCTCTCGTCGCCGGTACCGCGACCAGCTACACGCCGCATCGCCCGCAGCGCCCCGCAAAATCGGAGGGCGGCATCACGCTGAGGATCGTCTCCGAGTACGAGCCGAAGGGTGATCAGCCGCAGGCGATCAAGGAACTTGTCGCGGGCGTCAATACGCAAGAGCGCAACCAGGTGCTGCTCGGCGTCACCGGCTCCGGCAAGACGTTCACGATGGCGCACATCATCCAGGCGACGCAGCGCCCGGCCCTGATCCTGGCGCCGAACAAGACGCTGGCGGCGCAGCTCTACGGCGAATTCAAAAGCTTTTTCCCGGAGAATGCGGTCGAGTACTTCGTCTCCTACTACGACTACTACCAGCCAGAAGCCTACGTGCCGCGCACCGACACCTACATCGAGAAGGAAGCCAGCGTTAACGAGCAGATCGATCGCATGCGCCACGCCGCGACGCGCTCCCTGCTCGAGCGTGACGACGTGATCATCGTCGCCTCGGTGTCGTGCATCTATGGTATCGGCTCGGTCGAAACCTACACGGCGATGACGTTCACGGTGAAGCTCGGCGACCAGATCAGCCGCGACCAGCTGCTCGCCGATCTGGTAGCGCTGCACTACCGCCGCAACGACGGCAATTTCCACCGCGGCACTTTCCGCGCGCGCGGCGATACCGTGGAACTGTTTCCGGCGCATTTGGAAGATCGCGCCTGGCGCATCTCGCTGTTTGGCAACGAGATCGAGTCGATTACCGAGTTCGATCCGCTGACTGGTACCAAGTCCGACGAGTTGAAGCTCGTGAAGATCTACGCCAATTCGCATTACGTGACGCCGAAGCCGACGCTCCAACAAGCGATCAAATCGATCAAGTCCGAACTCAAGCAGCGGCTCGACGAGTTGAACGGCACCGGCAAGCTGCTGGAAGCGCAGCGGCTCGAACAACGCACGCTGTTCGACATGGAGATGATGGAGGCGACCGGCTCGTGCGCCGGCATCGAGAACTATTCGCGCTATCTCACCGGCCGCCAGCCCGGCGAGCCGCCGCCGACGCTGTTCGAGTATCTGCCCGACAACGCGCTCGTGTTCGCCGACGAGAGCCACGTCACGGTTCCCCAGATCGGCGGCATGTTCCGCGGCGACTACCGGCGCAAGGCGACACTCGCCGAGTACGGTTTCCGCCTGCCGTCCTGTCTCGACAACCGGCCAATGCGCTTCGAGGAATGGAACGCCATGCGGCCGCAGACGGTCTACGTCTCGGCAACGCCCGGCGCGTGGGAGATGGAAGAATCCGGCGGCACCTTCGTCGAGCAGGTCATCCGCCCCACCGGCCTGATCGATCCGCAAGTCGAGATCCGACCGGCCAAGACACAGGTCGACGATCTCCTGGACGAGGTTCGCCAGGTCGCAAAGAAGGGCTACCGCACGCTGGTTACGGTGCTGACCAAGCGCATGGCCGAGGATCTGACCGAGTACATGCACGATAACGGTGTGCGCGTGCGCTACATGCACTCCGACATCGAGACCTTGGAACGCATCGAGATCATCCGCGATCTGCGCCTCGGCGCGTTCGACGTGCTGATCGGCATCAACCTGCTGCGCGAGGGGCTCGACATTCCCGAGTGCGCGCTGGTCGCCATTCTCGACGCCGACAAGGAAGGCTTTCTCCGTTCAGAGACATCACTTGTCCAAACAATCGGCCGCGCCGCGCGCAACGTCGATGGCAAGGTGATCCTCTACGCCGACCACATGACGGGATCGATGGAACGCGCCATCGCCGAGACCGACCGGCGGCGCGAGAAGCAGGTCGCATACAACACCGCCAACGGCATCACGCCGGAGAGCATCAAGCGCAACATCCACGACGTCATGTCGTCGGTCTACGAGCAGGATCGCGTCACGGTCGATGCGGGCTTGGCCGAGGGCGGCGGCGAACCGCTGGTCGGCCACAACCTGGCGCGCGTCATCGAGGACATGGAAAAGCGCATGCGCGAGGCCGCGGCCAATCTCGAGTTCGAGACGGCGGCGCGGCTACGCGACGAGGTCAAACGGCTGCGCCAGACGGAACTCGCCATTGCCGACGATCCAATGGCGCGGCAGTCCGACGTCGAGGACCGCGCGGGAAGTTTCAAGGGCGCAAAGAAGTATGGCGCCTCGGCGAATATGCCGGCTGCGCGCGCGGTGTCTGGTCAGCAGACAGACACCTCGCGCGTGCGCAAACCGACTCTCGACGAGATGACGGTCGGGCGCACGGAAGTGCCGCTCGGCCGCGAGCCGGTGACCTCGCACTTGCAGCCACCGCGTCAGTCGCACGCCGACGAGCGCCGGCCCGGCCCGGAGAAGAAGGAGCGCCGCGGCCGGCCACGCAAGACCGGGCGCCCGGGGGCGTGAGCGTGGAGACGACAATCACCTCGAAGCATCCGGCTTGAACGCGAGCCTTGCACATGTTATATAATTATATAACTTGGAGCGCCCTTCATGACCACCGCAAAGCTGCGAACTGTCGGCGGCTCGACCGTCGTCGCGATCCCGCCCGGACTGCTGGAAGAACTCGGTCTATCGGCGAACGATCAAGTCGAAATCCGTCTTGAAGGTGGCAGCCTCGTCATTCGATCCGCGCGCTGCCGGTACACGCTCGATCAGCTTATGGATCAATGCGACCTCACGAAACCAGCAAGCAAGGCGGAACGCGATTGGCAATCCGCGCCACCAGTCGGCGAAGAGGAGCTGTAGGCTTGCAGCGGGGCGACATCTACAGCGTCGACATCGACCCGACGATTGGCAACGAGCAGCGTGGGCGGCGGCATGTGCTGATCGTCTCGCGCGTCGAATTCAATCGCATAGGCGTCGCCCTCGTGTGTCCGATAACGCAAGGCGGCAACTTCGCTCGTGTCGCCGGCTGGACGGTGCCGCTCGCGACCAGCGGAACAGCCACGCAAGGCGTTATCCTTTGCCACCAGTCGAGGACGCTCGATCTGCGGGCACGCAAGGCGAAGCGCATCGAGGCAGCACCCGCCGACGTCGTCGACGAGGTGCTGGCCAAGCTGCAAACGATCCTCGACTGACGCGGGCACCCCTTACTTGATCGGCGACATCGACGACGCCACCAGCAGCTTCGATTCCTGCTGCGTGACAGGGCTCGGTCCCGGCGCCGGCCAGATGCCTTCGGCCATCGCTTTCTTGCGGATCGCGACGCGCTCATCGAGGCTCTTGTACGCCCAGATGTGCACCCACTGATTGAGGTGGCCGATATCCGACGTGAACACGCCGATCAGCGGCGATAGCTTCTGCCGGCCGGGCAGATGGCTCTTCCAGCGCTCCGACATTTCGCCGGCGGCGCCCGGCTTCATCAGATACGTGCGCATCTCGAAATAGGGCCCATGGTTCGACGGCGTCATCGGCGGCGAGAACGGCAGCGGCACCATGATGTCGGATTTCATGTCGACGATCAGATCCTGTGTCTTCGGCGGCCAGATGCCGTCTTTCATCGCCTGCGCGCGGATCTCGGTGCGCTGCAGTACGTCCTTGTACTCCCAGACGTGAATCACTTGATTGAGCGGGCCGATTTCGGTGGTCCAGAGTGCAGCAAGACGCGAGCGCTCGAGGCGCTTCGGCAGCATCGGTTCCCAGCGTTTCATGAATTCGGCCATCTTGCCGGGTGCGAGCGTGTAGGTGCGGAATTCGTAGATCATGGGACAACTCCTCCGTCGTGGGGAGGCCAGTCTAGCCGCGAATGATAGCGCTGCACGTTGAATCTATCGCGTGTCGGACTGGGCCTCGTCGCGGCCAGGCGTCAATCACCACCGCCGCCATCGCCACCACCACCGCTGTCGCCGCAGGAGTCGCTGCTTGCGTCCGAACCGCTTGGCCACAAACCGCTTTCACCACCGCCCCTATCGCCGTCGCTGCCACGGCCGCGAGCCTTCCACCCGATGGCTTTGCCGAACTGATGCACCGCGAACATGGCAGTGATCACGCCGACCAGCAGGATATTCTTGGCGGCCCCTTGCGAAAGTGTTGACGTCCGCCATTCATGAACGGCATAGGCGCTCATGATAAGCAGTGCGACGCACGCGGCCACATGCCAAATGGTTTTCCGATTGCCCTCGCCGGATGCGATTGGTTTCGGAACAGGTGTGGATCTGGATGCGCGAGGCCATCGGGCTCGGGGCATCAATGCCGGGGTCGTACGAAAATTGCGCTGCATGCCTGACAAATTGCCGTGGCAGGATTGACGGCGCGTTGCGACCCGAAGCTTTCCGGCAAGATTGGTGAATATGTATTTGATCCTGCCAGACGTTCTCTTTGAGTATCACTATTGTTCTCTTTTGTTCTTGACATCTCGAGATGCATGCGCAATTGTGCAGACGTGTCGGGGTGGAGTGGATTGGCGTCATGCAGGATCCGGTGATATGGCAGAAAGTGGAATGGCGGCAGGGGGATGGCCGCTATTCCTTCGAGGTACAACAGGGTGGTTTGCATGCGAGGCTCACGGCACCGCATGGCACCAGCCTGACGATACCGACCGTCGCGTGGTACGCTCTGCTTGATGCGCTGATGGCATCACGAAAGACGACGCAACGCGCCGAGCGCGCGTTTCCAGCCCGTGCCGGCGCCCGCTGGGGCGAGGCCGAGGTCAATCAATTGGTCGACGAATTCAAGTCAGGGAAAACCATCAATACACTGGCCAAGCAACACAATCGTTCGATTTGGGCCATCGAAACGCAATTGGCGCAACAGGGTTTGTGGGATCGCGGGCTGCGCATTCCTGCAGGGCAAGGCGGCGGGGATCCCGGTTCAGCGGACCCGTCGATAGCCAGCTCTGATGTGGCGCAAGCAACCTCGCGTACGGGGTGCCCACCTTGGCCGGATGACGACTGGGAGAGTCTGGCGGCGAGTGCTGAGGAACGGCCAGTGCAGCGTCAGGTGACACCACTAAGTCCCGTTACCACCCTCGAAGCGATGCCAATCGGCCACAATCTTCGAGCAGGGTAGAGCCTATCCCCGGGTGGTTAAGGGTCAGCTGGTTGCAATGGCTGACGATCGTGATACCCACGCGGCTTGGATCGCGTCACCAATGCTCGAACCATAAGGGGGTTTTCATGAGCGGACTCAAGATGAAGATCGTTACCGCAGCCGCGGCACTTCTATTCTCGGCCGGCTTGGCCGTCGCCCAGGCGCCGGCTCCGTCTCCGACCACGGCTCCGAAGGCCGACACCGGGCCGGCAGTGGCGCCGGTGAAAAAGTCGGCCGCTGTGAAGAAGAGTGCGATCACACCGAAGGAAGAGCGTACGCCCGAGAGCCTCGCCTGCTCGGCAGAAGCTGATCAGAAAGCCCTCAAGGGCAAGGAGCGGGTGAATTTCCGCAAAAAGTGCATCGCGGCTGCCAAGAAGGGCAGCCCTGCGAAGTCGGCGGCTGTCAAAAAACAATAACGCTTTCGGTGCAAGCCGATCAACACGATACGTCAGCGCCCTGCGATCCACGCGGGGCGTTCGACGTTTGGAGGGGTAATGCCGGTCGCTGATCGAGTGTTATCCATCCGAGCGCTCTCTCCGGCCGTCCGCGAGGCCGGAGGCCAGCACTCCCAGCTTACCCCCGTCGATAGGGGAAACAGCGGGTCGGTTCGAGCGCCAACTTGATGTGCTCGCCGAGCTTGCGGATCGCGTCGCCGTGCTCCAGATAAGGGTCGGCGTTCGATTTGCCGACGATGATCGGCCGGAATGACTTGTCGTCCTTGGCGCCCGGCGGCAGCATTGCTGTCGCGAGTGGCGTGCCGCTGTTGTCCCGGAGGGTGAGGAACATCGGCATCACGCGCTGGATGTAGCTTTTGAGGCCGATCTTCTGCTCGAAACTCGCGGCCGTCGGCGGCGGCACATAGCTTTCGACGGCGTTCTTGTAAGCTTGCCGGAAATACTTCTCGACGGCGTGGTCCATCTCGCGCGACTCGCGCTCGGCCTCGCCTTCTGACTCCAGCCGAAACCACGTCTTCGGGCCCGCGTCGCATACGTACTGCATCGTGCGCTCCCCTGTTGTCCGCTCTCCGGACGACGCCTCCGCGTGGGCGTCGCGGTAAGCTGCAACGGGAACTTAGGCCTGCGACCGCGCTTTGGTCCAGACTGATTATGCTGCGATTTTGCCGCGCCGTTCATTCCGACCGCCGATCGGTGGCCAAGCGCGGCGCGTCTGCAACGGTTCACAGGTCGATGGCACAGACGGCGCCGGCGGGAATCTGCCAAACAGCCGTCTGCTTGATCTCGGCATCCTCGAGCTCGCGCGTGACCGGCACGCGGTACTCGGCGACCTTTTCGAAGCGGCCTTTCGGGAAATAGCTGCGTCCGGGATCGCCGATCAGGATGTGCGCGCCTTCGCTCGCAGCCCGCACGATGAAGCGCTCGACGCGCTCGGCCAGCTCGCGCTCGTAAAAGAGGTCGCCGACGAGAATGACCTCACAGTAACGCGCCGGGGGGAATCGCAGCAGGTCGTCGGCCGTGGTCGCGACGGTGACGCTGTTTGCCTCGGCGTTCAGGGCGACCGCCGCGAGCGCGACCTTGTCGACATCTGCGGCGAGCGTCGAGGAGGCACCCGCACGCATCGCGGCAATTGCGGTCAATCCCGAGCCGGCGCCGAGATCGAACACGCGGCGGCCGCGCGTGATTTCGGGATTGTCGAGCAGATAGCGCGCCAGCGCCTGGCCGCCCGCCCATGCGAACGCCCAATAGGGGGGCGGCACGTTCAACTCACCGAGTTCTTCCTCGGTCTTGCGCCAGATCGGCAGGCTTTCTTCTGCCAGATGCAGGCGGATCTCTGGGACGAGCGGCGGCGCCAACAGCCGCGTGTTCGTCGCGATGAACAGTTTCCAGTCGGCAGGCTCGGCTTTGGTCGTCATGGCGTACGTTTCCGGCGGGTACGGGGCGGCTCCAGCCGCCAGAGCCGCGCCCTGTCGAGGTTGAGATCGTGCATGTCGGGCGTCAATGGGGCTGAATATTCCGCAACCACCGACATCGCGATGGGCGGTTTCCTTGCAGTCGTGCGATCGGCGACCAACACCTCAGTGCCGGCTGCGCGCGCCGCCTCCAGGAATGCGGTCACGCGCGTTGCCAGTGCCGGCTCGTAGACGAGATCGGCAATGACGACGAGGTCGGCATCGAGGATATCGCCCAGGATATCGCGGGTCGTCGTATCGACTGCGACGTTGTTGGCACGGGCATTGGCTCGGATCGCCAGTTCCGACATCGGGTCGATGTCGGCCGCGAGGACGTGTCGGGCGCCGGCCTTCATCGCAGCGATCGCGGCAATGCCGGAGCCGGCGCCGATATCGACGACACGCTTGCCTGCGGCGATCTCCGGCTGGTCGAGCAGGTAGCGTGCCAGCGCCTGGCCGCCTGGCCACGCGAACGCCCAGAACGGCTGGAACCGCTCGTCGGCGATGTCGAGTTCCGCGGCCCGCTGGAAGATGCCGATCGAATCCCGTGCCAAATGAAGCCGCAACTCCGGCACCAACGCGACGGGCGTGATCACGGTGCTTTTTTCTATGAAGCGCTCAAGCAGCGCGCTCACCGGCTCCGCCTGATCTTTTTCGGGTCGAGGCCGCCCATGTGGCAGACCTCGGCCCACTCGCCTGCCGTCACCGGTTGCACGGAGAGCCGCATCGACGTGACGAGGCTCATCTTGGCGAGTTTCGGGTTCGCTTTGACATCGGCAAGCGTTACCGGCTTCGGCAAATCACAGACGGCACGGACATCGACACAGTCCCAGGTGCCGGTGGTGTCGTCGGGGTCAGGGCGCACCAGCGCCGACACCTCGACAATGCCGACAACTTCCTTGCCGATGTTCGAATGGTAGAAAAAACCGAGGTCGCCGAGCTGCATGGCACGCATATTGTTGCGGGCGAGATAGTTGCGCACGCCGCCCCACGGCTCGCCGGCCGCGCCGCGCGCCTTCTGCATCTCCCAGGAATGCACATCCGGCTCGGACTTGAGGAGCCAATAAGTCGGCGGGGTGACGACGGGAAACGGCTTGATCTGAGCTGAGACGGGCAACCTATTGGTTTTTTTGGCCATTATGGAATCGTCCTCACAGGCTGTTCGTCTCTCGAAATCTCACCCCGACCCACCCCGGATCACCTCACTCGCGTGACGAACGCGTGATGAAGAGGTCTGACTTGAGTTTTCATCACGCGGCCCCCTGAAAGCTATGCGAGGAAAGCATGACTAGGATAACGGTCGCCCCAAACGAGTTGGCAATCAAGGCCTTACGCTGTCCCGACGACAGGCCGCGTATGGTCGTGCACCTCGAAGGACATGGTAACGCCGGCCTCAAACTGTACGTCGAGAGGTCGGGAACCAAGTCGTGGTACTACCGCGCCCGCGTGATGGGAAGCGGTTCCAGGGAGATGCCGCTCGGGCGTTGGCCGGACGTGAGCATTGCTGCCGCACGCCAGCGCAAGGCGGATGCGGTTGCCGCCATCTCTGGCGGTCAGGACCCCTGGCGCGAACGCAGAGAATCCCAGCGGCGCCGGCACGGGATCACGTTGGATGTGGTGTTCGATGGGGGAGACTTCACCCTTATAAAGCTCGATCTGGTCTTCGGACCGTCCCACACTTGGTGCCTTGTCGATGACACGGCCGAGCTTCGCGGTCTCCTCCCGCACCCATTCTTCGGTCGGCTCCCGTCCTTCCCGTATGGCGTCGCAGGCTAGGCGCCACGTCACGTGCAGCAGCGGCGATGAAAGCCATGCAACGCCAAGCGCTCATCCACTTGTCCCGGCCACGAGATGTCATCGAGGGGCAGCGGCTCATAGCCACCCTTGCCGTTGGCGACCACGTCGCGAGGCTTGTCAGCAATGGAACGAGCAACGGTTTCGATTGCGGGCGCGCGAGAGCACGGTCTCTTACTGGCGAGCACGCCGAAGCGCGTCGCGATCGGGTCGTGGCCACCTTCAAATGTCGCGCAAAGGTAAACCGGTTGCACGCCCTGATAGAGGGCGGTGTCGCACGGCGCGTGAGGGGTGTCGGAGAGACCTTCTGCTTGCAGGTCGGCGTTGTGGTAGCGCATGAGGCACTTCATGTCGCCGGGCGTCAGCGGTTTGTCGAGCCAGCAAAAGTAGTGAAAGCGCGCCAAGCTCGGGTCGGCCAACCCGCACGACCCCGACGCCTGCCACAGCAGCGGTCCGGTTTGCAGCCAGCTGGGTAAGGCCAGCCTCGCCACCGTGGCCGCCGCGCCCTTGATGTCGGCGAACACATCGACCTTCTCAGCGGACAAGGCGGCATGCAGCGGCGATGCCTGCTTCAAGTCGACGTCGACCGCCCAGCCGCGACGGGCCACCTCGTCCACAGTAGCATCGTCGCCGATCTTTCGACGCAACATCAGGCCGTTTGCGGTCACCTTTGTGCCGTGTCTCTTGACGCCGTGCACAAGAAACTCTCCGCGCTTGGTAGCTGCCCGAACGGCGCCGAAGAAAAGTTCAGCATTGTGTACAGCTACCTCGCGCGGACGCAGGTGTTTCGAAAGGCTGTAATTCGACTCCATGACCCAGCGCCCCGACGCGCTGGCGGCGTCGACGCAGGCAGCATCGGCTCGCCTCGACGGCCAGGCCCTCCCTGCCCAACAAGGTTCGCAACCATTGCCCTACCATTGCGGCTGGCGCATCATGCTCGACGTGTTGGCACGCATCGGAGATGCCCATGGCTCAGTTCGTCACAACCGAAGCCGAGTTGACCGCGATCTACGGGCCGCACGACACACCCGTGGCGACCATAAAGGAGATCGACCATATCTCCGACCACTATCGCATGTTCATTGAGATTTCGCCGTTCGTCGTCGTCGCCACGTCCGGCCCAGAAGGGCTCGACTGCACACCGCGCGGCGATGCGCGTGGCTTCGTTCGTGTCGTCGACAAACACACGGTCATGCTGCCCGACCGGCGGGGTAACAACCGCATCGACACCTTGCGCAATATCGTGCGCGATCCGCGCATCGCGCTGTTGTTTCTGATACCGGGCATCGGTCGCATGTTGCGCATCAACGGCCGGGCGGCCATTCGCGTCGATGCGGAGCTGTGCCAGTCTTTCACTGTAGAGGGCAAGGTACCGCGCAGCGTCATCGTTGTCACCGCCGAGCGTGCCTACACGCACTGCCCGCGCGCCTTGCTGCGCTCGAAGTTATGGGATCCGGCTCAACACCTTGACGAAAGTGCGCTGCCGAGCCACGGCACCATGATGCAGGCGATCCGAGAGAGCTTTGCCGGTGAGGAATGGGACCGCAACTACCCACAGCGACTGAAGGAGACTATGTATTGATGAGGATGTCTCGACTGCTCAATCGGCCACTACGCGGCGCGACGCGGATCGACGCGCCTCTCAGCGCCGGCAGTCTTCGATCAGCTGTCCGCCTGCCGGATGCGCACCGGCACGCTCTCCGAGCACCGCGCGGCCCTCGCCACCGCCGACCGCATCGTCAAAGACAGCATTTTCGTCGCGAAACAAATGGGTTTTCGTCAATTGACGTAATGCCAATTTCCGGATGGTGCGCTACACGCAATCTGCACTATCGGGCCGTTGGCCAGCCGAAGCTCTCAGCCGATCTCGTCCGGATCGCAGAACTAGCACGTGCCCGCCAAGACGTGGCCGCCGTCATCATCGCAGGCGGCCCTCGATATCGCAATCGACGAGCTTCGAGTAGGCGGCGAGCAGCCGTTTCACCGTGGGCCCCGGCACTTTGCCATCACCGACGACATTGCTGTTCACCTTCGACACCGGGCAAAGGCAGAGGCTGGTCGAGGTGAGGAACACCTCGTCGGCGGTGTAGGCATCGTAAAGGTCGATGTCGCGCTCGACCACGTCGAAGCCCTCGCCCTTGGCAAGGTCGATCACGGTTTGGCGCGACACGCCCTCAAGCACGTAGCGGCCCTCCGGCGTTGCAATGCGGTTGCCCTTGACCACGAAGATGTTGGAGCCCATGCCCTCGCATAGGTTGCCGTTTTCATCGAGCAGCACGGCCCAGGCCTTCGGGTCGCGCTCGCGCGCTTCCATGTCGGCCATGATCATGTTGAGGTAGTTGTGCGTTTTGACGCGCGGGCTGAGAGACCCTGGAGGCGTGCGGCGAACTGAC
>JANLQP010000149.1:0-9631 GCA_031367895.1 Hyphomicrobiales bacterium
GTACCGGTCACCGAGTGCCGCCCGCAACAGGTGCATCAGCGCGTGCTGGCCCGAGGGCGCCGACAGGTCCGGCCACTGGCGCGCGATCTCGCCGAGTGGTGAATGCGGTCCAAGCTCCGGCGTGTCGATTCGCCGTGACAGGAAATCGCTGGGCTTCGCCCGCTTGGCACCCGCGATCAACTCCTCCAGCCGGTTCGTGATCGTCTCTCCGGCGCGCAGGAGTTCATTGGTCCAATCGTCGTCGAGCCATGTCAGGACAACGCGCTCGTTGCGCGACTTTTGCAGCCAGTGGCAAACGGCGCGGAATGTACGATCCGAAACGGTTGCCGGCCGCAACCGCACCTGGCACGACGTGCCGTACGTGTTCAAGGCAACGAAACCCAGATTGACAACGGCATAATCGGAGAATTCGCCGCCCGAGTAGGGACTGTCGAATGCTTGCCTCAACTGGCGGGACTGACCATCCCAAACCTCGCCCTGGTCGTCGATCAACAGCAGCGACATCCCCAACTCCCCGACGCAATACGACGCAGCACTCTGCCATTTCCGATCGTCTCATCGGGCGGTTGCTGAAGCTTTAAGTGGGCCGTCGAATTAACCCTTTAGAGCATTATGATTGCGGCGATCAGTTTTTCGCGTTTCCAATTAATCCGGCATCGACCTCCTCGCCTATGCCGGGTCAGCCGCCACAAAACGGCCACGCCGGCCAACCCAATTGTCCGAGCCGCTTCGACCCTGCCGCCGGGTCTGCGGCCAGACGCGTTCTGGCTGATTTTGCCACTGCATGCTGCATGGGACGTCTGCGTCATCAGCCGCTTGAGCGGGCCTCCATGTTACCGAGCGCGCGGGAGGGAAAACGGGAGGGGAAATGCGTATCGTTCTCGTCTTGCTGGCGACCCTCTGGGCGTTCGGCACCCTGCCTGCGGCCGGCGCACCGCCGAAGGGCAAGGCGCCGCCGCCCGCCGCCATCCCGACGCCGCAAGGCATCCTCGTGTGGATCAACGGCTATCGCGCCAAGCCCGAGCCGCAGCGGCTGGCCGAGACGGTTCGGGCAATGAGCGCGCTCGGCCTCTTCAAGGACCTGGACGCGGCCGGCGTCTACATCGGTTTTACCGCCGGCGTCCTCGGCGACAACCCGACGACGGCCGAAGCCATGGTCACCAAGATGTTCCCGATGCCGCCGGAGGACCAGGTGGCCTTGATCCGCGCCATCGCCTATTCCGGCCTGCCCGATTGGAAGACGCTGCTCGAGAAGTTCACCGAACGCATGCCGGCGCGCACGGTTCTGATCCAGCGCTATCTCTCGGGCAAGTTTCCCGTGCTCAAGGACCTGCCGCTCGACCAGTCCCCCGCCGCCCTGGACACCCATTGGGGTTACTTTTTCGCGACCGGGCGCTTCGAGCCGGTCGACCGCATCATCGGCGTTCTCGCCTGGTCCAAGGACACCAACAACGTCGAACGCCTGACACTCGGCAGCATGGCCAAGTGGACGCTCGCCAACAACGCGCAGCAGGACAAGTACCTGCTCGATCATTTGAAGCGCCAGGTCCCACGCCAACCCAAGGATGTCGCCAAGGAGCTCCGCGAAGTCATCGAAGCCGCGGAAACCTTCGAGACGGGCAAGATCCGCAAGGACGCCATGGCCTCGATCGAGGAACTGAAACGCAAAGGCCCGGAGAGCACGCGCAAACTGACGTGGTGGGGCACGGCGGGACAAACTGCCCTGGCGCTCGGCTGCGTTGCTGCCGGCGCCCTCGGCCACGTCGAGATTGCCGTCCCCTGCGTCGTCGGCGGCGCCCTGTCGTCAGCCGCGCTCAGGGTCTTCACGCCGCAGTAGGTTCGACCGTAGGGTGCAATAGGCGCGATTGCTCTTGCGCCGTATTGCACCGTTGGGCCTTGAATCAAGCGCCGCATCGGTGCAATACGCCCCGGCCAAGTGCAGAAGGCGGGGCTATTGCACCCTACATCCCTACGCCGCCACTTCGCCGGCCAGGTACGATACCGCCGCCGAAACGCCGCCCGCGCCATGCGGGATCTTCAGCGCCTGCAACGCCATCTCGATCGACCCGAGCGTGCCGATCACCATCGGCGCGTTGGTGTGGCCCATGTGCGCGACGCGGAATGCCTTGCCGGCGAGTTCGCCCAAGCCGACGCCCAGCACGACACCGCATTTCTCCCGCGCATAATCGAGGATCGCTTGCGGATCGCGGCCCTTCACCAGCACGTTGGTGACGGAATTGGCGCGTGCCGAGGGCTCCGCGATGTTGAACGACAGCACCTGGCCCTCCGCCCATTTCGCGACCGCGCGCCTGGTCGCCTCGGCCAACAGTGCATGCCGGCGGAAGGCGTTGTCCAGCCCCTCCGCAAACAACATGTCGAGGGACTTCCTGAGCGCGAACAGCAGGTGCTCGGGCGGCGTGCCGCAATACTTGTGGTAGCTGAGCTCGCCGTCGCGGAACGACCAGTCCCAATACATCGTGCGCATGCCCGCCGACTTGTGCACGGCGCGCGCCCTGTCGCTGGCGGCGACAAATGCGAGGCCCGGCGGCGTCATCAGCCCCTTCTGCGAGCCCGCCATCGAGACATCGACGCCCCAGGCGTCATGCTCGAACGGCATGCAGCCGAGTGAGGCGACGCAGTCGACCATCAGCAGTGCCGGATGCTTGGCCTTGTCGATCGCCTTGCGGATCGCGGGAATATCGTTGACGCAGCTCGACCCGGTATCGATCTGCACGACCATGATCGCCTTGATCGCGTGCGCCTTGTCCTGTTTCAGCCGCGCCTCGACCTTGGCCGGGTCCACGGCATTGGTCAGCGCTTCGGGCAGCACCTCGACGTCGGCGCCCATCATGGTCGCCATCTCGCCCCAGCCGACCGCGAAGCGCCCGCTCTGCAGCACCAGCACCTTGTCGCCCTTCGTGAGGACGTTCGAGAACGCCGCCTCCCAGCCGCCGTGCCCGTTCGCCGCGTAGATGTAGACGCGGTTCTTGGTGCTGAACACTTTGCGCATGTCGTCGTGGCAGGACTGGCCGAGATCGAGCATGCCGCCCGAGTAGATGTCGACCGCCGGCCGGTGCATCGCCTGCAACACGTCGTCGGGAATGTTGGTCGGGCCTGGGATCGACAGGAACTCGCGGCCGAAGCGGACGGACATGTTTGCCCCCTGTGGAGTGGTGAGTGGTGAGGTGTCCCCCCTCCCCGTTCTTCACAGGGAGAGCGTTAGGGTGAGCCCTCTCCCCATCATCGTGCCGGAGGCGCGCTTTCAGCACGAAGCGCAGACGATGGGCAGAGGGGGAAGCTACTCGCTTCCTTCTTCACTTGAACGCCGGCATGACTTCCTTGGAGAAGCGCTCCAGCTGCTCCATCGCCGTTTTCAACGGCGTGCCGAGCGGCAGCGAGCACGACACACGCTCAAGTCCCGGATATGTCTTCTCCACCGCTTTCAACTGCTCGATGATGTCGGCGGCGGTTCCGGTCAGGAAGCCGCCGGCCTTCACCGCATCGTCGATGCGCGGCAGCTTGGTATTCGCCACCAGACGCGGGTCGCGCATCGCTGCAATCTGCGCCTCGGTCAAGGCACGCACGAGGCGCAGCTCGCCGAACATCTTCATGTTCTCCTCGTAGTAGCGGCCGGCTTCCTTGATGCCCTGCTCGCGGGTGGACGCGATATGGAACTGGTAGCCGAGCGAGAGCTTTTCACCGGGCGCCAGATCGACGCCGCGGCGCTTGTAGGCGGCACGGAAGCCGTCCATGTGCCGCTGCACCGCGCCGCCTTCGGCCGAACCGCCGCCGATAACGCCGGACATGCCGTGCTTGGCCATGAAGTCGAACGCCCGATCCGAGCCCGACTGGATCGGCTGCCAACATTCGACCGGCAACTTCAATGGCCGTGGGACGAGCGTGATCTCCTTCAGCGTGTAGCCGCGATAGGGCACCTCCGGCGGGCAGGTGTAGTACTTGCCCTTGTGGCTGAACTTTTCCTCGTTGAAGGCCTTGAAGATCAGGTCGCAGCCTTCCTCGAACATCTCGCGGTTGGCCTCCTGGTCGGTCAGCGGCGCGCCGAACGTCTCGACCTCGCGCGTGTGGTAGCCGCGTGCGACGCCGAATATGGTGCGTCCGCGCGTCAGGATGTCAGCGGTTGCATAGTCTTCGGCGAGCCGCAGCGGATGCCACATCGGCACGACGTTGAAACCACAGCCGATCTTGATGTTCCTGGTGATGCCGGCGAGATGCATCGCCATCATCAGCAGGTTCGGGATGCATTCCGTGCCCTCGGGCTGGAAATGGTGCTCGGCCATCCAGAAGGTGTCGTAGCCGAGCCGGTCCATCGTCCGGGCGTATTCTTCGGCCTTGTACAACGCGCCGGCCAGTTCCTTGTTCGAATACGAGCGATCGTTGATCGGTGTCCCGAGATAGCCGCAGTTCTCCATGTCGACGGTGCCGACGTAGGAGCTGTCGAATTTCGTGAGCATGTCATTTCCTCCGCGTCCCGGCCAGCCTCGGCCTTCGCTCCCGCATGCTAAGCGGGATCGTCTGTGATCCACAACCCACGATACACGCCCCCACGATACACGCCCCCCTTCCCCGGCTGAGAAAAATCCCCGGCCAAGTTCGGGATCTGAGCTGTAGAGACGGGTGGAAGCTGCTTGCCCAGGCTCGGATTTGCGAGTGAGCAAAATCAATCACGGCATCGCCAAGGGCGCCTGTCCACGAAATTCGCCTGTGGCAGCGGCGCGAAACGCACCGCCTCGCATGACGCTCGAGATCGGCGACGTCACCAGCACCAGCACTCTCGACCACCGGTTCCGCCCATGCCGCAATCGAACCCGTGAGAACTGCTCGGTTTGAACGCGCAAGGTTGACAACGCTCCGCCGGCTCGCATCAATCCCGCCATGACAAACTTGACCGCCCCCCCCGTACCCCCGAATGTCGATCAGGCCGAGGTCGACCGTTTCCGGCGCATCGCCTCCGAGTGGTGGTCGACGACCGGCAAGTTTGCGCCGCTGCACAAGCTCGGGCCGGCCCGGCTTCAGTTCATCCGCGACAGGCTGGTGGCGCACTTTCAGCGTCCGCTAGGGGGGCTGAAACCGCTCGACGGGTTGACGGTGCTCGATATCGGCTGCGGCGGCGGGTTGGTGTCGGAGCCGGTGACACGGATGGGCGCGCGCGTCATGGGGATCGACCCTGGCGCGGAGAACGTGGAAGCGGCGCGTACTCATGCGGCCGACCAGGGTCTCGCCATCGACTATCGGATCACGACCGTCGAGACACTTGCGGCTGAAGGCCGGCAGTTCGACGTTGTGCTGTGCCTGGAAGTGGTCGAGCACGTGCCGAACCCGGCGGCGTTCATTGAGCTTTGCGCATCGCTGGTGCGGCCGGGCGGGATGATGATCGCGTCGACGATCAATCGGACCATGAAAGCCTACGCCTTGGCGATCGTCGGCGCGGAATACGTGCTGCGCTGGCTGCCGGTCGGCACGCACCAGTGGGAGCGCTTCGTGACGCCGGACGAACTCAGCGGACATCTGCGGGCCGCCGGGCTCGAGGCCGTGCACGTCGCGGGCATGGTCTATAATCCGCTTGTCGATCGCTGGTCACTCGCCGCCGATACCGACGTCAACTATCTCGCGGCGGCGGCAAAGCCGGTGCTCTGATCAGCCGGGCAATTGAATCGCAAAGTGCTCGGCTGGCTCCGCCACGAGGTCGAACGCCATGCGGACCGCGACGGCAAGCACGAGCAGAGCCAGCGCCGCCCGCAATTGCTCGGCCTTCATGCGCTCGCTGAGGTGGACGCCCAATTGCGCGCCGAGAACGCCGCCGGCGATCAAGGGCGCTGCCAGCATCACGTCGACCGAGTGGTTGCGGACCGCTTGCAGCAGCGTCGCGAACACCGTGACGAAAATGATCTGGAACGACGAGGTGCCGAGCGCGATCCGGGTCGGGACCCGCAGTATGTAGATAAGCGCAGGGATCAGCACGAAGCCGCCGCCGACACCCATGATGGCGGTGAGCAGCCCGACCAGGCCACCCATCGCGACCGGCGGCACGGCACTGATGTAGAGCTTCGAGGTCCGGAATCGCCGCTTGAAGGGCAGGCGTTGGATGAGGCTATGCTGGCCGGCACGGCGCATGCTCGGCGGCGAACCACCTGCGGCGGTGCGCCGAATGTAGTTCACGCTCTCGATCAGCATGAGCACGCCGATGATGCCGAGCATCAGCACGTAGGTCAGTGTCGTGAACAGATCGAGCTGCCCGAGCGCCTTGAGCACCTGCTGCAATTCAACGCCGGCGGCCGCGCCGATCACGCCGCCGACGACAAGATATAGGCCCATCAGAACATCGATGTTGCCACGCCTGAAATGGCCGACTGCGCTCGATACAGACGACGCCGCAACTTGGGCGGCGCCGGTGCCGACGGCGGTTCCCGCGGGGATGCCGAGAAAGATCAGCATCGGCGTCATGATGAAGCCGCCACCGATGCCGAAGAGACCGGAGATGACGCCGATAGCAAAACCGAGCGCCAGCAGCAGCGGCAGGCTTTGCGACATCTCGGCGATGGGGAGGTAGATGGGCATCCCCCCTGTTGCCCGATACGCCGCGAGAGATCAACGCGGTTCTGCGGCGCGGCGCAGGCGGTCGTTGATGGCAGCGCCCAGTCCCGTGTCCGGGATTGGCATGACGGCAATGCTGTGTGCGCCGGACGCGTCGAGCATGCGCAGAGCCGAAAACAGGCGGGCAGCAGCCTGGCGCAGATCGCCGCTGGCGCTGATATTGAACATGGCACCGGCATAGAGCAGCGGCCGAGGTCCAAATGCCAGCAACGCTTCGCCGGGCGCGACTGAGGTTGCATCGAGGCGCACGATTGCGCGCGGCGCGTAATGGCTCGCAAGCTGACCGGGCGAGATCGGGCGCTTGGCCTGTGCGTGTGCAACGATGTGTTCCTGGCCGGTGACGCGGGCGATCTCCTCCGACGTTACGGCCCCCGGGCGCAGCAGCACGGGGACCGTGCCAGTCACGTCGAGGACGGTCGACTCGACGCCGGCCGCGCATGGACCGGCATCCAGGATCATCGCGACACGGTCGCCGAGGTCGTCGGCAACGTGGGCGGCTTCCGTCGCGCTGACGTGGCCGGATCGGTTGGCGGACGGCGCCGCGATCGGGCGCCCAGCAGCGGCGATCAGTGCGCGCGCAACGGGGTGGGATGGAACGCGGACAGCGATGGTCTCGAGACCGGCGGTGGCGAGATCGGCGATGGGTGAGTCCGGCAACTTCGCCATCACCAGCGTCAGCGGCCCCGGCCAGAACGCAATTGCGAGCTGTCGCGCCAGCGGCGTGAACCGAGACAAGGCCTCGGCATCGGCGGTATCGGCGACGTGCACGATCAGCGGATTGAAATGTGGCCGGCCCTTCGCTTCGAAGATGGCCGCGACGGCGAGGCCATTGGTTGCATCAGCGCCGAGGCCGTAGACGGTCTCGGTCGGAAATGCGACGAGCCGCCCGTCGCGGAGCAAACGGGCGGCTCTCTCGATATTGTCAGGCGTTGCGGCTAGCAGCGTCATCAGTCCCGTTGCACGCACATGGCGACGCCCATGCCGCCGCCGATGCAGAGCGTGGCCAGGCCCTTCTTGGCGCCACGGCGCTGCATCTCATACAGAAGCGTCGTCAGCACGCGCGCGCCGGACGCACCGATCGGGTGACCGATAGCGATGGCGCCACCGTTGACGTTGACCTTCGAGGTATCCCAGCCGAGATCCTTGTTGACGGCACAGGCCTGCGCGGCAAATGCCTCATTCGCCTCGATCAGGTCGAGGTCCTTGACCGTCCAGCCGGCCTTCTCCAGCGCCATTTTCGATGCCGGGATCGGGCCCGTGCCCATGATCGCTGGATCGACGCCGGCGTTGGCCCACGACACGATTCGCGCGAGCGGCTTGATGCCTCGCTTCGTCGCCTCGGCCGCGGTCATCAGCACGACGGCGGCAGCGCCGTCGTTGATGCCCGACGCGTTGGCCGCGGTCACCGTTCCGGCCTTCGCATCGAACGCGGGCTTGAGCTTCGAGATGCCCTCCAGCGTCACGCCGTCCTTGATGTACTCGTCCTCGGCGACGATCACGTCGCCCTTGCGGCCCTTGATGGTGACGGGCGCGATCTCGTCCTTGAACTTGCCGGCCTTCCTGGCAGCCGAGGCCTTGTTCTGCGAGGCGACCGCGAACTTGTCCTGCTCATCGCGGGTGATCTGGTAGGCCCGCGCGACGTTCTCGGCGGTCGAGCCCATGTGGTAGCCGTTGAAGGCGTCCCACAAGCCGTCCTTGATCATGGTGTCGATCATCTTGGCGTCGCCCATCTTGGTGCCGTCGCGCAGATGCATGACGTGCGGCGCCTGGCTCATGCTCTCCTGGCCGCCGGCGACGACGATCGTGGCGCCGTCGAGCACCTGCTGGGCGCCGAGCGCCACGGCGCGCAAGCCCGAGCCGCAGAGCTGGTTCATGCCCCAGGCGGGCGCGGAAAACGGGATGCCGGCGTTTATCGACGCCTGGCGGGCCGGGTTCTGGCCAGCGCCGGCATCGAGGATCTGGCCCATGATGACCTCGTTGACGTCGGCGGGCTTGACACCGGCCCGTTCCAGGGCGGCCTTGATGGCGATCTTGCCGAGCTCGTGCGCAGGAAGGCTGGCGAGTGCGCCATTGAACGAACCAACAGGCGTGCGCGCGGCGCTCGCGATGACGATCGTGGTCTCAGGGCTCATGCGGGGTCTCCTGTTGAATGAAACTTGCGTTGGCTGGCGAGGCCAGAACCCCGATCGCGCGTCGAAGCGCGCGGGCCGCCTGTTGGGCTCAATTTAGGGCAGCGGAACAGCAATTGCCATGGCAATTGGATGCAAAGTCAGTGGATTCAGACCTTGGCCGTCGGTGCCGACGGGGCCAGACCCAAGCAAATGCACCAACCCGTGCACAAACTTAGTTGGGATCTGACCCCGCCCACGACTTTTAAGCCCCAGGCAGCTTGAAGAACGCGGGCGCCACCAGGATCGTGTTTTCCTGCTTGATCAGCGCGCCCAGTTCGCCGGATTTCTTGACGTAGGCGAGCCATTCCGGGTCGGTCCACATCGCCGCGCGTTTCGCGGTGCGCTCGGCCAGATCCTTGTAGGCCCAGACGTGCACGTAAGTGTTGACGTCGCCAACTTCGGTTGTGCCGTACAGCACGGGTTTCCCCAAGTGCTTCGCTTGCGGCGCGAAGCCCATTTTCTCGTAGATTTCGAGATGGGCTTTGATCATGCCGGGCTTGCAGGTGTAGGTGCGGTGATCGAAGATCATGGGGCTTTCCTTTGCAGTTGGTGGTTCAGGTCGACGTTAACGAAGCGGCGCGCGATTGGCGATCCTATTTGCTCGCCGTCACCAGCCGGTCGAGCCGCAGCCGATGACGGTCGTCGGTCAGCAGCCAGACACCACCTATGCCCGCCGCCAGCACGGCCAGCGCCGTCGCGCCCGACAACGCGAACATGATCATGATCTGGTATTTCGCCGCCTCCACCGGATCGACGCCGGCCAGGATCTGGCCGGTCATCAGCCCCGGTAGCGAGACGATGCCGGTGACGGCCATGGCGTTGAGGATCGGCATCAACGCGGTGCGCAG
>JANLQP010000151.1:0-5010 GCA_031367895.1 Hyphomicrobiales bacterium
TCGCCACTCATGCGAGGCCCCAGCGGCCGAGGATCAGGCCCTGGATCAGCAGCACGCCCAGCCAATGGCCGGCATCGATGAACGTCAGCGCCCAGCTCTGCATCTGGAAGCGGTGGTTGACGACCAGCGTGGTCACGATGAATCCCGCCCAGATGAACAGCGCTGTGATCATGCCGTTCTTCACGGTTCCGGGCAGCCCAGCCTTGGCCATGTGCAACAGCAGGCCCGATAGCATCCAGGCCATGAACAGCTGCGCGACGAGCGCAATCAACATCGGCGCCACCGGCTGGCCGCTGCCCTTGATCTTGGCCTCGTCCAGCTTGGCGGCTGCCATCCACTGCTTCGCGAGCAGGCCGTACCAAACGCCGCCGAACAGGAAGCTCGCGATCGCCGCCACCGGCAGCATCCAGCCATTGATACCAACAAAGAACTTCATGCTGATTGTTCCTTCATCCAGTTGGCGCCTTCGCGGCCGTTCGCCCGTCACGCCGCGCGGTAAAGCGCACGCCCGTTATCAGCACGCCCGTATCACACGGCATCAACGACCATGGGCGCTGATCCTGCAGGCAAGGTCGGGCCGTGTCGACCGGATTCGCGGAACGATGTCGTTGGCTTGCAACTGGCGTCGCCGGACTGTGATCCTCGGGCTATGATCCCGTTTGCACATCGTTCCACCCGTCGGTAAGCTTGAGCGTCTATCGTTTGCGCAACCGTCGTTTGCGGAGCAAAGCTTGCCATGGATATTGAACGCACATTGGCCGTGATCGAGGCACTGGCTGCCGGTCACGATCCCATCTCGGGCGAGGTGCTTGGCCCCGATCACCTCTGCCAGAAGCCCGATGTGATCAGAGCACTGCATCTGGCGCGCGAGCTTGTCGAGCGTGAACTGCGGCGCGAACGGCGCCTGCAACGGGCCCGGATCGCACTGCCGAGCAACACCGGTAAAGCCTGGGTTACAGATGAAGAGCGCGTTCTCGTCCAGCGCTTCAAGACCGGCGCCAGCATCGCCGACATGGCGACGCTGCATGCCCGCACGACAGGATCGATCCGCGCCCGCCTGATCAAGCTCGGCCTGATCGACGCAACGGTCGTGGAGATTGCCCGGCCGCCCCAACGCCAACAGCTGAACGCGTAATAGCCAACCGCTTGGCTTGTCGAAAACGATCCCCGTTACCATTTTCAATCGGGGACAGTTACCATTTCCACCTCCGTTGCGCGCGATCTTCCCGGTTGCGCCCGAAATGGCAACCGGTCCAATCTTCCCGCTTCGCCAATCTTCCGCCTCCGGAGGCCCTAATGGACAAGAAAGTCATCTCGCTTCTGAAGACCCAGTGCTTCATCGACGGACAATGGGTCGGCAAGCCCGAGATCAGCGTCACCAACAAGGCAACCGGCGAGGAGATCGCCAAGGTTCCCCGCCTCGGCGCCAAGGAAGCCCACCAGGCCGTCGACGCCGCCGCCAAGGCATTCGGGCCATGGAGCAAACTGCTGGCCAAGGAACGCTCGATCATCCTGCGCCGCTGGTTCGATCTGCAGATCGCGCACGCCGACGAATTGGCGTTGCTGCTCACCTCCGAGCAGGGCAAGCCGCTGGCCGAAGCCAAGGGCGAGATCATCTACGGCGCCTCGTTCACCGAGTTCTACGCCGAGGAGGCCAAACGCATCTACGGCGAGACGATCCCCGCCTTCAAGCATGGCAGCCGCATCATCGTCATCAAACAGCCTTTGGGCGTCATCGGCGCCATTACGCCGTGGAACTTCCCGCACGCGATGATCACGCGGAAAGTCTCGCCGGCACTCGCCGCCGGTTGCACGGTCGTGTGCAAGCCCGCGACCGAGACGCCGCTGACCGCGCTCGCGCTGGCGGAACTGGCACGTCAGGCTGGCATTCCCGCAGGCGTCTTCAACGTCATCACCGGCAAATCCGCCGAGATCGGCGAGGTGCTGACCACCAGCCCGAAAGTGCGCGGGATCACCTTCACCGGCTCCACCGAGGTCGGCAAGGTGCTGATGGCGCAGTCGGCCTCCACCATCAAGAAGGTGGAGCTGGAGCTCGGCGGCAACGCGCCCTTCATCGTCTTCGACGACGCCGACATCGACAAGGCGATCGAGGGCGCGATGGCGTCCAAGTACCGCAACGCCGGACAGACGTGCGTTTGCGCCAACCGCATCCTGGTGCAGGACAAAGTCTACGACACTTTCGTCGAGAAGCTGGCCAAGGCCGCCAAGGCGATGAAAGTCGGCAACGGCGCTGAATCCGGCGTCATGCAGGGCCCGCTGATCAACAAGGCGGCAATCGACAAGGTCGAGGAGCACATCGCCGATGCCGTCGCGAAGGGCGCGAAAATCGTCACCGGCGGCAAACGGCACAAGCTCGGCGGCAACTTCTTCGAGCCGACCGTGCTCGCAAACGTCACCGCCGACATGAAATGCGCGCGTGAGGAAACATTCGGCCCCGTCGCTCCCGTCTTCCGCTTCAAGACGGAGGAGGAGGCGATCGCCATGGCCAACGACACCGAATTCGGCCTCGCCTGCTACTTCTACGCGCGTGACATCGGCCGCATCTGGCGGGTCGCGGAAGGCCTCGAATACGGCATGGTCGGCATCAACGAAGGCATCATCTCGACCGAACTCGCGCCTTTCGGCGGCGTCAAGGAGTCAGGGATAGGCCGCGAAGGCTCGTCGCACGGCATCGACGGCTTCGTCGAGCTCAAGTACATGTTGATGGGCGGGATTTGAGGGCAGGCGACGGGTATGACTGGTATGACACTAGCCAATGAACAGCAGAGATGTCATTGCTGCGTTGCAGCGGGGTGGTTGGGTGCAGGCGCGACAGAAGGGTAGCCACGTGCAATTCAAGCATCCCGTCAAAGCCGGGCGCGTGACCGTTCCGCATCCCCGAAAGAATTTACCGATTGGAACGCTCCGTTCGATCGAGAAGCAGTCTGGACTGAAATTGAGGTGAGCGCGTGCGAGCCTACATTGCACTGATCCACAAGGATACAGATAGCGACTACGGTGTGTCGTTTCCCGACCTGCCGGGATGTGTCACGGCGGGGGCGACTCTCGAGGAGGCCCGGTCGCTCGCTGCTGAGGCGCTGGCCTTCCATCTCGAAGGAATGATCGAGGATGGAGCGCCACCGCCACAGCCGTCTTCGCTCGACGTCATCATGTCCGAGCGCGAAGCCCGCGATGCCGTTGCTGTACTCGTGGACGTGCCAGAGCTGGCCGGGACGTAAAGCCGGCATGTTATCGGTCGCCTTGATCGCCAAAGACCATTGATCCAAGCAGCACCCGCAAACGCGAGAGGCAGCCCGTCTCTCGCGTTTCGCATTTTGACAGATACGGAACCTGCCCATGCCCGCCGCGCCAGCGATCGGATTAGATTTCGGCACGACGAACACCGTGCTTGCCGAACGGCAAGCGGACGGCCGCATCGCCGCGCAATCGTTCGTCCACGACAATCAGCAGTTCTCCGCGTTCCGCTCCGTGCTGGCGCTCTGGCAGGAGCAGACCGACGCCGGCCGCGATACCCGCGCCGAGGCTGGCGCGTGGGCCATCGACCGCTTCATCGATGATCCCTTCGACACGCGCTTTCTGCAGTCGTTCAAGACGTTTGCCGCGAGCCGCGCGTTCAAGAACACCACGATTGCGGGGCGCACCTACCAGTTCGAGGACCTGCTCGGCGCTTTCTTCGCCAAGTTCATCGCACACGCGAACCGCCCGCGCGAAAGCCTTCCCAAACGCCTGATCGTCGGCCGCCCCGTCGCCTTCGCCGGCGCCAACCCCGATGGCGCGCTCGCAGCCGAACGCTACGACTTGGCCTTCAGCCGCTTCGGCTTCAAGGAAGTCCATCATGTCTACGAACCGGTCGCCGCCGCCTTCTATTTCGCGCAGCGCCTGAAGCGTGACGCGACCGTGCTCGTCGCCGACTTCGGCGGCGGCACCAGCGACTTCTCGCTCATCCATTTCGCGCTGACGCCACAGGGCATCGTCGCAAAGCCGCTCGCGCAATCGGGCGTCGGCGTGGCCGGCGACACGTTCGACTACCGCATCATCGACGCGATCGTCTCGCCACGCCTCGGCAAGGGCACGCAGTACAGGAGCTGGGGCAAGATCCTCGACGTTCCCGGCCATTACTACGCCAACTTCGCGCGCTGGAACACGCTCTCGATCATGAAGAGCCAGCGCATTCTGACCGAACTCAAGGGCCTCGCGCGCGAAAGCCTCGACCCGGAAAAGCTCGAAGCGCTGATCGCCTTCATCGACGCCGACGTCGGCTATCCCCTCTACAAGGTCGTCTCCGAGGCCAAGATCGGGCTATCGAGCAGAACCACGGCGCGGCTCAAGTTCGCGGCGCGCGGCGTCGAGATCGACCAGGTCGTGCAACGCACCGATTTCGAGCGCTGGATCGCGCGCGATCTCGAACGCATCGATGCGGCCGTCGGCGCGGCACTGGCCAAAGCCGGGATGCGCGAGAAACAGGTCGACAAGGTCTTCTTGACCGGCGGATCGTCGTTCGTGCCGGCCGTCATCCACGCCTTCGAGAAGCGCTTCGGCAAGCCCAAGATCGAGAGCGGCGACGAGTTGGTCTCGATCGCCTACGGCCTCGCGCTCATCGGCGAGGAAGAAGACATCGCACGCTGGACCGCGCACGTCGATGACGGTTCCGTCCTCGTCGACGCCGATCTCGCAGTTGCGTCGTGAGGGCGTGCGATCGGGAGTCGTGAATATGTGAATGCGTGCGTACGAGAGTGCGTGAATTCGAGAGAGGACGCCCCGAGCGTCACCTCCTCACGCATTCACCACCCCACGACCTTTCGCCCCGCAGCGCGTCGCGCTCGAGGTTTTGACCATCGCAATCCAGGTGCTGGGCGGCGTAACCGCCAGGAACCTCTTGAACGAACATGCGGCAAGGCCGCCCTGCCGCACGAAACCGGTCGAATCGTTGCCGCCGTGGGTGGTCCCACGAACGACGCCGGAAAGTTCCGTCCCCACTCTTTGGTGAGG
>JANLQP010000174.1:0-4262 GCA_031367895.1 Hyphomicrobiales bacterium
CTGTCACGGCGAATCGACACGCCGGAGCTTGGACCGCATTCACCACTCGGCGAGATCGCGCGCCAGTGGCCGGACCTGTCGGCGCCCTCGGGCCAGCACGCGCTGATGCACCTGTTGCGGGCGGCACTCGGTGACCGGTACATTGTCGTCAAGAAACAGGCCGATCTCGGGAAACTCGTCTACCAGGAGTTCGGAGACGGCCTGTTCGGGAACTACGAGACGTGGCGTCACTGTGCCGTCGGCGCGCCTATGGAAGAAATGCCGGACCGGGCTTACGGCAAGCTAGCCACGCAGGCCTATTACGAAACAATGGAGAGCAAGACACCACGCATCGAGCGGGTCGATGCGCTGGTGCGCTGGCCGCATGCGGGTCGTGCGCGGCTACGGTATCAGCGCGTGATCGTTCCGGTAAGCGACCGGTCAGGCGCGACGGTTTTGATTGGCGGTTCGATCCTCGACCCGCGCATCGACCTGCGCGTGCGGTCTCGCTAGGTACTGGTCGAAGTATTCAAGCTGTTCGGCGGCCGTGATCCAAAGCAGGGCCAGTTTGAACGTGCCCAGTGGTGTGTTTTTCAGGTCGACTTCCCACTCGGCGTGGGTATATCCGGCGCGTTTGGCAGTGCCACCGGCAAAGACATCGTCGATCATCATCGTGAAGACGATGTCAGAATACCAACGCGTGAATGCGTAGGCTTTGACGACCCGACCGAGGATCGTCGTCAAGCCGACTTTGCGGTAGTCCGGGCGAAACCAGACGCCGCCAGAGAACACGGCCCGGCCCGTCAACTTGTCGGCCGAGGGACATGTGATCGTGCAGGACTCACCCGGTGCCCGCGTGCGCTCCGGATTCGGGTACCAAAGCCGCAGGCTCTCGCCTTCCTCCTTGAAGGTCCTCGGTCCCATCTCGTAGAGCCTGGCGCCATGTGCTGCGATGATCTCGCCGTCACGATTACGTCCAAGGACGCAGAAACCTGTGTCGGCATTGTAGCCGCCAATCGTCGCATCTAGAATGGGTACCAGTGGGCGCCAACTGTTGCGATTGACGCGATTGAGTTCAAGCATCGCCTCGACGGGCGCAAAGGATAACTCTATTCCCAGTTCGCGTAACTCCGTGTCGGCTTTCAGGAACAGGCGGCCGAGAACGTCGCGCGGGCCGTAGTCGATGACGACTTCGGACAGGAAGTTTCGCCGCCGCTCCAGGGCCGAAACGGCCGCATTCGGCGTGACAGTGCGTGCGCTAGAAATCATGCCCCACTCTCCCCGTTGGTCGTGTCCCACACTGACACGATCCGACACTTCCGGTTAAAGGACAAGTCCGATTGTAGATTGGTGCAGCAACCGTGGAGGTTGTGGTTGCGGATGTACCGCGTCGACAAGGGTGAAAACGAACGGCGCGGCTTGACCGTCGCGCAGCCCGCCGCCAAGACAACGGCATGTCAGAGGATCGCAAAAACCAGATGGGCGAGGGCGAGGCCGCCGCCAAAGGCGAGGAGCCCGTGGAGACGCCGACCGAGACGCGGGCGATGCCAGCGGTCGAGACGGAAGCTGCGGCTGGCCTGCCGCGCTCCGGCCCCGAGGTCATCGCCGGCTATCTGAAGCTGCTCCCCAGCTCGCCGGGCGTCTACCGCATGCTCGATGCGGATGGCACGGTCGTCTACGTCGGCAAGGCGCGGAGCCTGAAAGCGCGGGTGTCGAACTACGCGCGGCTCGGCGGGCATACCAACCGCATTGCGCGTATGATCTCGGTGACGGCGTCGATGGAATTCGTCACGGTCCGCACCGAGGCCGAGGCGCTGCTGCTCGAAGCGAACCTGATCAAGCGCTTCCGGCCGCGCTTCAACGTGCTGATGCGGGACGACAAGTCGTTCCCCTACATCCTGATCCGGCGGGATCATGCGGCGCCGCAGATCCTGAAGCATCGCGGTGCGCGCAATGTGAAGGGCGATTATTTCGGCCCGTTCGCGTCGGCGGGGGCTGTCAGCCGCGCGGTCAATACGTTGCAGCGCGCATTCCTGCTGCGCACCTGCGCAGACAGCGTCTATGAGAGCCGGACGCGGCCGTGCCTGCTGCATCAGATCAAACGCTGTTCGGCACCGTGCACCGGCGAGATCAAGCTGGAGGACTACGCCAAGCTCGCCGACGAAGCCTCGACCTTTCTACGTGGCGAAAGCCAGGAGGCGCGCACCAAGCTGCAAACGCAGATGATGGAGGCGGCCGACAAGCTCGAGTACGAGCGGGCGGCTGGATTCCGCAATCGCCTGCAGGCGATCGCGCACGTGACGGCGGATACGACGATCAATCCTGAAGGCATCGCGGAGGCCGATATCTTCGCCGCGTATCAGGATGGCGGGCAGACGTGCATCCAGGTGTTCTTCTTCAGGACCGGGCAGAACTGGGGCAACCGCGCGTACTTCCCGAAAGCGGATCGCTCGCTGCCGGTGGAAGACGTGCTGGAGAGCTTCATCGCGCAGTTCTACGACGACAAGCCGGTGCCGCGGCTGATCCTGGCGAGCCACGAATTCCCGACGCGGGAGCTGATGGCGGAGGCGCTGGGAACGCGCGCGGACCGCAGGATCGAGATCCGCGTACCGCAGCGAGGAACGAAGACCGGGCTCGTCGAGCACGCGCTGGCGAACGCGAAGGAAGCGCTGGGGCGGCGGCTGGCGGAAAGCTCGTCGCAGCGGCGGCTGCTGGAGGGGCTGGCCGAGCGCTTCGGGTTGGAAAAGGTGCCGCGCCGCATCGAAGTGTTCGACAACAGCCACATCATGGGCGCGCACGCGGTCGGCGCCATGATCGTCGCGGGCGCACAGGGGTTCGTGAAAGGCCAGTACCGCAAGTTCAATATCAAGTCGGAGGGCGTCACGCCCGGCGACGACTACGCCATGATGCGCGAGGTGCTGACGCGTCGGTTCAAGCGGCTGGCGGAGCCGGAGACCGGCGCGGATGCAGGTGTGGCGGAAAAATCCACAGGTGTCATCCCGGGGCTCGTCCCCGGGACCGATGGCGCCGAAAGCTCGGACGTCGCGGATCGCGGCACGCTGGGTCCCGGGGACAATTCCCGGGATGACAATGATAATGTCTTGCCGCAATCGCTCATCGCGCCGCCGTCGTTGCCACCGCGCAACGAGCGCGGAGCGGACGCGATCGCTTTC
This sequence comes from Hyphomicrobiales bacterium, assembly GCA_031367895.1. Lineage (GTDB taxonomy): Bacteria > Pseudomonadota > Alphaproteobacteria > Rhizobiales > Hyphomicrobiaceae. Next base: position 3,153 of record JANLQP010000174.1, read on the forward strand.
GGGGTGCTGAAGGCGGACAAAGTGACGGCAGAACGGGTTCCGGAAAGCGATGCCGATCTGGCAGCGCTCGACGGCGAGGGCGGCGATGACGACACCGAGGACAATTCCGAGGACATCATCGCCGACGAACTGCCGGATCGGCCCGATCTGATGCTGATCGATGGCGGTCTCGGCCAACTGAGTGTGGCGCGTGAGGTGGCCGCGGAATTGGGCGTCACCGACGTGGTGCTGATCGGCGTCGCCAAAGGGCCGGATCGCGACGCGGGGCGCGAGCATTTCCATTTGCCCGGGCGCGAACGGCCGATCATGCTGGAGCCGCGCGATCCCGTGCTTTATTTCGTGCAGCGCCTGCGCGACGAAGCGCATCGTTTCGCGATCGGCACGCACCGGGCGAAGCGCTCGAAGGCCATGAGCGCCAATCCGCTCGACGAGATCGCGGGCATCGGTCCCGGCCGCAAGAGCGGGCTGATGAAGCATTTCGGCTCGGCGAAGGCGGTGTCGCGAGCGTCGGTGGAGGATATGACGGCGGTGCCCGGCATCTCGGCTGATCTGGCGCGGAAAGTGTACGATTTCTTCCACGAGAAGGGGTGAGGCGTTAACTGTGCGGCGGAGAACGGGGCCCGGACTTATCCCCCTTGTTGTCGGGTGCCGCATCCTTGGCCGCATCCCGCCTAGCCGCAGTCAACTGCGGTCCAGGGCTTCGGCGTCGTGCTTTGACGTCGAGGGCATGAGCGGGAGCACGGACCGGGACGGCGTGACGAAGCGCTGCCCAGGATTGGATCGGCTCGCCGCGATACGTGCGCACGCATCGCGATAAAAGCCCCGGACTCCTCACCAAAGAGTGAGGACGGAACTTTCCGGCGTCGAGGATGGGCCCACCCATCGCGGCAAAGATTCCACCGGTTCCGTGCGGCAGGGCGGCCTTGCCGCATGTTTGTTCAAGAGGTTCTGAGGCGGTTACGCCGCCCAGCGCCTGGAAATGATGAGGGAACCTCGGGCGCTTGGCGCCGCGGGGCAAATGGTCGTGAGTTCGTGAATGCGTGACGCTGGTTGCATGCGCGCGACCCTTTCGCGACTTCACGATTTCACGTATTCACCAATTTAAGCACT
>JANLQP010000071.1:0-5866 GCA_031367895.1 Hyphomicrobiales bacterium
CCTTTACATCGAAGGCTTCTATAACCCGCAGCGGCGGCATTCGAGCCTTGGCTACAAAAGCCCCGCAGCATTCGAAACAGACTTCAAGACAAACAGCCCGACGGAGAAGATGGCTCTCCACTAAATACGGGGAGGTCCACACCTTGCGTAGCGCCACTCCATTGTCTTGCGGAAATCGGCGATTGTCTTGTGGTCGGGAACCAGATGCCGGCGGTTGAGATAGCCGCAAATGTAGAGTTTCAACAGAACCCAAGGATGATAGCGGCGACCGTTGGTTGCGGCACGCTCGATGCCATCGAACCCCAACTCCGTGAAATCCGGCGCGTTGACAATGGCATCAATCACACGGTTTTCGTCACTGATCCAGTCGTCAAGGCACTCCGGCAGAAGCGTCGTCCCCCGAGCTGATCGCGACACTTCTCGCGGTTCCATCAATGGAGGCTTAGCGACGCCGGCCCCTGTACGCGTGGTCGCCCTGGCAGGCCGGCGTCCTAATCCCTTCACAGGAGCGGACGCATTAGCAATCACTAGGTTGCTCACGTCCATCCCGGCGTGCATGGAGCACGATGAAGCCAACGAGCGCCAACGCGGTGAATGCAGCTCCAGCAGTGAATGTCGCTGGTGGCCCAATCCGGTCCCAGAGAGCACCAGCAATGACGCTGGCGGCGAGGAGCGCCAAGCCTGTTAGCAGATTGTACATGCCGAATGCAGTGCCGCGAAGTTCGGGCGGCGCTGTATCCGCAATCAGTGTCGTCAAGAGGCCCTGCGTGAACCCCATATGCACGCCCCAAATACCGACACCGATCAACACTCCAAGTACCCCCGCAGAATACGCCAGAACGAGATCTGCCACCGCCAACAATGCAAGGCCCATGAATAACACCCTCATACGGTTGCTGTTGTCGGACAGCACACCCGCCGGGTAGGCGGCGAGCGCATAGACGACATTCATGACGACCATCACGGCGGGAACCAGCATGATAGGAAGCCCGACTGCCTGGGCCTTCAGCAAAAGGAAAGCTTCGCTGAACCTTGCAAGGCTGAAGACGATTGCCACTGCAACGACGGACCAGTAGTCAAGGCCAAGACGTTTAAATTCGCTCGGAGTAAGAGGTGATTTTATTCTGCGAAGTTCAGCTGTTCGCTCGGGCTCCTGGACGCCGACGATTACAAGAGCGATCGCCAAAAAGGCCGGAATCACCGCAAACCAGAACACAATTTTGAAGTTATTGGCCGTGAACCACATCAGGAAAATTGCCAGCATCGGACCTACAAAGGCACCAATGGTATCGAGCGACTGCCGGAGCCCAAAGCTCGCGCCGCGTAGATGCTCGGGGCTGATGTCGGCCACCAGGGCGTCGCGAGGTGCGCCACGGATGCCTTTGCCAATACGATCAATGAAGCGGGCCGCGACTAACCAGCCAACAGTCGGCGCCAATGGAAAAACCGGTTTGGTGAACGCGGCCAAGCCGTAGCCCAGCACGACGAGGAGCTTGCGCTTGCCGAGCCAGTCGCTGAGTGCCCCAGAAAATATCTTGACGATCGAGGCTGTCGCTTCGGCGATGCCTTCGATAATTCCGACGGTCAAGGCGGTGGCGCCTAGAACCGTGACCAGGTAGATCGGCAATAGCGCGTGAACCATCTCTGACGAGATGTCCATCAGCAGCGAAACGAAGCCAAGGGCCCAGATGCCGCGCGGAATGGCGCTCAACGTTGCAAGGTCGAGCTTGGATTTGGTTGGACTTGGCATCGCAAAGTGTAGGCACACGCGCACCGGTTGCAATCGTTCTCGCGCGTTTTTAAGAACGGTCGTGCTAAAGGACCTCAGCCGTCTTCGCAGCATTCGCGGAACAGCTCGAAGTTAAGAGCGCGGCGGCACGACCGTCGATGCGACTATCATCGCGGCATCGCCGTCGACCAAGAACAAAGACGGTAAGCGCGATCCCGATATCCGTCAATCGATGAAGGGACACGAGTGCTATTTCGGCATAAAGGTCATCGTCCCCGATCAATCAAATGGAAATAACGGCTTGCGGTCTACGAAATACGAAGCCGCTAGAGCAAGTGCGAAGCTCGCATCGCGCAATTCAAAGCAGCCGCGTCTATACTATGAGTTGCCGAGAACACGGTACGGGAAACTACTCTGCCAACCCTTCGTTGCCGCGCGACAATCAAGATGAGAGCGTTCTCATTCAGATTGTCGCGCTATACTTCGTCATTGCACGCGCATTTCCGATCGGAACTGTTATCACCGGAACAGCTGCACAAGTTTATTGGAAGTTACGGCGTTTCGTCGCGCTCATTCGGATTGGGAAGCATTGTTCTCCCGCTGCCTGGCCAGGGCTGGTACTCGCTTCAGTCTGCACGGGGAGTCACAACGGCAACATTGCCATGGTCATAGTCAAAGCCCCAGCCGGTGCGATCGTTGGATTTATGGTTGGCCGCGAATTCGGCGGCGAGTACTGCAGCCCTATGGAGGAAACCTTAGCTCGGACACGGCGCTGTCGGCTCCAGACGGAGCGCCGATTTTGAGCGACTTTATTCAGCAACGTTTGGGCCGATTATTGCGAGGCTAACGTTCTCCTCGGCCATCGAACATAGTTTGAACCTCTTCGCGTCAGCTCGGCATTCGAAGCGACCTATCATGTCGTCTGGCTTCGCGGCGATCGAAACCTAAAGTTCGCGACGGATACGTTCAGCTGCGTTCCACGCGTTCGAACTCTCAAGCCGCTACGCCGAGCTCACATTGCCGATTGCGATCTTCGCCGGCGACCAGGATAAAATTGTCGACACCGATGCTTCCCCAGCCGCCTAAGCGGGCACGCATCGATAGTGAGCCGCTACCATTGCAAAGCCTACAATTCGCATTGAAACTCGCGACTGGCGGGGCGAGCAATGATGTTTGGCCTTGGCCTGCTGTTCCAGTGGGCACACCTAGTTTCGGGTCGTCTAAATATCCACCGCATTAGGACGGCCGCTGTTTTGCCATACTCAACATTAGAACGAACATGCGTGCCTTACATAATTGTCAAAGGAATCCAACGATGCGACTTCGATGCTGGCTTGCCACGGCGCTAGGCGCTGGATTTCTTCTGTATGAGCCGCTTAGCGCCCTCGCACAAAATTCAACTGCGCTGCCCCAACCCTGTGTGGACGCCGGCGCGACCACCAAGGCGGAGTGTGACGCACTCATGGCTAAGGAAAAGGCAGCCCCGGACCAAGCCGCTGTCGGCAAGGCAGCAGCAGCCAAGGCTGCGGCAGCCAAAGCAGCCGCGGATCAAGCCGCGGCCGAGAAGAAGGCTGCGGCCAAGGCCACCGAAGACCAGGCCGCTGCCGACAAGGCATCAGAAGCCAAGGCCGCCGCAGACCAAGCTGCTGCCGACAAAGCTGCGGCAGCCAAAGCTGCGGCGGATCAAGCCGTGGCCGAGAAGAAGGCTGCGGCAGCCAAGGCGGCGGCAGACCAAGCGGCTGCCGACAAGGCAGCAGCAGCCAAGGCAGCCGCGGACAATGCCGCTGCCGACAAGAAGGCTGCGGCCGAGGCCGCCGCAGACCAGAAGGCGGCAAAGGACACCGCGGCTCAGAAGCCTGCGGCAGATAAGGCGGCGACGGATAAGGCCGCGGCCGACAAGGCGGCAGTTGATCAAGGCGCTGCGGACAAAGCCGAACAGGAGAAAGCAGCAGCTGCTAAAGCGGCTGCCGATACTCAACCTGCCGCTGCTGCGCCTACAGACAAAACAAAAAATAAGATTCAGCCTATCACGCTGTCTAAGGATTGCCTCGACGCGGGTCTCAAGACTCAGGAAGAGTGCGACGCCTCGCACGCCATTGCCGGCCAAAAGGCCAGGACTGTGCCAGCCGCCGCTGCACCATCTGGTAAACTCCCTCCCGTGGTGACACCGGCCAAATCAGCCGCCGACAAGCCTGCGGAGCAACCTACCGCACCCGCGCTGCCAGACATCACCAACGGTCTCAATGCCGCTACCAAGTCGTACAACCTCGGTGTTGCCGCTCTCGACAAGGCCGACCCTGACAAGGCCGCGGCCGACCAAGCTCGGGCCAAGATCAAGACTGCGCAGGATGAGATCGATAAGCTCTGCAAGTCGAACAGGTTCGAGTCAACCAGCCAGTGCCTTGCACAGTACGCCCTCCAGCTCTCGCCGATTCCGGCCGTTGCCGGCGGTAAGCCAGCAGCCATCGCACCGGTACAGCCGGTGGAGGTGATCAACAATTTGCCCAAGGGTGTCACCCAGCAAGACGTTGCGCCTCTGCTTGACAGCGCCAAGGATCAGAAGACTGGGAAGGTCCGCTCTGAGCCGGCCGCTCAAAAGGCAATCCCGTTACCTCAGAACCTGGAAGAGGCCCAGTCCAACGCGGCACTACCCGAGACTGACAAGGCGGCCCAGGGCAGTCTTAAACGTCCGACTGTCACGCCGATTGACCAACAGAAAGGTGAGCAGCAAAGCGCCGCCCCCCAAGTACAGGTGCCGCAGAACGTCACCATCATCACTCAGACCCTGGTCAACAACAATTCCACGACCAACAATACTACGATCAACAACGCTCGGAACAACAGTGGTTCAGAATCCGCGGGGAATGTCGATCGGGGCAGATGGCGGCAGGGGCAGCACGACCTGGACGACGGCAGTCGCATGTCAGATAACCCGATCGGCTTGGGGCTCGGCATCGTGTTGGAGTTCAACAACCAGCTGATCATTAATAGTCCGGCGCGAGATCAGCGGCGTATCGCTTATAATGATAAGGATCGCACCAGTTATGAGCGCCTATCCAACGATCGGTATCGCGAAACCATTAGGAGGCAAGATGGAGTCACGATCGTCACCATTTATAACCGTAACGGCGACATTCTTCGGCGTTCGCGTTTCGACCACGACGGCCGTGAGATAGTGATTGCCTATTTCGATGACTCTCACGAAAGTGACCTGTTGCAATGGCGAGATCCGGCTGAAGATCTGCCCCCGCTCCGACTGCGCGTTCCAGCCCGTGATTATGTGCTTGACGCCGATGAGGCGGATGAAGACCGCGTGCAGCTCTTCTTCGCCCAGCCACCTGTCGAACGAGTGCATCGTCTCTACTCGATCGATGAGGTCAAACGCTCGTCCCGACTTCGCGACATGGTGCGCCGCCTTGAAATCGGCAACCTGACCTTCGACACGGGTGCCGCGACCATCTCGCAGGACCAGGTAGCTTATCTAAGTAAGGTCGCAAGAGCGATGTTAAGGGTATTGAAGCGGAACCCGGCCGAAACTTTCCTCATTGAAGGGCATACGGACGCGGTTGGCTCCGATATCTCCAACCTGCAGCTTTCCGACGCGCGAGCGGCGACGGTCGCCCAAATCCTCACGGACTTCTACCATGTTCCACCGGAGAACCTCGCGACCCAGGGTTATGGAAAGCGGTACCTAAAGGTGCAAACCGAATTGTCCGAGCCGCTCAACCGGCGCGTCACGATCCGTCGCATTACCCCGCTGGTGACAGTTTCGAACGATTGACCCTCGGCTTTGCCCGTTCGCTTTTCGGTCAAACACTAATGTTGGAAGCGGAGCTGAGCATTTCCCGCTTCTTACATTTTGCGGCAGCGGCGGCTCTATTCGGAGCCTCGCGTATCACTCTACACTTATCAAGCCCGCGCTCAACTCCGCCAACTCCGCTGTACCGATGGCTGGCAGACACACTCGCGGTGCCTGGTCTCCAATCTCCTTTGGCTGGTGTAGGCGCCGGTGCAAAAGTAGGCCAGATGAGCGGCGGCGTAGTGCTGTCGCGTGGCGGAGTAAAACCCGGCCACTGGCTAGGCTGATCCCTTTCCGATTCGGGGGGATTGGCGGGGATGTATGCCGTGGAAGTCTAT
>JANLQP010000193.1:0-5571 GCA_031367895.1 Hyphomicrobiales bacterium
GGACGGAACTTTCCGGCGTCGAGGATGGGCCCACCCATCGCGGCAAAGATTCCACCGGTTCCGTGCGGCAGGGCGGCCTTGCCGCATGTTTGTGCAAGAGGTTCTGAGGCGGTTACGCCGCCCTGCGCCTGGAATTGATGAGGGAACCTCGGGCGCTTGGCGCCGCGGGGGTAAAGGTGCGTGACATGGTGAAGTCGTGAAGTCGTGAAAACGGGGAGAAGGGACGTACGCGCCGCGCCTTGGCCGCATACCGCACCGCTGCCTGCGCCATGGCGCTCGCTTCGAAATCCGGCTAGGAGTGCGGCAGAATCAGGCAAATCGTGAGCGCACTTGCGCCGGATACGATCGTGCGGAGGCGCGTCTTCGACACGATGTCTTGGCGGAGCCAGGATTCGCTTGGACGCATCAGAAGGCGCCGGCAAGAACGAAGGGGACACTGCCCGATGACCGAACCGACCGGCCTCGAGACCATAGTTCAGGGCAAAATCCTGTCGCCGTTCACGCGGCTGCGGCGGCTGCTCGACGGCGTCGCGCCCGGGCACGACAAGCCGATCGAGATGACGGTCGGCGATCCGAAGGAGGCGATGCCGGGCTTCGTGATCGACCGCATGGTCGAGGCCAAGCAGCTGATGTCGACCTATCCGGCGATCCGCGGCAGCGAGGATCTGCGCCGCGCCATCGGCCAGTGGATCGAGCGGCGCTACAACCTGGAAGGCCAGATCGAGGCGCTGCGCGAGGTGCACCCGCTGAACGGCTCACGCGAGGGGCTGTTCTACGCCATGCTGCCCGCGCTCGGGAGGAAGCGCGTTGTGGGCAAGCCCGTGGTGCTGCTGCCGAATCCGTTCTATCACACGTATCTGGGTTCGACGCTGGCGATGAACGCGGAGCCGGTGTTCCTCAACGCCACCGACGAAACCGGGCACTTGCCGGACCTCGACGCGCTCGCCAAGGAAACCGAGGTTCTCGAACGGACCGTGGCGTTCTATCTGTGCTCGCCAGCGAACCCGCAGGGCGCGGTTGCCAGCGCCAGCTATGTCCGCCGGGCGCTGGCTTTGGCCCGCCAGTACGATTTCATGCTGTTCTTCGACGAGTGCTACTCCGAGATCTATACCGGCGAGGCGCCCACGGGCGGCCTGCAGATCGCCGCGCAAAGTCCGGAGAAATTCAAGAACATCGTCGTCTTCAACTCGCTGTCGAAGCGCTCGAACCTGCCGGGCTTGCGGTCGGGCTTCATCGCGGGCGACGGCCAATTCATCGAGACGCTGGCCGAGGTGCGCAACCTGGTCGCGCCGCAGATGCCCGGCCCCGTGCAGCACGCCTCGATCGCGGTCTGGGGCGAGGAGCAGCACGTGGCGTCGATCCGGCAGGCCTATCGCGCCAAATTCGACATCTGCGACGAACTGCTGAAAGGCCGCATGGGCTACCGGCGACCGGCCGGCGGCTTCTTCCTGTGGCTCGATATGAGCCATTTGGGCGGCGGCGTCGACGCAACGGTAACACTCTGGCAACGCTGCGGTGTCAAGGTCGTGCCGGGCGCCTACCTGTCCCAGGCCGATCGCAATGGGGTCAATCCCGGCGAGCGGTACGTGCGTGTTGCGCTGGTGCATCCGGCCGCAACCATCAGGGAGGCGCTGGAACGTGTCGTATCCGCCAAGGCGTAACCAAACCTCGAGTTCATGTCGCAAGAGCGTGTCGGACATGCGCCGAGACCGCTGCTTCCAGACGCATTGGAAGAACGGCTGGTCGGTGGGCTGCTGAAGATTGCAGGCTTCGTGCTCGCTGGCATCGCTTTGCTTGGATGGCTCTCGCTCATCAGCTGGTCGGCGGACGACCCGAGCCTGACGCACGCGACCAGCGGGATGGCCCGCAACTGGCTCGGCCCCCTCGGCGCGATCGTCTCCGATCTGATGCTGCAGACGCTCGGTTTCTGCGCGATCATCGTCTACCTCGGCCTAGCCTATCTCGGCCTCGAACTGATTCTGAAGCAACGCGTGACGCTTTTGAAGCTGCGCCTCTGGCTCTATCCGCTGGCCGTCGTGACACTGTCGGGCGCGATGGCGTCGCTGCCGGCGCCGGAGAGCTGGCCGCTGAACCATGGTCTCGGCGGCATGGTCGGCGACACCGCTTTCAGCTTGTTTGCCGGCGTGCTGGCGATGATCAATCCGGTGCGTGCTGGCATGGTTGCCGGCCTCGTCATGTTCACGACCGGCATGTGCCTGCTGTCGGCTGGTCTTGGTCTGACGCAGCGCGACTGGGCGATCCTGTGGCAGCGCGAACCGGCCGCGGCAGGCGAAGGTTCGGCTGGTGGCGCTGGTGCCGCCGGCGGCAACATCGTCACGCGCTGGCTGGCGAAGCGGGTTGCGCTCGCCGCGAAGAAGAAGGATGCCGCGGTCGTCGCCAAGGCCGTGCCAGCGTCCGAGTGGTCGGGCGAAGAGGCGTTGGCGGGCGAGCCGATCGGCGCGGTGGGGCATGCGACTGCGGCCCCAAACGCCGGCGCGCCGGTATCGGCGGCGCATATGCGTACGGGGGATTCCTCACGTGCCGTTCCTATGGTGCACGCTCCCGCGGACATGCTTGCCGACCAGTCCGAGCCGTTGCCGCCGCCGATGATGCCGGCGCGCATGGCGACGTCGCGTCAGCCTGAACATGAAGCACGCTCGCCACCTGCTGCTGCGCCGGTTTGGCATCCGGCTGTGCCGGCCGTCCGCGCTCCGGCCGCACAGGCTTTGCACGTCGACGCCGTCCATCGCGGCGCAGGATTCGACAATTTCACCGATCGCGCCAGCCGCGCCATGGCCGCGCGCTTTGCGCCAGGCGGGCAGGAAGCGGCGACCGCTTCGGGGGGTGTGGCCGGTGGTGCCGCCACCTCCGCGCGCATGGCTGCCGCTGCGCTGGGCACTCTTTTCCGGGCGAGTGAGCCCGGCTACCGCGCGCCATCGCTCAACATCCTGCGCCGGCCGGCAGCGTCGCGGCCGAGCGCCGAGTTCACAGCCCCGATCCTGCGCGGCAGTGCGCGCCTGCTCGAGGACACGCTGAATGATTTCAGCATCAAGGGCGAAGTGAAGGACATCCGCCCCGGCCCCGTCGTCACGCTGTTCGAGTTCGAGCCCGCCCGCGGCACCAAGACCGCCCGCGTCGTGGCGCTCGCCGACGACATCGCCCGCTCGATGAGCGCCACCTCGGCGCGCGTCGCCGTAATTCCCGGCCGCAACGCCATCGGCATCGAGCTGCCGAACGTGCGCCGCGAAACCGTGTTGTTGCGCGACGTGCTGGAATCGGAGACCTGGCGGCGCAGCGACGCACAGCTGCCGATCGTGCTCGGCAAGGGCATCGGCGGCGAGCCTGTGATCGCCGATCTCGCGCGCATGCCGCATCTGCTCGTCGCTGGCACCACGGGTTCGGGCAAGTCCGTCGCCGTCAACGCGATGATCCTGTCGCTGCTGTTCAAGCACTCGCCGGCCGAATGCCGGTTGCTGATGATCGACCCGAAAATGCTGGAGTTGTCGGTCTACAACGGGATCCCGCATCTCCTCGCCCCCGTCGTCACCGATCCGCATCAGGCGGCAGCCACGCTCGGCTGGGCTGTCATGGAGATGGAAGAGCGCTACAAGCGCATGGCGCAGCTTGGTGCGCGCAACATCGACATCTTCAACAATCGCGTGCGTAATGCGAGGAAGCGCGGCGAGCAGATCGGCCGCACGGTGCAGACCGGCTTCGATGATCACACGGGTGCAGCCGTCTACGAGCGTGAGCGCATCGATCACGAGCCGATGCCCTACATCGTCATTGTCGTCGATGAACTCGCCGACCTGATGGTCGTCGCCGGCAAAGAGATGGAAGCCTCCGTGCAGCGCTTGGCGCAGATGGCGCGTGCGGCCGGCATCCATCTGATCATGGCGACGCAGCGCCCAAGCGTCGATGTGATCACCGGCACGATCAAAGCCAACCTGCCGACGCGGATCGCCTTCAAGGTCGCCTCGAAGATCGACAGCCGCACGATCCTGAACGAGCAGGGCGCGGAGCAGTTGCTCGGCGCCGGCGACATGCTGTTTGCGCCGGGGGCCGGCCAGATCGTGCGCGTGCACGGGCCGCTCGTTTCGGACGAGGAAGTCGAACGGGTCGCCGAGGCGCTGCGCGAGAACGGCGAGGCGCAGTACATCGACGCGCTGATGCGGGTGCACGAGACCGGCCAGCTTGGCGTGCTGGCCGCCGCAGTGTCGAGGAAAGCCAACGACAGTCCGGATGCCGATGAGCTCTTCGACCGTGCGGTCGCCATCGTACATCGCGACCAGAAGGCCTCGACCAGCTATCTGCAGCGCCGCCTGGCGATCGGCTACAACCGGGCAGCCGACCTGATGGAGCGCATGCAGCGCGAGGGCCTCGTTTCGGCAGCCGACGCTTCCGGGCGCCGCCGCGTGTTGATGGGCGCCGAGAATGAAGCCGATGACGGCCCTCAGACCTGAGCGTTGCCCAACTGAGCGTTACCCAACTTGACCAACGGCTGGGGAACAGCCATTTTTATGTCCGGAGCTGGACGAAGCAGACGCGGCCGACGATGGCGTCCGGCGATGCGATTGACCAAGAACGGAAGCAGCGTGGCGCGCGCATAGGACGCCTCGGCCTTGTCGGGCAGTTGGTGCGCCATGGCGTGTTCGATCACTTCGCGCGGGAATGCCGATTGCTCGCCAGCCCAATCGCGGAAGGTGGACCGGAAGCCGTGCGAGGTAATCAAGCGCCCGCCTTCTTTGCGATCGATCCAGCCGGGCCGGCCTTCGGTCTGCTCTGATTTGTGCATCCGGCGAATAAGCATCGCCATGGCCATGCCGGACAGCGCGCCACCGTCATTGGCAGGGAACAGCGGGGCATCGGCACGGCCCTTCGTATTGAGCGGCTGGACGGCCTCCAGAATGGCCAAGGCACGCGGGGACAGGGGAATGGTATGTTCCTTGCCCGCTTTCATGCGGACAGCGGGAATGGTCCAGACAGCCGCTCCAAGGTCAACCTCGGCCCACGTCGCGCCGATCACTTCGCCCGTGCGCGCGGCTGTCAGGATTGCAAACTCCAGCGCCCGCGCCGCCAGTGCTTCCCGTGCGCGAAGGTCCGCCATGAATGCGGGCAACTCGCCATAGGCCAGCGCGGCATGGTGGCCACGCTGCAGCTTGCCGGGCTTTGGCAAGATATGGTCCAGGTGCCCGCGCCACAGGGCCGGGTTTTCGCCCGATCGCATCCCCTGAACCTTCGCGGCGGAAAGGACGTTTTCAATCCGGCCTCGCACGCGGCTGGCGGTTTCGGGCACGGAAGCCCAGATCGGCTCCAGCACCTTCAATACGTGATCGGTGCCGATCAGCGAAACCGGCACGTCGCCAATGATCGGATAGGCATAGGTGGCCAGCGTGTTGCGCCATTGCTGGCGATGCTTCTCATTGCGCCAGCCGCCCTCTTTGCGATTAATGAACGTCTCGGCCACGTCGCGGAAGGTTCGGCGCGTCAATGCCTCTGCGCTGGCGACGGCCGCCGCCTTGCGGGCCTTTGTGCGTTTGCCCTCCAGCGTCTCACCCTTCGCAGCTTGTG
>JANLQP010000195.1:0-9457 GCA_031367895.1 Hyphomicrobiales bacterium
GTAGCCGGTGAGCGGGAAATCCTTGCGCAGCGGATAGCCCTCGAAGCCGTAATCGGTGAGCAGCCGGCGCAGATCCGGATGCCCTGAGAACAGGATGCCGTACATGTCGTAGGCCTCCCGCTCGTACCAGTTGGCGGCGGGAAACACCGGCAACGCCGATGGCACTGGCGTCACGTCGTCGGTCTCGAGCTTGACACGGATGCGCTGGTTCTTGCGTGGGCTCAGCAGATGATAAACGACATCGAAGCGCTTCGCGCGCGCCGGATAGTCGACGCCGCAGATGTCGATCAGCACCTCGAACTGGCAGGCCGGGTCGTCGCGCAGCTTCGTCAGCGCCGGCACGATCTGATCGGCCGCGACCAGAAGCGTGACCTCTCCGAACGAGATATGCGCGGCGTCACCGGCCGAACCCGTTGCCGCGGTGGCCGCGCCTGCCAGCGCTGTCAAATCAACGGTCATCACAAATGCTCCTTGAAGTGCTCGATGTCGGGCGTCGTCCGGTTTTTGTTGTCGCGGTCGATGCCGTCCCAACGATAGCTGTAGCGCGTTACCAGCCGGATACGATCGTCGACACCATCTTTCGACTGACTCCACTCGAGCCGGTGCCGCACGGCGTGCGTTGCAAGGCGCCGGCTGAAGGCCGCCAGATTGCCCTGCATCGTGAACTGCAGCCAGGCGATCCAGCCGCCGTGCCCGTCCCGCTCGAAATCGTCGAAGGTCCAGCAGTCGCCGCCACAGTTGGCGTCGAGGCACGACCTGAGCACACGCGCCGGCATGTTGTGCCGCGTGAGCTTGAACGCGAGGCCCTTAGGTGCGAGGGACGTCTTGATCGCGCCCGTCGCGTAGCCGCCGTCGCATCCGAATTTGAGGAAGGGCATGGTTCAGGCGATGCCTTTGTAAATCTCGGCAAAACTCAAGTGAACCGTGAAGCCGCGAGTCGTGACATCGAGAGTTGCCGTGGGACCCTCGACTTGACGAGGCTCTGTGGGGAATGTCCCATCCGTTCTGCGCTCATAAACAAGCATCGCTGGCTCGTCCTGACTGGCGATGACGTAAGCATCAAGCGAGGCGAGTGACAAATACTCGGCCGGCTTCACATCCAGATCATTTGAGCTCGTCGATGGTGAGAGAACTTCGACGACCAGCACAGGCCGCTGCGTCGAGAGGCTATTGCCCGGCTCATTCGATGGCTCGACAGCGATATCCGGATAGCGGATCGTCTGACGTGTCTCAACGCCACGTTCTGGTAGCGACGACCAAAGCGCCTCGTCGACCTGATCCTCGATGGTGCGGAGAATACGGCGCGCAACCTGACCGTGGTCCTTGGTACCGCCCGTCATCTGCTGCACGATCCGCCCCCGCACGTACTCATAGCGCTGCTCGGCGTGCTCTGCGGCAAACCGAAGGAATGTCTGCTTGTCGACTTTGGTGAAGGCGTTCATTCAAAGACCCGGCACGTGATCAGTCCCCAAATAACCATCTAGCAAACCGCATCGGCGCTTGACACCATGCCCACAGGCTCAAAGAAGCGATGAACACCACGGTGTGCGCGACATAGCGCGTCAATCGCGATCGGTCTGCAAAAAGTTTGTCTGATATCATGGCCGAGACGATCGAGGGAGCAAAGAGGAACACAACAACCGCGAAGACTTTTGGAATTGCCTCCCAACCATACTTCGCAATCAGCTCCCAACCATGCATGGTGTTCTAACGTTCGATCGTACCCGTGCGTCTGATTTTCTTCTGCAGCAGCAGGATGCCGTAGACGAGTGCTTCGGCCGTCGGCGGGCAGCCGGGCACGTAGATGTCGACCGGCACGATGCGGTCGCAGCCGCGCACCACAGCATAGCTATAGTGGTAGTAGCCGCCGCCGTTGGCGCAGGATCCCATGGAGATGACGTAGCGCGGCTCCGGCATCTGGTCGTAGACCTTGCGCAGCGCCGGCGCCATCTTGTTGGTCAGCGTGCCAGCGACGATCATCACATCCGATTGACGGGGTGATGCGCGGGGCGTGAAACCGAACCGCTCGACGTCGTAGCGCGGCATCGAGGCTTGCATCATCTCGACGGCACAGCAGGCGAGACCGAACGTCATCCACATCAACGAGCCGGTGCGCGCCCAATTGATCAGGTCGTCCGTAGTGGTGACCAGAAAACCCTTGTCCGCGAGCTTGTTGGACAGGTCCCCGAAGCCGCGGTCGCCGGGCATGACGAGCCCTGGCCCACTGCCCGACGCTGCGCCGGAACTTTCGCCCGGTCGGTCGAAGTTCGGTTGTCCCGGAAGGATCAATCCCATTCGAACGCTCCCTTGTGCCGCATCATTGCCCAGCGCTGCTGATCAGCTGGTACCTCAGCTCACCGGCCGGCGCAACCGGGGTGGCGTGCGGCGCTCGCGATCTGCTCCCCTTGCAGCCGAGCCTGGCAGCCGAACCGCACCGCGCAGCTCCGGCACAAATTGTTTCGCACTGCAACGTGCCCCAATACCACAACGCGCCCTCAATTCCGACATCAGCTATTTTTATGCGATTGCGGACGATCAACGAGGCGGCTTACAGTATTCACGTAAGCGTGTGGGCGGTGAGGGTAGCGTATGACCAGCGTATTCTCATTCTGGAGGGGCGACATCTCTTGGGTCGAGAGATGTTCGGCGGCCTCGATGGCGGAGCACGGCATCAAGCTAACAGTGTTCACCCCTGACGTGGCGCAAGTTCGCGCTAGCGGCTTGGTTGCCGACGTACGCGATGCGCGGGGGGTGTTCGACGACCCCTCCATCGACTGGCTGCTGAAGGCGCGCCCCGATCATTGGACCGACATTTTCCGCACCGAGGGGCTGGCCCAGGGACTCGGCACCTGGGCGGATTTAGATCTGATTTTCGTCAATCCATTGCCGGAGAACGGTTACCTCATCGGCCGCAATGGCACCGGCATCAACACCGCAGTTTTGCGGCTGCCAGTCGGCAGTCCGGTGCTGGCCGATTACCTGTCACTCTGCCGTCGCCGGCCGTTGCCGCTGGTCGGACCATATCAGCCGCTGGCTCGCCGTGTGTGCGGACACCTCAACATCGCGAGAAAGAAGCTGTTTGGCCGCCGCTTGCCGCCGCCCGCACTCGGCGGCGGGACTGTGGAGCAAATTGTGAAACGGCGCGGGGTCGAAGCAGAACTGCTGCCGGCGCACGTTTTCTACCCGGTTCCGATCCGGGATCTGGAACTATTCTATCAGGACGCACACACGATCGACGCGATGCTCGAGCCCGATACGGTGTCGGTGCATCTGTGGAATCGGCAATTCACCAACCGGTTCGGCCGCAAATTGCCGCCAAAGGGCTCCTGGCTCGGCAACATCGTGCAACGCTATGAGCCGCGACCGAATCTGCTCATGGCTGCGGAGTAGGCGGGGCGGGCGCCGTGATCAATCCCAATCGAGGGCGCCCTTCTTCCACTCGTAGATGAAGCCGATGGTGAGGACGCCCAGAAACACCATCATCGACCAGAAGCCGTAGACGCCGACGTCCTTGAAGGCCACTGCCCAGGGAAACAGGAAGGCGACTTCCAGGTCGAAAATGATGAACAGGATCGAGACGAGATAAAAGCGCACATCGAATTTCATGCGAGCATCGTCGAAGGCATTGAACCCGCACTCATAGGCCGACAGCTTCTCGGAGTCCGGGCTTTTGTAGGCGATCAGGAACGGCGCCACCATCAGCGCAAGGCCTATGCCCAGCGCCACACCGATGAAGATGGCGATCGGCAGGTATTCGTTCAGCACGGCGGGCAGAGCCTGGTGCATGCCATTCCCCGGGTTCGTTCATTGCCAGTGCGGAGCCACCGAGCCGCCGCGAAATCAGACCATCTCGTTGTTCGTGTGTTAACGCAGGCCGGGCACAGGCGCAACAGGGTGTGGCGGGAGGGTGTGGAAGCTTTGGGAAGCATTGCGCAATTCGCTTGAAGCCCCAGCCCAAGCCCTCCACACTCGGAATTCTTCCCAATCGTTCGGGGGCTAGATCCATGACCGCGACAACGCACGTCCGCCCGGCGCCACTTGCCGACGGCACGCATACCACGACGTGCTGGGAATGTTCGGCCAACTGCGGCGCGCTGGCTGAGGTGCGCGACGGCCGCGTCGTCGAATACGGCCCGAACGCGGAGGCGCCGCATTCCAAGGGCGCGTTCTGCATCAAGGGTATCCGCGGCGCGCCGGGGCTCACGTACAATCCCAACCGTCTGTTGTATCCGCACAAGCGCGTTGGCGCGCGCGGCGAGGGCAAATGGGCACGCATCTCCTGGGACGAGGCACTGGACGAGATGGCGGATCGCCTCGCCGACGTCCGCCGCCGGCACGGCCCAGAGGCGATCGTCGGCGCCACCAGCGGCGCCAATTTCAGCCGCAGCCTGATCATGGCGCTGATGCTGCGCTCGATCGGCTCGCCGAACTGGATGATCAACCAGGATCTGTGCGGCGGTTGCCGGGCGGTTTCGGCACGCACCACCGGCCTCAACATCCAGCGCGGCGAGGATATCGAGCACACACGCTGCGCGCTGATCGTCGGGCGCAACTCGACCGTCGCAGACCCGATCGAGTGGGCGGCGCTGAAAGCCGCTAAGAAGCGCGGCGCCAAGCTGGTCGTCATCGATCCGAAGAAGACACCGGTAGCCGCCATCGCCGATCTCTGGCTGAGCCCACGTGTCGGCACCGACGCGGCGCTGGCACTGGCGATGATCGACGTTCTGATCCGCGAGACCCTGTATGACCGGGATTATGTCGCCGCCTATACGCATGGCTTCGACGCACTGGCGAAACGCGCCGCCGAGTTCCCGCCCGCGCGTGCCGCTGACGTGACCGGTGTGCCAGCGGCCGATATCGTCAAGGCCGCGCACATGTACGCCGAGGGGCCATCGACGTTCGTCTCGGGTCACGGCATCGACGCAGCGAGCGTCGGCGTGCAGACGTTCCGCGCGTTCCACGCCCTGGTGGCGATCAGCGGCAACGTCGACCGTCCCGGCGGCAATCTGCGCCTGCGGACACCGAAGGGCTTCTCGAGCTACGTCGAGCTGTTGCACCGGCCAGAGTTCCGGCTCGATCTCGAAACCGAACAGCGCACGATCGGCGCCGACCGGTATCCGTTGTGGGCGGGACCGCGCGGCTGGCAGACTGCGTGCCACAACCCGACCGTGATCGAGGCGATGCTGACCGGGAACCCGCATCCCGTGCGCGCGCTGTTCGCCAGCGGCGTAAACATCCTCGTCACCTATCCGAACACGCGACGCACGATCGAAGCGTTGAAGTCGCTCGATTTCGTCGCGGTCGCCGCGCACCAGATGACGCCGACCGCGGAATGGGCCGACATCGTGTTGCCGAAGACAACGACGCTGGAGGAAGAGGAGGTGTCGTTCATGCCGTCCGGCCCGACGGTGCTGCTGACCCGCGCGGTGGTGCCGCCTGCAGGCGAGGCGCGGCAGGAAATCGAGATCGCGGCGCCGCTGCTCGACCGGATGGCGGCACGGCAGGCAATTACGAAGCGGCTGCTGCCGTGGCAGACGCAACGCGCGTTCAACACGTATCTGCTCGGTGACAGCGGCATCACGATGGAGGAGTTGCTGACCAACGGTTACCATCAAGTTGCATCGATGCCGGTGCCGCGCGACAAGCCATTTCCGACCAAGACCGGCAAGATCGAGCTCTATTCGCCTGCCCTGGCCGAGTTGGGCCTCGATCCGCTGCCAGCGTATGTGACACCGGCGCGCGACCATGCAGCACCGGATATCCGCGCACGCTATCCGCTGACGCTGATCACCGGCGACCGCGAGAAGGGCTACCATCATTCGCGCTTTCGCGATCAGGACTGGGCGTTGAAGGTCTCACCCGATCCGCGCCTCGTCATGCATCCGCAAACAGCGACGAACCAAGGCCTCGCCGACGGCGACTGGGTGCGGCTCGAGGTGGCCGGCGCCAACGGCGACTGCCGCTTACGCGTGAAGTTCTCCGACACGACGCCGAAGGACGTGGTCAACACCGGCATGGGCTGGTGGCGCCCGGCTGCCGCCGCACCCGACCACGGCGCACTCGACATCAACATCAACGCCGCGCTTGACTACGGCGGCCCCTACGATCCGATCTCGGGCTCATCCGACATCCGCGGCCAGCTTTGCCGCGTCGAGAAGGTCGCCGGCGAGAAGGCAACTGGCGCCAGCGCCCTGGCATGACCATTTTCGATCTCTCGCTTTGGCAGCTGGCGCTGATTGCCATCACCGCGCTCGGAGCACAGATCATCGGCGGGCTCGCTGGCTACGGCACCGGCCTGCTGATGCCGCTGGTGCTGGTGCCGCTGATTGGCGCCGAGGCGATCGTGCCGGTGATCAGCCTCTCCGCCATTCTCACCAATATCACGCGCGTTGCCGTGTTCCGCGAGAGTGTCGACGTGCGCAAGGCGCTGATGATATCGGCCTTCGCGCTGCCGACGACGATGCTCGGCGCCTACTGCTACACGTGGCTCTCGAGCCGCGGCGCGGCGTTCGTGATCGGTGCAATGCTGATCCTGATCGTGCCGTTGCGCCGCGTCCTGACCCAGCATCGGTTTCAACTTGGTACCGGTGGTGGCGCGTTGGCCGGCGCCGTTTACGGCTTTCTCACGGGCGGCACGGTCGGCGTCGGGGTCATCCTGCTGTCGATCTTCATGTCGATGGGCCTCTCCGGGCCGCAGGTGATCGCCTCGGACGCGTTGACCTCGACCATTCTCGGTGTCGCCAAAAGCAGCGTGTTCATCGCGGCCGGTGCGCTGCCGCCGAAGCTGTGGCTGGTCGCATTCCTGATCGGCGCCATGGCGACGCCCGGCGCCATGCTGGCGAAATGGATGAGCACGCGCTTCTCGGCCAAGCTGCAGGACGGCCTGATCGAAGCCGCGATCGTCTGCGGCGGGCTGATGCTGCTGTGGCGGGCGAGGGTGTAGGTCGGAGTGAACCGGCCCCTGCGCCCGCACAATTCCTATGTGCTTACCCGGTGAAGTCCGACAGCCGCCACAACGGGTCAGCCTCAAGCTAGGACTCGGACCTCACCGGAGCCGCCGCCTCGACTTGCGCTACGCGTTGGCCCGTTCGCTCCGACCTTCCCGCACTTGACCAATAGCTCTGACAGAGCGTGCCCCCTCATATAGGCTCGGCGAAGGTGCGAATCAGAACGGGCGGGCGGCACACGTGTACACCGAAGTGACCTACCGATTGGCCCGGGAGCGGCGCGACATGCTGCGCGCGATCCTTGGCCTCGGTACGACGCAGATCATCGGCTGGGGCTCGACGTTCACGGCGCTGACGATCTTCGGCACCCCGATCGGCAACGAGCTGGGGCTGCAGCGCGAAGTCGTATTCGGCGGCATCGCGATGATGCTGCTGGTCTCGGCAACGCTCTCGCCGCGCACCGGACAATTGATCGACCGCCTCGGCGCGCGCAACGTCATGACTTGCGGGTCGCTGGTCGCGGCCATCGCCATGTTCGCGCAGGCGAAGGCTGGCGGCCTCTTCACCTACATGCTCGGCTGGGTGCTGTTCGGCATCGCGATGCCGCTGATGCTGAACAACGCGGCTATGCCGGGCCTCGTGCAGGTGGTCGGCCCCAACGCGCGGCGCGCCATCACCGGGCTGACGCTGATTTCGGGTCTCACCGGCACCGTGTTCCTGCCCTTCAGCGCCTATCTGCTCGACACGATCGGCTGGCGCAACGCCTACATGCTGTTCGCGGTGCTGCACATCGTGGTCTGTATGCCGATTCACTGGCTGGTGCTGCGCCGCTCGACCAGCCCCGAGGCGATCGTCGAAGGTGCGAAAGCCAAACCAAGGGCGCTGCAACCTGCCGAAGCCTTGCTGGCGCCGCAGTACCGCAAGCGGGCGTTCTTCCTGCTCGCCGTCTGGTCGTGCACGGAGGGCCTGCTGACGTGGGGCCTCTACATGCAGGTGATCGACGTGCTGACCGGCATGGGACTGCCACGCAACTCCGCGGTCTGGATCTGGGCGCTGGTCGGTCCGATGCAGGCGTGCGCGCGATTCTTCGAGCTGCTTTCCGGCGGGCGGCACTCGATCCTCGCGACGGCCATGGGCTCGGCCATGATGACGACGCTGAGCTTTTCCGCATTCATGCTGGCCGGTGTCTCGGTGGGCTCGACGATCGTGTTCTGCCTGCTGATGGGACTGGGGCACGGCCTCTTCGCGGTGGCGCGCAACATGCTGCCGCTGACGCTGTTCGGGGCGCAGGAGTTCGGCAGCTACATGGGCCGCTTGATGGTGCCGCAAAACATCGTCAACGCGCTGGCGCCGATCCTGTTCGCGTTCATCCTGGCGCGGCTGAGCCCGGTCGTCGCGCTGTGGGTTGCGGCGCTCTCCGCGTGCCTCGGCTGTTTCGCGGTGCTGGCGCTGGTGCGGTTTTGCCGGGCGAGCATGCCGGAGGAGCCATCGTAGGGCGCAATAGCTCCGGCATCTGCACTTGGCCGGAGCGTATTGCGCCGATCGTTCATCAAACGGACGTTGTAGCGGTGCTATAGGGCGGCAAGGGCAGGCCGCCTATTGCACCCTACGATAGACGCGTCGCGACGTAGAGCCAGACGCCACGGACAAGGAACACGCTGCCGACCGCGAACACGATACGGCGGCTCCAGGCGCGGAAATCGGCATCGTTCATGCGTTCCAGAACGTAGGACGCCAGCGTCGTGCCCGTGAATGCGAGGCCGATCGCGCCAACGAACGCCCACCACGGCACCTGTGCGTCGAATGCCGTCGCCAGCGAACCGAAGTAGACGATGCGGGCGAGATGCGCAATCGTCTGGCAGATGGCTTTGGTGCCGACGATGCCGCGCCGGTCGAGGCCGCTGCGCTGGAAGAACATGTCGAGGATGTGGCCCGCGGCACCGGCGATCAATTGCAGCATCATGATGATGACGCCGCAGATGAAGGGGCCGCCGGGCTTGGTGATGTCGGGGTAGTACTTCTCCGGCAGCGCCTCTGCGAGGAACGGCAACAGCCCGAGCCCGATATAGAGCAGCGCCTTGTCCGGAATAAACGAAACGAGCCGCATCAACAGGAACGCAACCGTCGCGCCGGCAATGTACGGCCAGACGATGTGCCACTGGATGTGCGCCCGCCAGAGCAGCGCGCGCCAGCCGTTGGCGCCCATCTGGATCGTACCGAACAGCACCATGGCCGGCACGACGTCCATGAACATCAGCAGCACGCCGAGCAGAATCAACCCGCCGGCCATGCCGAAGATGCCCGATAAAAACGACGTGCCGAGCACGCTGACGGCGACAAACGCCATCGCCGCAGATGTCATGATAGTTCCCCCGAAATACAGGGAATAGGGCGTTGGGAAGTGGGGGTTCGCATGCAGAAAAGCCATCTCCAAAATCACGAAAACCAAATCCATAACAGAAATACCCGCATAAAGTTCTAGCCGGACGTCCAGAGAGACAACAAGAACG
>JANLQP010000075.1:0-13863 GCA_031367895.1 Hyphomicrobiales bacterium
GCTGGGCGGCGTAACCGCCAGGAACCTCTTGAACGAACATGCGGCAAGGCCGCCCTGCCGCACGAAACCGGTCGAATCGTTGCCGCCGTGGGTGGTCCCACGAACGACGCCGGAAAGTTCCGTCCCCACTCTTTGGTGAGGAGTCCGGGGCTTTTACCGCGATGCGTGCGCACTTATCGCGGTAGGCCAATCCGATTCCAGGCGGCGCTTCGACACGCCGTCCCGGTCCGTGCTCCCGCTCAGCCCTCGAAGTCCAAGCTCGACCTCGAAGCCCTGGGTCGCATGCGTCGCGCCGGATGCGCTAGTGAGCATCCGAAGGCGCCGCTAACAGATGTGCGACATGAGCGGGATGGCCCAAGCATGCAGCGATCCGGGCGAAGGGGGATAAGTTCACGTCGTATGGTGAACGGCTCGAGCGTACTCACACGAGCACCCGACCCCACGCCCTTGATTTGCCCTCCAGCTAGCCCATACTGATCGCCAACGATCGAGACGGGCCCGTTCAGAGGCCCGCGTTGGGAGGACGAACAATGAACATCACACGGCGTCACATCACAAGGCGTCAGCTCGGGATTGGTGCCGCCGCAACGCTTGCCGGACTGGCCCTGCCGGGCACCGCTCACGCGCAACTTGCAGCCGACGCCGAGAAGGCCCTCCACGAGGCCGCCAAGGCTGAGGGCGAGTTCACCTGGTACGACGCGCACCATGACGCAGAGCTGGCCGAGGTCTTCGCCAAGGCGTTTACCGCCAAGTACCCGGGCGTCAAGGTCAACGTCGTGCGCACCACCGCCAACATCGCCTATCAACGGGTGCAGCAGGAGCTGAAGGCCGGCAGCCTGCAATGCGACGTGCTCTCCTCCACCGATGTCAGCCATTGCCTGGAATTGAAGGCCAAGGGCGTCGTCGAAAAATTCACGCCGGCGAACGCAAAGACCGTGATCCCGGCGTTGCAGAACGTCGACGCGGACGGCTACTTCCACGTCACGTCCACGGGCACGATCGCGGTCACCTACAACAGCGGCCTGGTGAAGCCCGAGGACGTGCCGAAGAAGTGGCAGGATCTGCTCGATCCGAAGTGGAAGAATCAGGTCTCGGTCGGCCACCCCGGCTTTTCCGGCTACGTCTCGATTTGGGTTTATGAGATGGACCGGCTGTACGGCTGGCAGTACTTCGAGACGTTGAAGGCCAACAACCCGCAGATCGGCCGCTCGATCCAGGACACGTTGACCATGCTGCGGTCTGGCGAGCGGATGGTCGCAGCCGGCAGCACCTCGACGGCGCTCGGCTCCAAGGTCAAGGGCGAGCCGATCGACGTCGCCTACCCCGAGGACGGCACCCTCGTCATCGTCGCGCCGTCCTGTATCCTCAAGGGCGCGAAAAAGCCGAACGCGGCGAAGCTCTTCATGGAGTTCATGTCGAGCCCGGCCGCCAGCCAGATCGCGGTCGATGCGTTCGGTGAATCGATCCACGCCGCCATCAAGCCGAAGGCCGGCAAATCGCTCGACCAGCTGAAGACCATCATCGCCAAGCCCGATCTGCTGCAGAAGGCGCAGCCCGAACTCAAGGAGAAATGGCGCGAGACCTTCGGCGTTTGATCTGGGCGCAAGCGCGGTTTCGGCTGAGTTGGATCATACAGAATGACAGGCACCGCCCGCGGAATACGCCCTCGTGTCACGTTTTCGGCGAGTTATGCTTCTCCCTTCCCCCCTCGCGGGGGAAGGGGCGGGGATGGGGGGCCTCCACTGCCACAGTTGCGGTTCGAGAGCGGGGGTTCCCTCCCGAATCACTCTGCACCACCCCCAACCCCGGCCCTTCCCCCGTCCAGGGGGAAGGGAGAAAAAACGCGTTTCTCCCGCGAGGCTAAGGCGACATTTCGGATCACTGCTGATCCAAATCATTCAGCAGGCGCTGGAGGCAACCGGGGAAGCGCATGACCGACACCACCATCGGCGAAGGCCGGACCACCGCCGCCACCACGGCCGCGCCCGCCGGCACCCCCAAATCCCGGCGCACGTTCGACTGGACGATGCTGGTCTGGTTGCTGTTCGCCGCGATCCTGATCGTCATCGTCGTCAACCCGATCTTCCGGCTCGTCTGGGAAAGCATCACCACCGAGGCCGGCGGCTTCACGCTCGACAACTACGTCAAGGCCTACAGCCGGACGCGTTACTGGCAGGCGCTGCTCAACACCGTGATGATGGGCGCCGGTACCGCGCTGCTGGCAGCACTCCTCGCCGTGCCGCTCGCCTGGGCCTGCGTGCGCACCGACATGCCCGGCCGCGGTTTCGTGCGCCTCTCGGTGCTGGCCGCCTTCATCATCCCGCCCTATCTCTCGGCCGTCGGCTGGGTGTTGCTCGCCGGGCCAAACTCCGGCTGGCTTAACAAAACCTGGATGTGGGCGACGGGCGCCAGCCAAGGGCTCTTCAACATCTACACCCTCACCGGCCTCATCGTGATCATGGGGCTGCATCTCTTCTTTTTCATCTTCGTCTTCACCAGCTCCGCGCTGGAACTCGTTTCCTCCGAGATGGAGGACGCAGCCAACGTGCTCGGCGCAGGGCCGATGAAGACTGCCTTCAAGATCACACTGCCGCTGATCATGCCGGCCATCCTCGGCGGCCTCATCATCATCTTCCTGCAATCGATCGCCCTGTTCGGCGTGCCAGCGATCATCGCCATTCCCGCGCGCTATCCGGTCGTCACGACACAGCTCACCGAATTCTTCTCGAACAACCGCGTTGATCTCGCCGCCGCCTATGCGCTGCCGCTGTTGCTGATCACGATGACGTTGCTTGGGGCTCAGCGCTGGATGTTGGCGCGGAAAGGCTTTACCGTTGTTGGCGGCAAAGGCGGCGAGCGGCGCATCGTCAAGCTCGGTCCCTGGCGGTGGGTGATGTTCGGCTACGCCCTGTTCGTCGCCATCCTGTCGGTGTTCATGCCGCTGATCGTGTTGATCCAGGCCGCGTTCTCGAAGGCCTGGGGCCGCGGCTTCGCGCTCGACAACCTGACGATGCGCCACGTCAACTTCATCCTGTTCGAGCACCAGGGCGCGGTGCCGGCGCTGATCCGCAGCATCCTCTATGCGGGCACCGCGGCCTTCGCCGCGCTGGCATTGGCGCTGGTGATCGCCTACATCGTGCGCCGCAATCTGCTGAAAGGCGGCCAGGTGCTGGCGTTCCTGTGCATGGCGCCGTTCGTCATACCCGGCATCATCCTGGCGATCGGCTTCTACGCGGCTTATGCGCCGCCGCCGCTGGCGCTCGCCGGCACCGCGCTGATCATCATTGTCGCGTTCACGACGCGGCTGTTGCCGATCGCCTACCAGAACGCGTCCGCCGGCATTTCATCTATCCACGTCGAGATGGAGGAGGCCGTACGCATCCTCGGCGGCGGCCGGTTGATGGCCGTACGCCGCGTCGTCGCGCCGCTGCTCAAACGCTCGCTGGTCGGCGCCTGGATCCTGATTTTCGTGCCGGCTTGCCAGGAGCTTTCGACCGCCATCTTCCTGTCGGGCCCGAAAAACCGCGTGCTCTCGGTGCTGATCTTCGACTTCTCGGAGGAAGGCAAGTTCGAGCAGCTCTCCGTGCTCGGCGGCCTGCTGCTGATCATCACGGTCATCATCGTCGCCATCGGTTTCCGCATCGTCGGCCGCGATTTCATGCTGCGGCGGCAATGATGGCCAAACAAAATAGTTGTCATCCTCGGGCTTGTCCCGAGGACCCATGGCGCCGCAGATACCGTGTGTGCTCGCTGTCCGGCAGCGTTACCACAAGTTGCGTTGACGCGCGTTGCTCAATGGGTCCCCGGCAGCTCGCGCTGCGCGCTCGGCCGAGGATGACATTTGGAGATTTTGGGGAGACACGATGCCAGTCGTACACCTCAAGGGCCTCACGCGCGCCTTCGGCTCGTTCAAGGCCGTCGATAGCGTCGATCTCGAAATCCGCGATGGCGAGTTCGTTTCGCTGCTCGGCCCTTCCGGCTGCGGCAAGACGACGACCTTGCGCATGATCGCCGGCTTCATCGATCCGACCGCGGGCACCATCGACGTCGATGGCCACGTACTCTCTTCCGCGTCGGGCTCGCTACCGCCGGAAAAGCGGCAGATGTCGATGATCTTCCAAAGCTACGCCATCTGGCCGAACATGACGGTCGGCGAAAACGTCGGCTTCGGCCTGGAAATCCGCAAGATCCCGCGCGAGGAAGCCAAGAAGCGCATCGCCGAGGTACTCGACGTCGTGCAGATGGGCCATCTCGCCAGCCGCTATCCGGCCGAACTCTCCGGCGGCCAGCAGCAGCGCGTCGCGCTCGCCCGCGCCATCGTCGTCAAGCCCTCGGTGCTATTGCTCGACGAGCCCCTGTCGAACCTCGACGCCAACCTGCGCGAGGAGATGCGTTTCGAGATCCGCCGCCTGCACGAGGCGCTGAAGATCACCACCGTCTACGTCACGCATGACCAAGCCGAGGCGATGGCGACGTCGGACCGCATCGCCGTCATGAACAAGGGCCGCATCGAGCAGGTGGACGCGCCGTATCTCGTCTACACGCGCCCCAAAACCCGCTTCGTCGCGGGCTTCATCGGGCGGACAAACTTCGTCACCGGCAAACGCAACGGCGACGCCTTGTATTTCGACGGCTTCGCCCTGCACAAGGATTGGTTCGCAAACGGCTTGCCGGCGAATCCGGCGATCGATTTTTCCATCCGGCCGCAAAGCCTGCGCCTCGAGCGCGCCGGCACCGCGGTCAGCGGCAATCGCGTGGCGGTCGAAGGCCAGGTCGTGCAACGCTCGTTCCTCGGCGAGCACTGGGACTACACGTTCCAGCCGGCCAATGCGTCCCAGGTGCTCAAGGTCGCGATGCCACCTTCCGATGTGTTCGAGGTTGGCAGCCCTGCAGTTCTGGCGCTTGACCCGACCCTGATGGTTGCCATCGAATAGCGCGAGCAAAAGGGAGAAAAACCATGGACACCGGCACGCCGAAGATGATCGCGAAGAAGGAGAACGGCATCGGTTGGATGATTTTCAACCAGCCCGAAAAGCACAACGCCGTCTCCTATTCGATGTGGATCGCGATCCCGAAGATCGTCGCGGCCTACGAGGCGGACCCCGAGGTGCGCGTCATCATCCTGACCGGTGCCGGCGAGAAGGCGTTCGTCTCGGGCGCCGACATCTCCGAGTTCGAGGAGAAGCGCGGCAGCGAGGAGGCCGTGCGGATCTACAACGCCGCCGGTGATCACGCCTCGGAAGTCATCTCGGGCGCAACCAAGCCGACCATCGCCATGATCCGCGGACTTTGCGTTGGTGGCGGCTTGGCGCTGGCGCTCAACACCGACATCCGCATCTGCGGCACGGATTCCTACTTCGCGGTTCCGGCCGCGCGCCTCGGCCTCGGCTATCGCTATTCGGGCCTGAAACGGCTCGTCGATGTCGTCGGCCCATCGTTCGCCAAGGAGATCTTCTTCACGGCCGGCAAGTTCACCGCCGAGGACGCGCGCATCATGGGGCTCGTCAATCGCGTCGTGGCACCGGGCGAGGTGGAGGCCTTCACGCGCAGCTACGCCGCCCGCATCGTCGACAACGCCCCGCTGACGGTGAAGGCCGCGAAGATGGCCGCCAACGCCGCCGCCAAGGACGAATCAAAGCGTGATCTGGCCGCCATCGACGCAGCCGTCGCCACCTGCTTTGCCAGCCAGGATTACATCGAAGGCCGCCGCGCCTTCATGGAAAAGCGCAAGCCCAAGTTCCAGGGGAAGTGAAACGCCGGGTGCGATAGGCGGACCGCACGTGCCGCCGTTTTGCCGGCGGCACCCGTGACGGCGCAATACGCCCCAGACGTCGGGGCTATTGTGCCCTACGGTCGTCCTCAATCTCCAGCCAACGCGTGCGCCTCCGTGAAGAACAGGTCCTTCCACGAGCTGGCCTTGTTCTTGACCATGCCGATGCGATGCATGAAATCGACGAACTTGCCGATCTTTTTCGGCGTGCGGGTGTACTCGAAGCCCGGCTCCGTCATCAGCGCGTAGATCTCGTCCTGGGAAAGCCGCTTCTCGTTGGTGAGCTCGATGAAGAGTTTTGCCGTGCGGCGCAAGTCGGCATTGATCCACTCCATCGCTTCGGTGTGCGCCGCCATCACCACTGCAAACGTCTTCGGGTTGGCCGCGCGGAACGGCTCGGTCGAGACCAGCACGTTCGACGCCGCGGTGCCGCCGAGCACGTCGTAGCCGGACATGATCGTCTTCAGCCCGCCTTTCACCTCGCCCGCATGGAACGGCTGCGTCGCGATGTGCGCGTTGACCTCGTGCGTCGGATTGAGCACGGCAATCATGCCATCCGGGTTCGACAGCGCGATCACGAGATGGTCGAGCTTGGCGTGCTGGCCGACGCCCCATTCGCGCTCGGCCGCCATCTGCAACAGGATCGCCTGCGTCGAGACCTTCAGCGATGGCACCGCGATGCGGTCCTTCTCGGTGAAATCCTTGATCGAGCTGATCGCGGTGTTGCGGGTGTTGAGCCAGAAGTTACCCGAGCAGTTGCCGGACACGATCTTGACGCCGATCGCGCCTTTCGTGCGATCCCAAAGCAGCGCCGCCGAGGGCACGCCCTGCAGCGAGAAATGCACGCTGCCGGAGAGAACCGCGTCGTTGATGGCGCTGGGACCGCCGAGCTTCGACCATTGCACCTTGAGATCGGGCAGGCCGGCCTTGGCCGCGTGCTTCTCGATCAGTTTCTGGTTTTCCATCACCATGAAAGGGACGAACGTGGCGCCGAACTGCTGCACGAGGCGCACCTCGTCGACCTCGGCGCGGACGCTGGTCGTGCTGCCGGCGGTGATGAGCGCTAACGCCAACAGCGCGGATCTGCAAAGCTGCTTCATGTGAAAGTCCTCCCCACGACCCGTCTCAGCCGGACCAGGGTCTGAGCCTAGCCTCGTCGCGGCAATTGACAAAGCGGCCGTAGCAGGGCGCATTTGCGTCGACAGCACCCAGTCCGGAGGCATGCCATGACAGCCAATACCAAGGTCAACTCTAAGATCCGCTCGATTGAAACGCTCAGCTGCGATGCCGGCTGGCGCAACTACTACTTCGTCAAGGTCGTCACGGAAGACGGTATCGTCGGGTGGAGCGAGTACGACGAGGGCTTCGGCGCGCCGGGTGTCGGCACTGCCATCGGGCGCTTGTCGAGCCGCCTCGTCGGCCAGCCGGTCGGCGATCATGAGCGGCTTTACGCCGAGATGTACGCGGTG
Organism: Hyphomicrobiales bacterium; assembly: GCA_031367895.1. Taxonomy (GTDB): domain Bacteria; phylum Pseudomonadota; class Alphaproteobacteria; order Rhizobiales; family Hyphomicrobiaceae. Next base: position 7,240 of record JANLQP010000075.1, read on the forward strand.
ACGCGGCCAGCTGCGGGCGGCGTCGTAGCGCTGGCACTCGGCGCCATCGAGAACGCGCTGCTCGACGCCAAGGCCAAGGCGCTGGGCGTGCCGTGCTACGAATTGCTCGGCGGCAAGGTGCGCGACCGCATCCGCCTCTACTGGTCGCACTGCGCGACGTGGCGCATCAATCACCCGACCTGGTACAAGCCTGTCATCACCGATCTCGACGGTGTCAAGGCGATGGGCCGCGAGGTCGCTGAGAAAGGTTTCTCGGCGCTGAAAACCAACATCTTCATCTACGACGAGGCCAAGAAGAACCCCAAGGGCTGGCGGCCGGGCTTCGGCCATCCGAACTATCCCGAGCGCAATGTCGACCGCAACGTGCTGCGTAATCTGCGCATGCATCTCGAAGCCTTCCGCGATGGCGCGGGCCCCGACATCGACATGCTGCTCGACTTGAATTTCAACGCCAACACCGAGGGCTACCTCAAGATCCTGCGCGAGATCAAAGATCTCGACATGTTCTGGATCGAGATCGACACCTACAACCCGGAGGCGCTCGGCTACATCCGCCGGCAGAGCCCGCATCCGATCTCGTCGTGCGAGACGCTGCTGGGCATGAAAGAGTTCCTGCCCTACTTCCGCGAACAGGCGATGGACGTGGCGATCGTCGACACGCCCTGGAACGGTGTGTGGCAATCGATGAAGATTGCCAATCTCGCCGACGCCTATGAGGTGAACGTGGCGCCGCACAATTTCTATGGGCATCTTTGCACCATGATGAATGCGCACTTCGCCTGCGCGGTGCCGAACCTGCGCATCATGGAGATCGATATCGACCGGCTCGAGTGGGACCACGAACTCTTCACGCACCTGCCCGAGATCAAGGACGGGCATCTCGTGATGCCGGCGCGTCCGGGTTGGGGCACGGAGCCGAACGAAGCCGCGATCAAGGCGCGTCCACCCCGCGCGGCGACAGGCGGCCTCGCGGACTATGGCCGCAAGCGGTGACGCGGTCGGGGTCAGACCCTCGCGACCGCGATCGCCAGAACACATGCATCAGACAGGGTCTGACGACCCCGCCTCATCGTCGAGTTGCGAAGTGCCCTGCGTGGTCGATGACGTGACCTTTGGCTGCAGCTTCGAGCTTGGCACGCTCGACAGCCGGGATCGGCGTGCTTTTCCAGGTGCCGTTGTTATCGGTGACGTGGACGTAGACCGCCTCGGCCGTGACGATCGGATCACCTTCTCCGTCGATGCGCAACTCGAAGCGCATCGTGAATGACGTGGTGCCGAACTTGACCGGGAAGGCCGCGATTTCCAGCACATCCTTGAAACGGGCGGGTGCGAACCACTCGATCGTCTGCTTCTTCAGCTGGATCTCGAACATGTTGTTGGCGGGATCACGCTCCGGCATCACCGCGAACAAGAACTCGGTGATCGCGAGATCGATGTAATCGCCATAGCGCGCGTTGAAGACGACATGCTGGCTGTCGCATTCCTGATAGCGCACGCGCTCATAGAGTCGGAACGGCTCGAGTTCCGAGGTGGATCTCGCGGCAGGCAAGGCGATGGGCTTGGTCGTTTCGGTGCGGCTCATGGCGACTCGCGGCGATAGATGACGAGATCGTCCGACCCGAGCATGTGGGCCGAGACTCGATGCAGCTTGAATCGGGCAAAGAACGCCGCGTGGTCGCCCTCGATGACCTGGATCGTTGGCCCGCTCGCTTTTGTCCGGCTAGAGACGACACAAGCCTCGTCGACGAATCCGGCGGCGAGGAACGCGTGCCAGACGGTCGGTCCGCCCTCCACCATCAGCCGCGTCAGGCCGTTCTCGGCGAGTGTATCGAGCAGCCCGTCGAGATCGAGTGCGCGGCCGTCGCGGCTGCCGACGTCGAGCACGAGGGCCGCGCCGCGCTGTGGGTTGGCGGTGTCCATCGCCTCGGCAGCACTCGCGATCCAGATGCGCTCCTTGGCCGAATGCTGGCGATAGACTTTTGCCGACGCCGGCGTGCGCAACCGCGTGTCGAGCACGATGCGATCGGGCGAGCGATGCGCGAGTCCTGGCAGGCGGCAGGTGAGCTCCGGATCATCGGCGAGCACGGTTCCTGCGCCGACCAGGATCGCGTCGGCCTCGGCGCGGAGCCGATGCGCGTAGGCGCGCGCCTCGGGGCAGGTGACCCAGACCGGTGCGCCGTCGCCGGCCGCGATTTTGCCCTCGGCATCAAGCGCCATCTTGATCTGCACGAACGGGCGATGCGCGGTCTGCCGCAGGATGTGGCCGAGCGTCACCCAGCGGGCTTCGTCGGCGAGCAGCCCGACGTCGACCTCGACGCCTTTGCCGCGCAGCTGCGCGAAGCCGCGGCCGGACACGACCGGGTTCGGATCAGGAATGGCGCAGACGACGCGGCGCAAGCCGGCCGACAGCAGCGCATCGGCGCAGGTCGGCACGCGGCCGGTATGCGCGCAGGGCTCGAGCGTCACATACATGGTGCGCCCGCGCGCGCGTTCGCCGGCCCGGCGCAGCGCCTCTTTTTCTGCGTGCGGACGGCCGCCTGGTTGCGTCCAGCCGCGCGAAATCACCTCACCGGTCGCCTCGTCGGCGATGACGGCGCCGACGGCGGGATTGGGTGCGGTGTTGCCGATGCCGCGCCGCGCCATGCGAATGGCGATGCTCATCATCTGGTGGTCGAAACTGGCGCGGTCGATCGACATGGGGCAGCTCGCGCGCTCAGTGCTTGGCGGCAGGCGGCCGGACAATGTCCTCGTCGGCCTCGCGCGTCAAGGGCACGGTCTGGGGCGCGCGCGCGATCTCGCCCAGAACCTCGTGGAAGTCGGCGGCCTCGCGGAAATCGCGGTAGACCGAGGCGAAGCGCACGTAAGCGACGGGATCGAAGCCCTTCAAGGCTTCCATCACCAGCCCGCCGATCGCGGAGGACGGGATCTCGCTCTCGCCGAGGCTCTCCAATTGCCGCACGATGCCGGAGACCATGCGCTCGACGCGGTCGGGCTCGACCGGGCGTTTGCGCAATGCGATTTCAATCGAATGTTCGAGCTTGTCGCGGTCGAATGGCACGCGGCGGCCGGCGCGCTTGATGATGGTAAGCTCGCGCAGTTGTACCCGCTCGAACGTCGTGAAGCGGCCGGCGCAATCGGGACAGATGCGCCGGCGGCGAATCGCGGCGTTCTCCTCCGTCGGGCGGCTGTCTTTGACCTGGGTGTTCTCACCCGAGCAGTAGGGGCAACGCATCAGGGGTCCTCGCGTCGCGGGGCGGCCCAAATAGGCGCCGCCATCCGCCCCGCCAGAAAGGGCCCCGGGCAGATTCTGTCAAGCCTGCCCGGACGCTTGACCTTACCTGCCCCGGCCTTGTGCCCCCTTGGCGGCCGCCGTTATGCCTTCTCCGGCTTGGCCGGCGCGACGTTCGCAATACCAGCCATGAGCGATTGCGGGATCGTGTCGACCAGCTCGTCCACCGTGAACATGCCGCCGTTGTCCCACTTGTAGATCGAGCGGGCAACCTCGCCGTACTGATAGGTGTGATAATGCCCCTTTTCGGCGTGGAAGATCTGGCCGTTCACGTCCTTGGCGGCATCTGTGCACAAGTAGGCGACCATCGGCGCGATGTACTCGGGGCCGGGCATCGCCATGCGCGCCTCGAACTCCTTCTGCGTCAGGAGGCCCGCCTCGACGCGGCGCTTCCAGTTGGCGATGACGGCGTCGTTGACGGTCATGCGGGTGGCGGCGAACGGGCACATGGCGTTGGCGGTGATGCCATACTGGCCGGCCTCGCGCGCGATGGTCCGCGTCAGGCCGATGATGCCCGCCTTGGCGGCTGCGTAATTGCACTGGCCGACCGAGCCCTTGAAGGCGTCGGAGGAGAAATTCACGATCCGGCCGTGGCGGGCGCCGCGCATCAGCTTGGACGCGTGGTGACACATGTTCCAGGTGCCTTTCAGGTGCACGCCAATGACGAGGTCGAAATCCTCCTCGGTCATGTTCCAGATCATGCGTTCGCGCAGCATGCCGGCGGTATTCACCACGAAATCGATCTTGCCGAACGTTTCCGCGCAGGCGAGCACCATGCGCCCCGCGCTCTTGTAGTCGGCGACCGAGTCGAAGTTGGCGAGCGCCTTGCCGCCAGCGGCCTTGATCTCGGCGACCACCTCGTCGGCCGTACGGTCGCCGGTGGACTGGCCTTCGCGGCCGGCGCCCACGTCATTGACGATGACGCTCGCGCCTTCCTTGGCCATCAGCAGCGCGATCGCCTTGCCGATGCCGCGCCCGGCGCCGGTCACGATGCCGGCCTTGCCTTGCAGGTTCATAGGGGTGCTCCGTTGGTTCGTCGGGATGGTACGGCCCGATCCTAGCACCACGCGCGGCGAGGGGAAGAATAGACCGTCGGTTCCAGGTCAAGCGTCGTCATCCGGTTCCAGGTCAAGCGTCGTCATCGCGGAAAGATGCTCCGCATGGACGTGCAGCAACGCTCAGCGTGGACGCACCCGTTACGCCTCTGATTCTGGGACGATCAGCTCACGCCGCGAAGGCGGCGTCGATGGCCGCCATGATGGCGGGTTCGAGCGGTCCGGCGTCGGCAGCGGCAACGCATTCGAGAATCTCCTTGCGGTTCTTACAGCCGATCACGACCGTATCGACACCGTCCATCGACAGAGCATAGCGATGGGCGAGTGCCGCCGACGACGTGCCGAGTTTGCGGGCGAGCGCGCGAAACGCGGCGCTGCGCTGGAAGTCCGTGACCACGCCGTGCGTCGGGGGCAAATCACGGTCGAGCGTGTCGGTGAGCGCACCACCCTGCACCGGGCGAATGCCGAGCACGCCGGCGCCTTTGCTTTTGCTGGTGGCGATGATCTCGCGAGCGCGGCTCGGTCCGGCGAAATATTTGAGTTCACCGGGCGAATCGAGCGGGTTCGTGATGCATTGCACCGCCGCCGGACGGGCCGATTGGCCGAGCGCGTCCAGGATGCATTGCGGAATGCCGATGCCGGTGACGCCCCAGGCACCGATGCGCCCTTCGGAGACGAGCCGCTCGCACACGGGCACGAAGCGCTCGATGTAGGTCGACCACCGCGTTGCGGGCCGGTCCTGGTAGGCGCTGGCGTCGTAGGCGTCGGGAATGATGTTCGAGTGCAGAAAGAAAAGGTCGACCCGCTCGAGCCGTAGGCGCGTAAGGCTGTCATCAAGGCTGCGCAGGATATTGCCCTCGACCTCGGCCGCAGGTGGCGTGCCGAGCCGATGCTTGGTCGTCACCCGGATGCCGGCGGGAAGGCGGCCATCGAAGGCTGCGCCGACGACGCTCTCCGCCTCGCCGTTGCCGTAGGCCGGCGCCATGTCGAGCAGCGTGATGCCGCTGTCGATCGCGGTGCGAACGGTTGCGATGCATTCGTCGCGCGTGGTCGGTCCCCAGAGCTGGCCGACGCCACCGCCACCGAGGGTGAGGGCACTGACAGGCCAGAGCTGGCCGAGCATTCGGGTTTGCATGGGTGTCCTCGCAGGCGGCAGATGCAATGGCGAAAGGTGAGATCAGTTCTAGCGCGTTGCGGCAGCGTGTCGAGGGGCTGGCTGGCCGGCGTCCTGGCAGAGAAACCTCAGTGGTGGCACCTTGACACCCACTGCCCGGGGTCATGATGACGTGTGACCGGGCGCGCTCGCACTCGGTCGCCGTGCAAGTCGGGTCACGCATCATGGCCACGCATCTTGTGTCGCGCATCGGTCTTTAGCCTCGGGCCATTGAACCGGACCACGCCGAGTGGTTGATCTGCAGTAGTCTGGAACGTCGTCGTGTGCCAGGCGATCTTTAATGTAGCGCCCAGATGTAGGCTGCTGTCGCGGCCGTTCCAAGCATCGTCCTGACAGAGTGCAGCCGTCCCCAGGTCTCCAACATGGCGCGAGAGGCCGGGCCGGCATCATTCTCCGCAATGGCCTTCAGCTTATGGTTGGTCGGCATGATGCCAAGCATCGTGTAAGGCCAGTTCGCGAGAACAAGGATCGCTCCGGCGATCCAGCGCCAGTCCTTGGTCATCCATGCGGTGATGATACCGAACGCACCGGACACAACCGCCAAGCTCGCTTGCATCGTGTATCCGGCATCGTAGCTCGGCTTCCATTGCTTGAGCAGGCTCTTGTCATCGAGCTTGAGGCGAGCGGGGTGCTCGGCAAAGTTGATGTAGAACGCCGCCCCCGCGAAAGCTGCCGCGAAAACAAGTGCAAGATGACCCGTCAGCATCGCGCGCCTCCGTCAACTTCGTGGTTGCCATATTCATGGAGCTGTCGATGGATGTAAATCCACCGGCGATATCACTCGGCCACAACAAATTCTTCACCGGGCAGTATGAACGGCGCGTTTTCGACAACGTTGGCCACAACCCACCACAAGAAGCGCCGACTTTCCAGCAGCGTGATAGCGGTCAAGCCAGCGCCTCGGAGCACGTCGATGGCTGATCATGTTCCACGCCCATCACCAGGGCAATGAGTGGCCCGTCACGCCATTCGAGATTGAAACTGGCCGACCGCCAGCCACAGGCCAGCGCACCGAACGTATCAGCTGGCGCTGCGGAAACTCGGTGCTGCCGCACCGCCCGCCAACCAATCCTTGGCCGTGTCCCGCGATTTCAACTCGCTGCCCT
>JANLQP010000249.1:0-4399 GCA_031367895.1 Hyphomicrobiales bacterium
TCCAGCTGTTCGTTTGTCCAGCTGTTCGGTTGTCCAGCTGTTCGGTTGCAAAAGCGCGCATGCCGCCCGCAAAGGAGAACCCGATGGCGCCCGACACCCAATATTTCGGCGACCCACTGATCTGGTTCGACGGCAAGATCATGCCATCGAAGGACGCCAACATTCACGTCCTGACGCACGGCTTGCACTACGCCTCCAGCGTGTTCGAGGGGGAACGCGCGTACAACGGCGTCATCTTCAAGTCGCGCGTGCATTCCGAGCGTTTGCATCGCTCAGCCGAGATCATGGACTTCAAGATCCCCTACTCGATCGATGAACTCGAGAAGGCGAAGGCCGAGGTTTTGGCCAAGAACGGCGGCGGCAATCGCTATATCCGTCCGGTTGCCTGGCGCGGCGGCGAGAAGATGATGGCGGTCGCAGCCCAGCAGAACCCGATCCACGTCGCCATCGCCACCTGGAACTGGCCGTCGATGTTCGACCCGGCCGAGCGCATGCGCGGCATCCGCCTCGATATCGCCGACTATCGCCGGCCCGACCCGGCCTGCATCCCGGCCCTCGCCAAGGCCGCCGGCCTCTACATGATCTGCACGATCTCGAAGCATCGCGCCGAGAAGAAGGGCTATGCCGACGCGCTCATGTACGACTGGCAGGGCCGCGTCGCCGAGTGCACGGGCGCCAACATCTTCTTCGTACAGGATGGCAAGCTGCACACGCCGATCGCCGACTGTTTCCTCGCCGGCATCACGCGCGCGACGATCATCGATCTCGCCAAAGCGCGTGGCGTGCCCGTCGTCGAACGCCGCATCATGCCCGACGAGCTGCCTAAGTTCACCGAGAGCTTCATCGTCGGTTCCGGCGCCGAGGTGACCCCGGTGCGCGAGATTGGTCCGCATCAGTTCCAGCCGGGTCGTGTTTCCGAACAGATGCTCAACGACTATATGGACGTCGTGAACGGCAAGCGCCCGGCCTGACAAAGGTCGCGTTCGGGTTTCTGCCGGCAAACATCCGTCTGCCTCGCCTCTTGTCCTGGGTGCGCTGCCCCCTATAGTGCGCGGCCAACCATCAATTTTGGCTTTGAGCGCGAGGGAAGCGGAGCAATGGCGGCGAAGGCGGGCAAGTCGAAGATCAAGCGCGTGGTGCTCGCCTACTCGGGCGGCCTCGACACATCGATCATCCTGAAGTGGCTGCAGGAAACCTACGGCTGCGAGGTCGTGACGTTCACCGCCGATCTCGGGCAGGGCGAGGAGCTTGGGCCGGCACGCGACAAGGCGTTGAAGCTCGGCATCAAGAAGTCCAATATCTACATTGAGGACCTGCGCGAGGAGTTCGTCGCCGACTACGTGTTCCCGATGTTCCGCGCCAACGCGCTCTATGAAGGTGTTTATCTGCTCGGCACCTCGATCGCGCGGCCATTGATCGCAAAGGCGCAGATCGACATCGCGCGCAAAGTCGGCGCAGACGCCGTCTGCCATGGCGCCACCGGCAAGGGCAACGATCAGGTCCGCTTCGAGCTCAGCTACTACGCGCTCGAGCCCGGCATCAAGATCATCGCGCCGTGGCGCGAGTGGGCCTTCAAGGGCCGCTCCGAGTTGCTCGAATTCGCGCGCCAGCACGACATCCCGATCGCCAAGGGCAAGGAGAACGACGCGCCATACTCTGTCGACGCCAACCTGTTGCACTCTTCCTCCGAGGGCAAGGTGCTGGAGGACCCCGCGATCGAAGCGCCGCCGATGGTCTATCAGCGCACGATCTCGCCGATGGAAGCGCCGGACAAGCCGACCGACATCACGATCGGTTTCGCCAAGGGCGACGCGGTGTCGCTCAACGGCCGGAAGATGAGCCCGGCGACGCTGCTGACCGCCTTGAACAAGCTCGGCCGCGACAACGGCATCGGCCGCCTGGATCTGGTCGAGAACCGCTTCGTCGGCATGAAATCGCGTGGCATCTACGAGACGCCAGGCGGTACGATCCTGCACGCCGCCCACCGCGCCATCGAATCGATCACGCTCGACCGAGGCGCCGCGCATCTCAAGGACGATCTGATGCCGCGCTACGCGGAACTGATCTACTTCGGCTTCTGGTTCTCGCCGGAGCGTGAGATGCTGCAGGCGCTGATCGACAAGAGCCAGGAGCACGTCGAAGGCGAAGTACAGCTCAAGCTCTACAAGGGCAATGTGATGGTCATCGGCCGCGAGAGTCCGAAGTCACTTTATTCGTCGACGCTCGTCACCTTCGAGGACGACAAGGGCGCCTACGACCAGAAGGACGCGGAAGGCTTCATCCGCCTCAATGCGTTGCGCCTGCGCACGCTGGCGGCGCGGAATGCGAAGAAGAATTAATCGCTGGGGCCGCCGCTAATCCCGGCTGAAAGGTTGGGTTTTATCGTAAACATCGAAATCCCGGGCGTGGGCTTGCGTCAAGCGGCTCCCAATGGCCGACAAAACTAAGCTCTCGAAAGTAGCCGGGGACCTTTCTCAACCGGGGAATGGGCCCGTCGTGAGCGGTACGGATAGGCATCACACCGGATCGAGGATCCCCCACACATGAACTCCCACATCGAGATCGGCCGCATCGCCGGCATCCCGATCCACCTCGACATGATGTTCGTGCTGTTGCTGGCTCTCTTCGGCTATCCGTACTTCACGACCGGTGATCCGCAGCGCATGTCGGTCGGCCTGCTGGTGATCGCGGGGCTGCTGCTCTCGATCCTGCTGCATGAGCTGGGGCACGCCTTCGCCGGCCGCGCCTTCGGCGTCAAAACGCGCGAAATCGAACTGACCGGCCTTGGCGGCGTTGCGCGCTTCGCGGGATCCTTGCCGCGGTCCGCCGTGAAGCAGGCGGTCATCTTCCTGGCGGGGCCGGCTGTGAACCTTGCGCTCTGGCTCGGGCTCGAGCGTTTGGCCGTCGCCTCGATCAACTCGGGCAAGCCGATGGTCACGGCCACGCTCATCACGCTCGCCATTTCCAACTTCTGGCTGATGGCGTTCAACCTGCTGCCGGCCTTCCCGCTCGACGGCGGGCGGACGCTCGAGGCGTTGCTCGGTGCGGCCACGGGCTCCGCGTGGGCGATCCGGACCGTTGCGATCCTCGGGCTCGTTTGCGCGGCGGGCTGCGTGGTGTCCGTCGCCGTCGGCATGTTCAGCCTGTTCATGCTGTTCCTGGCGTTCGTGCTCTATCAGTACAATTGGCAAGCGCTGCAGAGCGTCGGCGGCATCAACGGTGGACGTTGACCCCTATCGATGTCAGTCGCGACACGACGCCCGCGACAAGCGGAGCACTTTCGGCTACCAAGCGGCTGGCGCGCGAAATTGTGACGACACCCGCGCCGCCCTCAAACTCCTAGGGAGCCCGCACCATGACCGACAAACCGGAAACCGTACCGTCGATCCCGGGGCTCAGGGCGGCCATCGTGCCGGTGACGCCGTTCGAGCAGAACTGCACATTGATCTTCGATCAGACCACAAAGGTCGGCGCGGTCGTCGATCCCGGTGGCGACGTGCCGAAGATCCTCGCCGCCATCAAGCAGATCGGCATGAAGGTCGAGAAAATCGTGCTGACGCACGGCCATCTCGACCACGTCGGCGGCGCGGCTGAACTGGCTAAGACGCTTGGGGTCAAGGTCGAGGGACCGCATCAGGACGACGAATTCCTGATGCAGGGTGTCGAGGCGCAATGCGTGAGCTATGGCCTGACCGGCATGGCCAACGCCACCTCGGACCGCTGGCTGACGGAAGGCGATACGCTCACGATCGCCGGCAACGATTTCGAGATTTTCCATTGCCCCGGCCATTCTCCGGGCTCGCTCGTGTACTTCCACCGTGGCCAACGGTTCGCGCTCGTCGGCGACGTGCTGTTCCAGGGCTCGATCGGGCGCACCGATTTCCCCTACGGCGACCACGATGCGCTGATCAAGAACATCAAGACGAAGCTGCTGCCGCTCGGCGACGACGTCGCCTTCATCTGCGGCCACGGTCAGCCGAGCAGCTTCGGCGCCGAACGCGAAAGCAACCCGTTCATCGTGTGAGGGGGGCGGGCGGGCTTCGACAATTGTCAAACACACACGGGTGTCATCCTCGGGCTCGTCCCGAGGACCTATGGTGCGGCGTTCACGAGCAGTGATTTTTGTTAAAGCGTCACAGCGCACTGTCGGCGCCGAGTCGGTGGAGCCATGGGTGGTCGGGACAAGCCCGACCATGACAAACGAATTTTATTTCGGCGACAGGCCCTGCCTCAAAACGAGCGGCCCCAGCTCAGGTAACCGCGGCCCTTGTCCGGGCCGTTCGCCTGGTTCTCCCAGAAGTCGACGGACTGGCGGCGGAGCGTATCAGAACAGTTCCGGCCGCAACCGATCCAGCTGCCGCCGGGGAGTTGCACCTCCAGGCCGTGACGCCCCTCGCGG
>JANLQP010000251.1:0-17283 GCA_031367895.1 Hyphomicrobiales bacterium
CTGGCGGGGTTCGAGACCACATTCGGCGGTGCAGCGCTGGTCGGTCTTGCGGCGCTGCTGTTGGCGCTGCTCAGGCCCGGAATTTGGCGTTAGTGTGTGGCGGCAATCTTTCGCTTCCCCGAGCCCATGATTGCGGCTAGCTTCGGACGAGTTGATTTGGTGAGCGAGACCGAACATGACCCCCACGCAAGCCGACGGCGCGATCCGCGTCTACTGGCACCCTGGCTGAACCAGCTGCCTCCGAACCAAGGAGTTCCTTGGTAAGCACAATATCCCGTTCCTTTCCCGCAACGTGCTCGAAGACAAGAGCGCGTGGGACGAGTTGTCGCCTTTCGGTATCAAGATGGTGCCGGTCGTGACCCGTGGGCTGGAATGGGCGAATGGCCAGATCCTGCGCGATGTGGCCCGTGTCGCCGGCATCGAGCTCGGCGAACAGACAATGCTGTCGCCGGCGGAGTTGGCGCGGCGCATCGACGTCATCCTGACGGCAGAGCAACGCTTCTTCGGCCAGTTGCCGGAGGAGAAGATGCAGGGCCAAGTGCCCGGCCGCCCGCGCAGCTTCGCCAATCTGGCGTGGCACACGTTCAACGTCATCGACGCCTGGCTGGAGCTGGTTGTCGACGGCAAGGGGTTGGTCCAGGGCGCCTACAACCGCAATGCGCCGAAGGGTGCTGACAGCAAGGCGGCAATTCTCGCCTACGGCGCCGACGTGCAGAAGCGGTTCAGCGCCTGGTGGCAGACGCAAGGCCCGCACCTCGAATACGACGTGCACGCGGACGTCTACTACGGCGAGCAGTCGTTGCACGATTTCCTCGAGCGGACGACGTGGCACGCCGGCCAGCACACCCGGCAGATGATGATGATCCTCGAGGACTTCGTCGGCGTGAAGCCGAAGGATCCGCTAGGGCCCGACATGTGGGCCGGTCTGCCGATGCCGGAAAAAGTCTGGGACGACGAGAAGCCGATCACCTGATCGTCAGTGAATTCGGTGTCAGACCCAAGGGTCTGACACCATGCCCACCCTGGGCAAGGGTCTGACACCGTGCTCCGCGCCCACATCCGGGGGACATCACCGCCCCAAATCGGCACAACTCTTAAATCGAACGTAACGTTTGTCGGCCATCTTCGGATGGCCGTCACCGTCTGTTGAGCATCGTGGCGGGCGCATCGCTTTTGGTTGTGCATCGCCCATGAAAAACAGCAAGTTCCCGAGCCTTCGTAGCCCCGCCGCGTTCTTGATCGGTATCGGCGCCGCGGCGCTGCTGACCGGTTGCAGTGGCCGGGACGATTTCCCAGGCGACCTGCGGCCGATCCCATCGCGGCTGCTGTCGTCCAAATCCTACACCGACGAAGCGCCGCCGGTGCGCAAAGTCAGCGCGCGCAAAGAAAAACCGGTCGTTGTTCGCGCCACCGATCGCTCCGTCGAGCTACCGTTCGAGAAGGTGGCGGCCCGCGCGCCCATCACGCAGCAAACGGCGCCGATCGTCTACGCACCGAAGGAAGCGCCGCGCCCACTTGCGCCGAGCCCCGAACCCCGCGTCGTCAGTGCCGAGCCGCCGTTCGCTTCGGTCGCCGCCCCGCGGGTCGAGGCGGCGCCGCCAAAGCCACCGTCTGTTGAGGTGTCCCCTCCAAGCGCTATAGCTGCGCCCACGAGCCCGCAGGAGTCCCGCCCGACGTCCTCCGGTCGCCGTTCGCCGGAATCGCCAGCAGCAGCTCCCCTGCGTGCGGTGCAGCCGGTGCCGGCCACGCCGCAAGGCATCGCTGCGGTCATCGATCAGGCCGAGTCCTACCTGCGCATCGGCAACTTCCAAAGCGCGCGGGCTGTCCTGGATCCTCTGGTCAAGGCCAAGAATCCGGACGCTCTTGCAGAGCTTGGCAAAACCTACGATCCGATCGAGTTACAGAAGTTCCTGGTACCGCCGGGCATCGCCGATCCCATCAAGGCGACCGAGTACTATGCCGAAGCCGCACGTCTCGGTTCGGCAATTGCCAAGAGCCGCCTGGAACGTCTCAATCCGAAGCCGCTGCCGCCGGTCGAAAAACAGCGCTGATACCATTGTGCAGATTGTTCGACCTGTGCTTCGCCGCTGCCCGCGTCATCCGGCCGGCTCCCTGCAGGGGAGTCGGATGGCGCAAAGTAAAAGCGATACCGGCGCCTGGCTGGTCGATGACAGGTCGAACATTTTGCTCGCCGGTATGAGACACCCGGCCGTTGCCACTGCTATCCGCGGCCGTAAAAAAACTCCGGACCCGACCCGACGATCCGTTCGTCGGCCCGGCCGACCGCCTTGTTGTCGCGTCCCTCGTAGGCAATCCCGTTGAGCACCAGCCGGATTGCCTCGAGTCGCGCTTGCCGCTGATCATTGGCGAGGATCATGGTCCACGGCGCCACGGCGGTGTGCGTGAAGCGGAACATTTCCTCTTTCGCCGCCGTGTACTCGGCCCACTTCGACATCGCTGCGATATCGATGTCGGAAATCTTCCACTGCTTCAGTGGATCGTGCCGTCGTTCGTGAAATCGCGTAATTTGCATCTCGCGGCCGATTTCCAGATATATCTTGATGAAGCGGATCCCGTCGCGCACGAGCATGCCCTCGAACTCGGGCGCCTCGCGCAGGAAGTTGGCGATCTGGTCTGGCGTCGCAAAACCCATCACGCGCTCGACGCCGGCGCGGTTGTACCAGGAGCGGTCGAACAGCACGATCTCGCCGGCTGCCGGGAGATGCACCGCGTAGCGTTGGAAATACCATTGCCCGCGCTCGGTCTCGGTTGGCTTCGGAAGCGCAACCACGCGGGCGGACCTGGGATTGAGATGCTCGCGCAGGTGCCCGATGCACGTGCCCTTGCCGGCGGAATCCCGTCCCTCGAAAACGACGACCAGACGTTGCTTCGTCTTGATCACGTGCGCCTGCAACTTCAACAGCTCGATCTGCAACGCCAGCAGCTCGGTCTCGAACGCGTCGCGCTTCATTTTCCTGTCGTAGGGATACCCGCCGCTGGCGAACGCCTTGTCCGCGATTGCCGCAGGCAGCTTGGCATCGTCGAGATCGAACGCCTCGATGCCCGGAATCCTCGGCGCCATCTTCGGGGTTTGCTCGGCCGACTTCTTGGACTTGCTCATGGGATCCATCATACAGACGCCGGATACGGACGGCCACTTTGGCTGAGTGCCATCGGCCACGCAAACGCCACCCGTAAGCAAGGTTGCCGACGCGCAGCCGCCGAACGAAAAAACCGGAAGCGCCGAGGCACCTCCGGTTTTCTTCCCACCCATCGGATCGAGCCACCCCCGCAGCTCGACCCGCAGTCCCCCCGAAAACTGATGCGTTAACTGTTGCGCAACGCTCAGGCGTCCGCCGGCTCTTCTGTCTTCGGCGCAACCTCTTGCAAGGCACCGTCGACGCCCCCTTCGACCGGCGCCAACGCCGGGCGGAAGATGTCGCGGCGATAGTTCGCGCTGCCGTTGCCACGCCGCGGCTGCGGCGGCTGGAAGGCCCGGCGCGCATGGAATTCGCAGTACGGCAGGCCCGTGACCTTGTTCTTGCCGCAGAAATGGAAGTCCGCCTCTTGCGGATCGCCGATTGGCCAGCGGCAGTGCGTCTCGAGCAGCGTCTGGATCGTTTTGCGCTCGGCGAGCGGGATCACCAGCTCCTCGACTGGCGGCACGTAAGGCTCGGTTGCGTCGCTCTGGAACAGATTGCGCACCGCCGTATTACCGACGTTTGCGAATTTCGGCTTGGCCAGTTTCCGCACCGGGTTGGCGCGCGGCCGCGGCCGGTGGCTCTTCATGCGCGAGGTGGTGGCGCGGCCCGAAAGCCCGAGCCTATGCACCTTGCCGATGACGGCATTGCGGGTAACCGAGCCGATACGGCCGGCGATTTGGCTGGCACTGAGGCCTTCGGACCAGAGCTTTTTCAGAAGCTCGACCCGTTCATCGTTCCAAGACATGCACTGCTCCTAATGGCAGAAGCACGACAGAGCCTGCACAAGGCAGACTCCGACAAACGACCGGAAACGACTGGAATCCATCGGCGCGCGCTTAGAGCGCGCAGCAACGAACGGACTCCCGACATGCCGGTGACGAACGCAGAAACTTTGGCTGACGCTGAGGACTAGGGACGAGCGGCGAACAAGACGCTGACGCTCGAGCTTGCAGCAGGAAGGCGTTACAAAACGCGCTGACAAGCAAAGGCACGCAACACTGTGGCGGACAACGCTCGCCACATCTCGTGCCTGACGAGAGGGAACATACAATGGGCTGTTTTGGCTTCACAAGTCCGGCGACCCGTTACGACCGCCATTGACATCGGATGCGTGGCTGGTCAGCCACATCTCGATTCGCGTTCCCGGTATGTTATCGGGACAAGTTGCAGATGACGCGGGTACGGCGCTTGCGGATGCGGCGGGAGTAGAGGTGGAGAAGAGGAGAGGAGAGGAGAGGAGAGGAGAGCGGGGCTGGCGGCGGCGGGGGACAGCGGTGCGCGGGTATCAGCCCGATGACCCATCGCTCCGCGTATATCGGCGACACGATTGCCCGGCAACGCCAGCAGCGCGGGGTAGAGGTCTCCCCAATGCGGGTTCTCGCGTTCGCGTACCGTACGGCTTGCTCGCGAGGATGTAGACCAAGTATGTGAATCCAGTCATCTGCGTGCCCTCCATCACCGCCTGAACTTGCAGCGCGATGGGTCATCGGGACAAGCCCGATGATGACACACGAATGGTTGTGCGATGGCAGCAACGCGCCAAAAGCGACCGTGGCGGTTGATCATGCCGGGAACGAGTATGAAGTCGTGCTGGCATCGGGGAGAGGGAACGCGCCCCCACCCCTCACACCGTCAGCACCATCTTCCCCGTCACGCGGCGCGCCGTCATGTCGGCCAGCGCCGCTGGCGTCTCTTCGATCGGGTAGGTCTTCCACACCCGCGGCTTGAACGCGCCCTCGGCGTAATGCCGCAGCAATCGCCCAAGCCGCTCGCGAGAACTGTTCGGATAACGCCAGCTCTGCTCGCCGAAGACGACGCCGATGACGGAGAAGTTCTTCACCAGCACCAGATTGGCTGCGACTTTCGGGATGTCTCCCGAGGCAAAGCCGATCACGAGAATACGTCCCTCCCACGCGATCGCGCGCACCATGGCGTCGAACGCCGCCCCGCCGACCGGATCAAACACCACGTCGGCGCCCCGGCCGTCGGTCAACTCGCGCACGCGGTCGCGCAGATTTTCGGCGCGGTAGTCGATCACCTCGTCGGCGCCGTGTTGTTTGGCGATGGCGAGCTTGTCGGCGCCGCCCGCTGCCGCGATCACGCGCGCGCCCATCAGCTTGCCGACCTCGATCGCGGCAATGCCGACGCCACCCGTGGCACCGAGCACCACCAGCGTCTCGCCCTTCTTCAGATTGCCGCGATATTCCAGCGCGAAATGCGCGGTGCCATAGGCGACCGGGAACGCCGCCGCCGTGACGAAGTCCATGCTGTCCGGGATCGGCGTGACGATCGCGGCGGGCAGCACCACCTCCTCCGCGAAGCCGCCGCCCTTCCTCGCGAACGCCAACACGCGGTCACCCGGCTTCACGTGAGTCACACCGGCGGCGCACTCGAGCACGGTGCCCGCCACCTCGAGACCCGGAATGAACGGCAGCTCGGGCTTCACCTGGTACTTGCCCTCGACCATCAGGATGTCGGGGAAGTTGACGCCCGCCGCCTTCACGCCGATGCGCACCTGACTATTACCGAGCGCCGGCGCCGGCACGTTCTCCACCTTCAGATCGGCGGTATTCCCGAGTGTCCGGCACAGCACGGCGCGCATGGGAGTCTCCTGTTCTGTTGCAATTCCCCTCGCCGTCGTGCCGAAGGTGCGGCTACGCCACGACGCGGGGAGGAGCCAGGGGTGGGCGAAAGTACGGGGTGGGCGTCGTCATCAATGACGAAACTCATGGGAGGGGAGAAGAGCGCTGAGCCAGCGCCTTCAACTCCCGCCGCATCAGTTTTCCAGTCGGCGTCAATGGCAGCGCCTCGCACACCTCGAAGCGATCCGGGATCTTGTAGCGCGAAAGCTTGTCGCGGCAATGCGCCGTCAGCTTCGCGACATCAAGCGTGCGCCCCGCCCGCGCGATCACGAACGCGACGATGATCTCGCCCTTCTCGGCGTCGGCAAGCCCCGTGACGCCGGCCAGGCCCACGTCGACGTGCTGCTGCAACACCTCCTCGACCTCGGCTGGCGACACATTGATGCCGGAGCGCTTGATCATTTCGGAGCTGCGCCCCGCGTAGCTCAAGTATCCCTCGGCCGAGAGGTGGCCGAGGTCGCCCGTCTTGAAGTAGCCATCCGCCGTGAACACCTCGGCGTTGTGCTTGGCGCTGTCGCCGGCATAGCCGCGCGTGAGATAGCCTTTGACCTCGAGTTGGCCCACTTCGCCGACGCCACACGATGCACCCGTCTCGGCATGCACAGTCCGCAACGTCACGCCCGGCAACGGTGGCCCTTGGCTCGCGGCGCGCTTTTCCAGTGGCCAATCGTGCGGCGTGACGCAGCAATTGCCGTAGGATTCCGTGCTGCCGTAAATGTTGCAGATCTCCCGCGCGCCGAGTACCTGCGCCGCCTTCAGCACATCCTGCGGCGCGCCGATCGTAACACCCGTACGCAGTGTCCGCGTGCGCTCCGGCGTGAATGCGGGATGCGCTGTCAGCGCGTTGGTCATCGCCGGCAGCGTGTAGAGCGCCGTACACCCATGTTTTTCGATGAGATCCAACGCGCCCCCCGGCTCGAAACGCTCCTGCAACACCAGCGTCGCGCCATGGCTGATCGTCGCCGGCAGCGCGTTGGCGATGCCGTACGACCAGAACAGCGGGATCGACACCAGTACCCTGTCGCCGGGCATCAGCCCCTGCCGCTCGCCGATGTTGAAACCGTTCTCGATCACCGCGTAATGGTCGAGCGGAACCGCTTTCGGCCGGTTGCTGGACCCGGACGTATACAGGATCACCATCGGGTCGGCGGCACTCGCACTCGTCCCCGGTGGCAATTCGCCGAGTGGTGGTCCCTCCGCGAAGCGCGCGTAGCTCTCGAATGGCGCACCCGCCAGCGCGGCACTGTCGAGCAGCACCACGCGGCGCGGCAAAACGTGCGGATCGGCGGCATGCAGCCCGGCCAGATCGGCAGCAAAATCACGATCGCCTTGCCGTGCCATCGCGAACAGCACATCGACTTTGGCATCCCGCAGCAGAAAATCCAGCTCCGCCGCCGTCGACCACGTGCTGAACGGCACCAGCGTCGCGCCGAGAGCCGTGGCGCCGAAGAAGACCTCCAGCCACTCGATGCGATTGCTGGCCAGCAGCCCGACCCGGTTTCCGCGCGTGATGCCGTCAGCCCGCAAATGCGCGGCAATGCATGACGCTCGCTCCGCCAGCTCCGCATAGCTGATCCCGCCCATCAGAGTCAGCGCCGCCGGCCGGTCGGGCGCACGGTGCGCTTGCTCCAGGAGAAGCTCGTAGGCGGTGCGGCTGTGAGGTGCTTGCATGCGGGCGCGGGGTCACAGAGTGAAGGGCACAATTCGCGCCGAACGATTACGAGTTCGCGGACGCCCTGTCCAGAACGCACATGAGCCCAGCGTAGGCGCCATCCAGTACATACCCATATCCACGGCCCGGTTGCGCCAGTGGGCAACCGAAGGGCCAACAAAACGGCCCGGTTGCGCCAGTGGGCAACCGAAGGGTCAGTAAGAACCCCTTCAATACGTCGCAAACATCTTTTTGATCGCCGCGGGGTCGCTGGTCTTGGTCAGCGCCAACGCCAACAGGATGCGGGCCTTCTGCGGGGTCAGGTTGTCGGCGTTGATGAACCCGGCACTGACGATCTTGCTCGACGCGAACGTGCGCCCCGATCCGGCACGAGATGAAATCACCACCACCACGCCGGCCGCCACCGCCGCCTTCATCGCCTCCATTTCGACCGGCGCCAGCATGCCCGGCGCGAACGCGGCCGCGACGATGCCCTTCGCACCATCAGCAATGAACGCCCGAGTCGCCGCGCCATCGTTGCCGGCATACGAGTAGGCGATGTCGACGCGTGGCAGCGCATCGAGCGTGCGGATATCGAACTCGGTATCCGGCGCGCCGCGGCGCAAGGGCTTCCGGTAGAAGTTGATCGAGTCGCCGTCGGCTTGGCCCAGCACGCCAAAGTCCGGCGAACGGAACGTCTGCAAGCGCGCGGTTGAGGTTTTCGTCACCTCGCGCGCGGCCTGGATCTCGTCGTTGAGGCAGACCAGAACGCCCATGCCACGCGCTTCGGGGCAAGCCGCCGTGCGCACCGCGTTGACGAGGTTCAAGCCCGCATCGGTCGAGAGGGCGCTTGCTGGTCGTTGCGCGCCGACCACGACGATCGGCACCTTGACCTTCGCCGTGAGATTGAGCGCGTAGGCGGTCTCCTCCAAGGTCGCGGTGCCGTGCAGGACGACGATGCCGGCGAGGTCTGGATGCGCGGCCACAACCTTGTCCGCCTCGATCACCACCTGCTTCCACTCGGGGAACGCCACCGCCGTCGATGGCACCGCCTTGAAGCGCACCGGAATGATCTCGGCGACGTTGCGCACCTCGGGGAACTTGTCGACCAGCTGGTCGGCTTCCAGCATTTTGCCGGTCGCCGTGTACTCGTAGAGGTCGAGCGGGCCGTTACCCGACATAGCCGTGATTGTGCCACCCGTCCCAATCACTGCGACTTTGGGTTTTTTGGCCATCTCAGTCTCCAATCAGGCGCGCAGCGCTGCTTCGCTTCGCCCACAGCCTCTGACCTGTAACGCGATGGTGTCCCAGACAGCGCGGCCTTCGAAGCCGATCAGATCCGGGATCTTCCGCGCAATGCTCAAGCGGTACTTGACACGAAAGATCCCGGGTACGCAATGCGCCGGCTGACATGCGCCGGCTGGTGTTCAGGGTGTTCACCAACGACTCCTTATCCACGCGCCGGTTTTCCGACTTGGGAAACCGAAGGCGCACGCATTAACTCTTTTTCGGCGGGATCGTCACGATCTCCATCGGCGCTGCGTGATAGCGGAAACCGTCGCCCTGCTTCGACAGATAGCCGTAGCCCGGCCACGGGAAATGGTAGGCCAGGATCGGGATCCTCTTTTCCGAGAACATGGTGAGATACTTGACGCGCGTCGCGGCCGACTGTTTCGGGTCGGTGTCGTAGGCAAATTCCAGCCGCGGCTTCTCGACCAGCAACACCTGATGGTGCGTCAGATCGCCGACGAAGCACGTCGACTTGCCCTCGCTCGTCAGCATGTAGATCATGTGCCCGACCGTATGGCCCGGCGCTGCCATGGCCGTGATGCCCGGCAAAAACTCCTGCCCGTCCTTGATGAAGGTGATGCGGTCGCGATAGGGCAGCAGGTTTTTCCGGGCATGCGCCACGAAATCCTTCGACTTCGGATCGGCGAGCTTTTTCTCGTCCGTCCAGAAATCGAAATCGGCCTGGCTCATATAGACTTTGGCATTCGGGAATAGACGCCGGTTTGCCGCATCCACCATGCCGCCGATATGATCGATGTGGGCGTGCGTGATCACGACCGAGTCGATCTGCAGCGGGCTGATGCCGGCTTCGCGCAGGCTCTGCAGCAAGCGGCCGGTCTGCGGCCCGAACATCTTCTGCGTGCCCATGCCGGTGTCGAACAGCACGAGGTTGGTTCCGGTATTCACCACGGGCGAGTTCTGCTCCAGCACGACGTTGGTCGGCGATAGGAAGTTGTCGGTCAGCAGCTTGCTGATTTCGTCTTTCGACGCGCCGAGGAAGTTGGTCGATGGGTCACCAAGTGGTAGCGGCCCGTCGGATACCATCGTCACCTGCATCTTGCCGTGATTGAAACGGTAAAAGTAGGGGCTCTGGGTCGTGAGCAGTGGCGCCTTCGCGTCCGCCGGGCTGCTATTGCAGCCAACTATACTGGCGCCACCAACTGCTGCTGCACCGAGCAGCGCATTGCGCCGCGACATCGAGAATTCGGTCTTGGGCGTCGTCATTTAGGGACCCTCCACGAAACCTGCACGCAACCTGACGGCCAAAACGTAAGCAGGTTTCGTAGCCGCGTCCAATGGTTGTGCGCCTTCGGGTGCCCACTGGCACATCCGGCGCGTGGATACGGCTGGCTGTAAGTCCGCCTCAGATCTGCGATGGCACCGTCATCGCCTCGATGCGGTTTCCGTCCAGGTCGCGCACGAAGGCGCCGTAGTAGGACACCATCGCCGCCGCCCGCATGCCAGGTGCGCCATCGTCTTTGCCGCCGTTGGCGATCGCAGCCCGATGGAACGCATCCACGGCTTCGATCGACCGTGCCCGCAGACAAACATGTATGCCGGTATCATCGGCAACCGGTGGCATCCCGGGCCGGGCGTTGAGCCAAACCTCCGGATACGTCTTGCCGAACCCGACCGTCGCCGGCCGGTCGACGAGGCGCTGGAGCCCGAGTGACGCCAGCACGGCCTCGTAGAACCCGGCGCTTAACGCCAAATCCCGGACGCCGATGGAGATGTGATCGATCATGACGTACCTGGAAAGAATGTTGCTATCTGGGCGTGTGGAGATCGCTATGGCTCAACTCACTCATCCCGAGCGGGTCGGACGCCAGTTCGGTGGCGAACTAAGCAACGTAAAACGCGATTACCTAATAGACGCACGCCGCACCTTCCATCGCAAGTCGTATTGACTTCCGCCTTAAACTCGACAAAAAGAATGAGTATTCGTTTTTTATGCCGCTACGCAGCATAAGTACCTGTCGCGTCCAGACCGATCCGAGACGGCCCATCCGAGACCATGCCGCATGCCCCGCCTGAAACCAGATACGCAGCGCCTCCGCCGGGAACACATCCTGGACGCGGCGGAACTGTGCTTTTCGCGCCAGGGCTTCCACCGCACCACGATGCAGGACATCTGCAAGGAGGCGGCCGTCAGCCCAGGCGCGCTTTACGTCTACTTCGACAGCAAGGAAGCGCTGATCTCCGGCATCGCTGAACGCGACCGGGCTGAGTTCCAGAAGCGCTTTGAACTGCTCTCCGCCGCGCCTGACTTCTTGAAAGCCCTGGCCCAGGTCGGCGAACACTACTTCGTCGAAGAGCCGGCCCACAAGCGCTTGATGTGCATCGAGATCGGCCTCGAATCCACCCGCAACCCCCGCGTCGGCGAAATCTTTCGTTCCGTCGACCGATTTGTCCACGAGAGCTTCCTGACGCTGTTCCAGCGCCTGAAGGACGAGGGTCGTATCGATCCCGTCCTCGACATTCCGTCACTCGCCAACGTGTTCGTCACCATTGGCGACGGCCTGTTCTGGCGCCGTGCCACCGATCCGAATTTCGACGCGAAGCTGGTCCTGCCCGCCGTCATCGCCGTATTCGGTTCACAGCTTCGCCCGACCGGCATCGCCCCTTCCGCGCTAGCCAATGGCCCGGCTCAACTGCACGAGGTCGCAAGATGAAAACGAAAATTCTCGTGCCCGCCGCCGCCACGATCATTGCGGCTCTTGCCTTCGTTGCAGCTACCGGCCACCTGCCACTGGTCGGCAAGCCGGGCGCGACGATCACTGGATCGATCGACAAGGGGCCGCCGCCGATCATGGTGACGGCTGCCCGCGCCAAGCTCGCCGACTTCATCGAGACCGTGACGGTCACCGGCACGCTGGTGCCGCGCGAGGAAATCCTGATCGGCCCCGAGGTCGAGGGCCTCCGCGTGGTCGAGGTTTTGGCCGACGAAGGCGACCGGGTGACGAAGGGCCAGGTGCTGGCGCGCCTCGTCACCGATACGCTCGAAGCGCAAATGGCGCAGAACGCAGCCTCGATCGCGCGTGCCACTGCCGCCATCGCACAAGCTCAGAGCGCCATTCTGTCGGCTGATGCCAAGCTCGTCGAGGCGCAAGGCGCCTACAACCGCGGCAAGCCGCTGACCAAGTCCGGCTATCTCTCTGAGAGCGGCATGGAGCAACGCGAGTCCGCCGCGAAGTCGGCCACTGCGGCACTGTCTTCTGCTCGTGACGGTCTGAAGGTTGCCGAGGCCGACAAGGCCCAGCTCGAGGCGCAGCGCCGCGAAATTTCCTGGCGCCGCAGCCGCACCGAGATCATGTCTCCGGCGGACGGCATCATCAGCCGGCGCCTGGTGCGGATCGGCGGCTACGCTGCCGGCGCCAGCGACGCCATGTTTCGCGTTATCGCCAAGGGCGAGATCGAACTCGACGCCGAGGTCACGGAATCGCGCGTCGCCAAGCTGAAGGAAGGCCAGCCGGCCGAAGTGACGATCGCGGGTGGCACGGCTGTCACTGGCAAGATCCGGATCGTCTCGCCGGAAATCGATAAGGCGACGCGTCTCGGACGTGTCCGCATCTTTCTCGGCGACAATCCGGCGCTCCGCATCGGCGGTTTCGCGCGCGGCGTCGTCGAAACCGCCAGGAGCCGCGGCATCGCGATCCCCGCGAGCGCGTTGCTCTACGGCCAGGACGGGGCCAGCGTACAGGTGATCGCGGACGGCGTCGTGCGCACGCGCAAGGTGAAGCTCGGCCTCGAGAACGGCGGCCAGGTCGAGGTCCGCGAGGGCCTGGCCGAAGGCGATCTCATCGTCGCCAAATCCGGTACGTTCCTGCGCGACGGTGACGGTGTCCGCGCCGTCTTGCCTGAGCACCGCCGTACCAGTGAAGCCGGCTGAAGCGCTGCTTTAGCGTTGCGAAAGTTATTCCCGATTGCCGTCGCCGGTGGACAACCCGCGGTTGACGCAACGATTGCCCCAGCCGGAAAGACTGAAGGAGTTCGCCGATGAACTGGAACATCTCCGCCTGGTCGATTCGGCATCCGGTGCCGTCGCTGGTGCTGTTCATGGTGGTGATGGCGCTCGGTTACGTCAGCTTCAAGCAGCTGCCCGTGACGCGGTTCCCAAACATCGACGTTCCCCTGGTGCAGGTGCGCGTCTACCAGTCGGGCGCCGCGCCCTCCGAACTCGAAACCCAGGTGACAAAGAAGATCGAGGACGCCATCGCCGGCGTCAGTGGCGTCAAGCATATCACCTCGGTCGTGACCGAGGGCACGTCGCAATCAACCATCGAATTCCGCCTCGAGACCAACCAGGATCGCGCCCTCAACGACGTCAAGGATGCCGTCTCGCGCGTCCGCACGGACTTGCCGCGCACCATCGAGGAGCCGATCATCCAGCGGCTCGAGATCGAAGGCTTGCCGATCCTAACCTACGGCGCCAAGGCGTCCGCTAAGACCATCGAGGAGCTGTCCTGGTTCGTCGATGACGTGGTGGTGCGCGCAGTGCAGGGTGTCCGCGGCGTCAGTCAGATCGTCCGCATCGGCGGCGTCGAGCGCGAGATCCGCGTCGCCCTCGATCCGGACCGGCTGCTGGCGTTCGGCGTGACCGCTGGCGACGTCAACCGGCAGCTGCGCGCAACCAACGTCGACCTCGCTGGCGGCCGCGGCGAAATCGCCGGCCGTGAGCAGGCCATCCGCACCCTCGCCGGCAAGCAGACGCTGAGGGATCTGGCCGAGACGATGATCACGCTGCCGAAGGGTCGCAAGGTGCGGCTCGACCAGCTCGGCACCGTCGTCGACGGCTACGCGGAACGCCGCACGTTCGCCGAGCTCAACAGCGAGCCGGTGGTTGCGTTCGCGATCTCGCGCGGCAAGGGCGCCAGCGACACCGTCGTTTACGCCGAGGTGGAGAAGGCACTCGTCAAACTCCGCACGGACAACCCCGGCGTCGAAATCACGCTGATCGACACCACCACCGGCTATACCAAGGGCGCCTACGACTCGACCATGAAGAGCCTGATCGAGGGCGCCGTGCTCGCCATCATCGTCATCATCCTCTTCCTGCGCGACTGGCGGGCGACCGTAATCGCCGCGATCGCGCTGCCGCTGTCCATCGTCCCGGCGTTCTGGGCTATGGACCTGATGGGCTTCTCGCTCAATCTCGTCAGCCTGCTCGCGATCACCATCGTCACCGGCATCCTCGTCGACGATGCCATCGTCGAGATCGAGAACATCGTGCGCCACACGCGCATGGGCAAATCGCCCTACCGCGCTGCGCTCGAAGCCGCCGACGAGATCGGCCTCGCCGTCATTGCGATCACGTTCACCATCGTCGCCGTGTTCACGCCGGTCAGCTTCATGGGCGGTATCGCGGGCCAGTATTTCAAGCAGTTCGGCCTGGTCGTCGCATCGGCCGTGATCTTTTCACTGCTCGTCGCGCGGCTCGTTACGCCGATGCTCGCCGCCTACTTCATGCGCGAAACGCACCATGCGGAAAAGGAAGGTCGGCTGCTCGAGGCCTATACGCGGCTCGTGCACTGGTCGGTGATCAACCGGTACAAGTCGGTGGCACTAGGGCTCGCGATGTTCGCAGGCTCGGTTGGCTCATTCTTCCTGCTGCCCTCCGGCTTCATCCCGGCCGAGGACTCCGGCCGCATGCTGCTCGGTGTCGAATTGCCACCCGGCTCCCGTGTCGACGACACCCGTGCGGCTACGGCACGCATCACCGAGGTCATCCGCAAGCGCCCCGAGGTCACATCGGTCTTCGTCAACGGCGGCAACCTGCTCGGCTCCGGTGCCGAGGCGCGCAAGGCGACGCTGATCATCAACATGGTGCCGAAGGACAAGCGCAAGCAAACCCAGGCGCAGATCAAGGAAGCGATCAGCCGCGATCTGACCAGCCAGCCGGATATCCGCTTCTGGTTCCTGCAGGACAACGGCCAGCGTCAGTTTTCGATCGTTGTTGCCGGGCGCGACGGCGCCGCCGTCAACCGTGTCGCAGCTGATCTCACCAGCCAGGCGCGTAAGGTAACCGGCGCCGACGGCAACGCCCTGCTTAACAACGTCGTCTCGACCGCTGAGCTTGACCGCCCCGAATTGATCGTCTCGCCACGCACCGACATCGCCGCCGAGCTCGGCGTTTCAACGGACGCAATCTCCGAGGCCGTCCGCATCGCCACCATCGGCGACGTCGGTGCCAATCTCGCCAAGTTCGACATCGGCGACCGCCAGATCCCGATTCGCGTGCAACTCGACGAGACGGCGCGCAGCGATCGCTCGGCACTCGAACAGCTCAAAGTAGCCACCGGGGTTGCTGGCCAGGGCACCGCCGTGCCGCTCTCCACTGTCGCCACGTTCGAGATGAATCAGGGGCCGACGTCGATCGATCGCTACGACCGCCAGCGCCGCGTGCTGATCGGCGCCGATCTGATCGGCAGCACGCCGCTCGGCAAGGCGTTGGACGCGGTGCTGAAGCAGCCGGCCGCCAAGTCGCTGCCGGCAGGCGTCGAGATCCGCCAGTTCGGCGACGCCGAGATCATGGTCGAGGTATTCGACAGCTTCGCCAAGGCCATGGGCGCTGGCCTCATGATGGTCTTCGCCGTGCTGGTGCTGCTGTTCGGCTCGTTCCTGCAGCCGGTGACGATCCTGTTCTCACTGCCGCTGTCGATCGGCGGCGCTATCGTCGCGCTTGCGGTCACTGGCATGCCCATCAGCTTGCCGGTCGTCATCGGCATCCTGATGCTGATGGGCATCGTCACCAAGAACGCGATCATGCTCGTCGACTTCGCGGTCGAGGAAATCCGCGCTGGTGTCCCGCGCTTGGAAGCAATCGTCGATGCCGGCCGCAAGCGCGCCCGCCCGATTGTCATGACCACCATCGCCATGGTCGGCGGCATGCTGCCATCCGCACTGGGTACCGGCTCAGGCGGCGAGTTCCGCGCACCGATGGCCGTTGCCGTGATCGGCGGCCTGATCTCGTCGACGGTCTTGTCGCTCGTCTTCGTGCCGGCGGTGTTCGTCGTCATGGACGAGATCGGCGGCATGATCTGGCGCCTGTTCGGCCGTTTCGTCGGCAAGGTCGACGAACCGGGGCCGGAGGCCAAGCCGTCCCCGCCACCACACCCGGCACCTCACGCAACACCCGCCGAGTAACCCCGTGGTGTCATCTTCGGGTTTGCCTGCCCTCTGTCAAAGCAGCGCGGCGGCACGAAACATACGATAAGGTTCAGTCGGGAATTGTCCCGATTGTCTGACGGCCCTGTGAACTGAGGTTGCCCAATGGCGCAGAGAATGGCTCGTCCCGTTGTTGTGCTCCTCCTGCTGGCCCTCGCACTGTTTCCGGGCTCCGCAACTCCCGCCCGCGCCCAGCAACCCGTCTGCCGCGAACAAACCGTCATCATGCTCAGCGCCTCCTGGTGTAGCTTCTGCCGCCAGGCACGCCGTTTCTTCAACGAACATGACGTCGAGTTCACCGAGATCGACGTCGAGAAAACCGACGACGCCACTGTCCGGGGCATGTACCGCGCGAATGGCGTGCCCACGATCTTCATCGGCAGCGACCAGATCGTGGGCTTCGACGAAGCCAAACTTCGCGATATGCTCTGCATCGAGGATTGATCGTTTTTGTTCGCCCTTCGGTTGCCCACTACGCAACCGGTAGTTTCAGTTGGCCTTCCGTTGCCCACTACGCAACCGGCCGGGCCATTCCCAGGGATCCCGCCATGCCGTCATCCACCGCCGAGCCGACAATCCTCGACAGCGTCACCCACCTGGACACCAAGCACAAAGGCACCGTCGCCTACTGCGGCTCGCACGCTGGCATCTACGCCGCCTACTACGCAGCATCCAAGGGCATTGCCGCAGTAATCCTGAACGACGCCGGTATCGGCCGCGAGCGGGCGGGTATCGCCGGCCTGACGTTGCTGGAAAAGCTCGGCGTCGCCGGCGCCGCTATCTCGCATCTCTCGGCTCGCATCGGCGACGGCCAGGACGGTGTGAAGCGTGGCGTGCTTTCGACGGTGAACGGCCCCGCATCGAAGCTCGGCCTCAAGCCCGGCATGACGACAAAGGACGCGCTGACGCTTTTGCTCAAAACGGCGCCAGGCCCGTCACCAAAGCCCGAGCCGCTGGCGGAGTCGCGGTTTGCAGTTTCGGAAGCCAGCCGCGGCGGTGTGAATGTGATCGTCATGGACTCGATCAGCCTCGTGAAGCCCGAGGACGACGGCCACATCATCGTCGCCGCCTCGCACGGTGGTGCGCTTGGCGGAAAACCGGAGATGGCGATCAAGCACCCGGTGTTCGCCTGCGTCTGCAACGATGCCGCCGGCGGTATCGACAACGCCGGCACGACGCGGCTGCCTGCGCTCGACCAGCGCGGCATCGCGGCCGCCTGCGTTTCCGCATTCTCCTCGCGCATCGGCGACGGCCGCTCGGCCTATGCCGACGGCTATATCTCGTTCATCAACGAGACCGCGCGACGTCACGGCGGCCTGATCGGCCAAAGCAC
>JANLQP010000285.1:0-12448 GCA_031367895.1 Hyphomicrobiales bacterium
AGCGCTCGCTCCATTCCCACTCGCGCAGCATTTCCTCCGAGAACGTGTAGCAATAGGCGTGGCTCTCTGTGTCGCAGCGCGCGCCCGGATAGCGGTTCCAGTACCAGGTGCCGCCGACACCGTCGCCCGCCTCCAGCACCCTGGTCTTGAGGCCAAGCCGGTCGCGCAGGCACAGCAACTGGTACATGCCGGCAAAGCCGGCACCGATCACGAGTGCGTCGAAGGCCTGTGCCTGATCCGCCTTCTTCACTGAACCGTTCGTCTTGTCGTCAACCATGTCACCCATCCGATTTCATCCACAAGCGTCCGGACCCGGCGCGCGCCGAGCCGCAATGATCCTGCCAGCGTTGCGATCCGCGCCGCGTCGAAGTCAGGACCGAACATCTGGGCAAACATGAGCTTTGCAGCCGATGGATAGCCAGCCGCTGAGGTCCCCTTGCCCAATGCCGCATTGCTCGCCTTGCCTCGCTCTCCGAGCCGGCTGCCATCGACCAGGATGAGCGCCCTTGTGCGATACGGCACGCGAGAGGCCACCTCCAATACTACCCGGCAGCCCAAGCTGTTGCCGATGATGATGGAGGGCGAAAGGTTCAAGGTGGTGATGAGATCAGCAACATCGCGGCCGTGGGTTTCAACTCGTTTGTGCTTGGGTCCCGCAGGCGTACTGCCGTGACCGCCGAGATCGACAGCCACGCAGTCATGCAGCGGCGAGAAATGCGCGATCTGATCGTCCCAGTCAGACCGATCACAGCCGAAGGCGTGCACGAAGACAAGCGGCGGGGCGCCGCTGCCGTTGCGCGAGTAGTGAATCAGTGTCATCCAGCACCTCTAATGTTCGGCGTGGCTGGTCCAAGGCCACCTGACGACCTCGCGCATCCTTACGCGGCATCCGCGAGTGTCAGGCCGTGCATGCCGATCGCCGGCTGCCGCCCCGAGATCATGTCGGACAGGATCCGAGCCGAACCGAGCGACATCGTCCACCCCATGTGCCCGTGGCCCGTATTCAGATACAGATTGGTGAGCGGACTTGAGCCTAGTATAGGGGTTCCCTTCGGCGTCATTGGCCGCAGTCCCGCCCAATGTGTCGCGTTCTCGTAGTCGGCGCCTTCCGGGAACAGCGACCTGATCGTTCGGAGCATGTGCTCGAAATCCCTGGCTGCGTGTGACCGGTCGAAGCCAGCGAAATCGGCTTTCGCGGTCACCCGCAATCGATCGCCCAATCGGGACCAGGCGATCAAATAAGTCTCGTCGACGCCTGTTAGTTTAGGAGCCTTGTTGCGCGTGCCGACGGGAACCGTGATGGCAAACCCTTTCACTGGGTGCACAGGTAGCTTGAGCCCGAGATCGCGCGCCAGGAGTGTCGAATAGCTGCCGAGCGCAAGGACATAGGCGTCCGCGGAGTGCTCGCCCGTGCTGGTCATCACCTTGATCACGCGACGACCATCGGACGAAATGCCTTTGATCTCGGTATCGTAGCGGAACACAACATTTCTCATGCCAGCAAGGCGATCAGCCAGGGCGCGGGTGAACTTATGGCAGTCCCCGGATTCGTCGGTCGGGCAATAAATTGCACCAGCCAGCTTGCCTGTTTCACCTGAAAGGGCCGGCTCGATCTCGGCGATGCGGTCAGGTGCGACTGCCTCGAGCTTGACGCCATTGTTCGTCAGTACGGATGTGGCCGCAATACCGCGCTCGAGATGCGCGGCATCACGGTAGAGGAACAGCGCGCCACCGGAGTAGCGGTCGAACTCGACTTTCTCCGTCCGTACGACGTCGTCGAACAGAGATTGTGAGTACAGGCACAGCCTGACCTTGTTCGCGGTATTGGCGGCCGCCCGATCCGCCGGGCATTCTCTCAAGAATTTCAGGGCCCATGCCCACATCGCCGGATCGAGTCTGAAGCGAAACTTCAGCGCCGTGTCGTTACGAAAGAGCGATTGCAGCAGAAGTTTCGGTGCACGTGGGCTGGCCCAGGTGTAGGCGTGGCCTGGCGTAATCATTCCCGCATTGGAAAAGCTTGTCTCCATGGCCGCGCCGGGCTGGCGATCGATCACTTCGACCTCGTGCCCATCCTGTGCCAGGAAATAAGCCGTCGTGGTGCCGATGACGCCAGCGCCGAGGACGATGATCTTCAAAGCTCGTACCGTTGGTTAGCCTGATGCCTCGTTTGCGTCGGCGATAGCACGCCTCAGTTGGCGGTCATGCCGCCGTCGATGACGAGCTCGCTTCCCGTCACCCATGAGGCCTCGTCGGAGGCGAGGTAGAGACAGCCGGCGGCGATGTCCGCGGGCGTACCAAAGCGACCGAGTGGGGTTGCCTCCATCCGCTTCTTTGCAACGTCAGGATTCGAATGACCGGGCTTGGTCATCGGCGTGTCGACAAAACCTGGATGTACCGAATTCACCCGGATCTTGTCGGGCGCGTATTGGATGGCAGCGGCCTTGGAAAAGATCCGCACCGCGCCTTTCGAGGCGTGATAGGCCGCATTCGCATGCGAGCCGACGATGCCGCAGATCGAGGAGATGTTGATGATCGAGCCGCCGCCCGCACGCTGCATGGCTGGGATCGTGGCTTTGGTGCCAAGAAAAACGCCCGTCGCATTGATGTCCATGACGAGGTTCCACTGCTCGAGCGTCTGCTCGGCGAGCCGAGGCCCTGCCGTGAGACTCGTCTGGATGTTCGCCTTCGGGTCGCGGCCTGAGATCCCGGCGATGTTGCACAGGATATCGAGGTGGCCGAAGCTTTTCTCTGTTGCTGCCACGATGGCGGACCATCGTTCTTCACTGCGCACGTCCTGCTCCGAGAATTGCGCCATTCCGCCCGCGGCTGAGATCTCGCGCACGACGCTCTCTCCCAGCGCGACATTGGCATCCGTCAGCATGACCTTCGCGCCGTGCAACGCGAAGATCCGGGCCGTCTCCGCGCCGATGCCGGATGCTCCGCCGGTCACGATGGCGACTTTGCCCGTCAGTCTCTTTCCCGGTTGCATTCCACTCTCCCTTTGATCCTTGTTGAACTCATCGCGTAAGCCTAGCCGGTTGCGGCGGCCTAGGCTTCCAAGGTCTTTACAACTGCATCTTGAGGCGCGGCAGCTCTCCTCGCAAAGCTGCGCGACAGGGAATACAATTGTGGGCGGGCCGCCGAAGGCAGCGATCACCTGAACCCTGCACGGCATGTTGCGATGTCCAGGTGAGCGGGTCCACCAAGATCGAAGAGGACAAGATGAAGAAGACGGCACTGATTGCAGGTACGACGGGCGTCGTCGGCCGGGCCCTGCTCGAGCACCTGGAGACCGCTGCGGATTGGGACATCGTCGCGTTGTCGCGCCGGCCACCTGATTTCCCGACGAGGGCCCGCTTCATCTCGGTTGATCTTGCCAACCGGTCCGAGGCAGCGGCGAAGCTGTCCACCCTGCAGGGGATCACGCATGTGTTCTTTGCAGCCTACGCGCCTGCTGCGTCACTGGCCGAGGAAGCGACGCTCAATGCTGCGATGTTCGAGACCTTGCTTCTCGAGGTCGAGAAAAATTCGCCCGCGAGCCTCGCGCACGTCCACCTCGTGCATGGCAGCAAGTGGTACGGCAATCATCTCGGTCCTTACAAGACCCCCGCTCGTGAGGATGATCCCGGACACATGCCGCCGAACTCCTATTACGACCAGCAGGCGCATGTCATTGCGCGACAGCGGGGGCGGCCATGGACCTGGTCGATCTCGCGGCCACACGGCATCTGCGGGTTGGCGATCGGCTCGAGCCTGAGCCAGCTGACCGCACTTGCTGTCTATGCCTCGATCGCAAAGCATCTCGGTCACCCCTTGCGCTTTCCAGGCAAACCCGGCGCCTTCACAGCTGTCTATCAGATGACGGAGGCCGCCTACCTCGCCAAGGGGATCGTGTGGATGGCGACCTCGCCGCAATGCGCGAACCAAGTCTACAATTTCACCAACGGCGACTTCCTGAGATGGGAGAATCTCTGGCCGAAGATCGCCCGCTTCTTCGACATGGAGCCGGGCCGGGTTCAGTCCATCTCGTTCAAGACCTTCATGTCGGACAAGGAGAGTCTCTGGCAGGCGATCCGCCAGAAGCATGGACTCGCCGACTTCCGACTCGATCAGCTGTTGAACGCCCGCTTTGCGGACTACGTCTTCAACTGCGAGTACGATCAGATGTCCGACCTCACCAAGATCCGCAACGCAGGCTGGATGGGCGCCAACGACAGCGAGGCGATGTATATTCGTCTATTGCGAGGCCTGCGCGAGAAGCGGGTCATTCCTTGACGCCGACCGTCGTTTCCCTGAGGTTCTGGCTCTGTCGGCACAGATCCATTCACCGCAATCGTTCGGAGTAACCGATGGAAAAGTTGATCATCGAGGCTCGCATCAACGAATTCATGATGCGCGAGCGCGGCAATCCGCACGTGCCCTATACTCCGGACGAGATCACGGCCGACGCCCTCGCCTGTCGCAAAGCCGGGGCAGCCGTACTCCACTTTCATGCGCGAAACCGTGACGGCCGTCCCGATCACGCGACCGCAACCTATGCAGAGATCGTCCGTTCCATCCGCCAGTCCAGCGACATCCTGGTGCATCCGACGCTCGGCGACGTCACGCTCGATGCCGGCCCGGAAAAACGGCTCGAGCACATCCTGGAGATGATGAAGGATCCAGCCACCGGTCCGCATATGGCACCGGCCGACATGGGTTCCCTAAATGTCGATGTCTACAATCCGCAGGCGCGTCGTTTCGATACCAACGAGCGCGTCTACAAGAACTCAACGCAGACCTTGACATATTTCTGCGAGAACATGCGCCGGGTTGGCGTAAAGCCTTATCTCAGCTGCTGGAACATCGGTTTCACGCGGTGTGCCGCCGCATTCATGGACATGGGCCTCATCGATCAACCCGCCTATGTCGGCTTCATTCTGACCGACAACTCGTTCCTCGGAGGTCATCCCGGCACGCTCAAGGGGCTGCAGGCCCACCTGGATTTCCTGCCCGCCGACAAACGGGTCGTGTGGACGGTGGTGAACTACGGCGGCAACCTGCTAACGCTTGCGGGAGCCATCATCGCCATGGGCGGGCACATCTCCATCGGGATCGGCGACTATACTTACCCGGAGTTGGGGCACCCGACAAACGCCGATCTCGTCCGCCGCATCGTTCATATCGCCCAGGATGTCGGCCGGGAGGTGGCAACGCCTGAAGAGGCAAAGCTCATCCTTGGCATTGGCTGAGAGCCTGACTTGGATGCGGCCGACCGCCGTCACGCTGCAATCGGTCGCCCCTCTCCGACCAGCGTGACGCGATGCATGATACGGCGTATGGTGGCGTTGTCGAAGGGCTCGACTGCATGCATCGTGCAGCGGTTATCCCACAT
Organism: Hyphomicrobiales bacterium; assembly: GCA_031367895.1. GTDB lineage: Bacteria > Pseudomonadota > Alphaproteobacteria > Rhizobiales > Hyphomicrobiaceae. The sequence goes on from JANLQP010000285.1 coordinate 5,375, forward strand.
GATGACATCGTCCTTCGTCCAGATGTGCTTGTACACGTACTTGGGGCTTGTCGCGTGTGCGATCAGGTCGTCGAGCAGCTTTCGCCCCTCGGCCTCGGGCACCCCGTCGATGTTCACCATGGTATGCGGCGACAGGAACAGGCAGCGCCGGCGCGTGACGGGATGGAGCTGGACCAGGGGATGGCGGACCGGGGGCAGCGCGTCGTACTTGCCCTTGTCCTGTTTGGTTGAGAGTTCCTTCGACTGCTTGATGATGAAGTCGTGGTCGTGGATCACCCACTTGCCCTCGATCCGCCGCTTCATCTCGGCGGAAAGCTCGTCGTAGGCCGCGTACATGTTCGCGAATAGCGTATTGCCCCCGGCGTTCGTCGTCTCGATGCCGTGCAGGATCGAGCCCTTGGACGGGATCTCGCGGAACGAGCTGTCGGTGTGCCAGAGCCATGACAGGTTCAGATATTGCCATGCCGTCTCCTTCGACGGGATGATCTTGCCGGCCTCGTCCACGTTCGAGACGCGATAGATCTCCTTGTTGCGCGACGAGCGGTGCGCAAGCGAAGGATGAACCTCCAGTTCGCCGAACCGCTGGCCGAAGACGATGTGCTGCTCGTCCGTGATCGGCTGGTCGGGGAACACCAGCATCAGATGCTCCATCCAGAGCGCGTTCAGCTCAGAGAGTGTCGCCTCGTCGAGCGGCCTGCCGAGGTCGACGCCACGCACCTCTGTCCCGATCAGCGGGTGGCGGCGCTTGATTGTGAGCTTGCTCGACGAGGCTGCATTCGTGGCCATGAGGTGTTCTCCCGGTTCGTGGTGCTTGAGGGGAGCTCGACGCGATCTCCCCAGAAATTCCAATTATAGTAATAACTGATATCCATTAGATGGAATGATGATGCTGTCGCCAGCGAACATGCGTGCCTTCACAGCAGTCGTCGAGGAGCGCTCGTTCACGGCTGCGGCTCGGCGATTGAACGCAACCCAGTCCGGCGTTTCCCAGCAGGTGGCGAAGCTCGAGCGCCACCTTGGAGTCGCGCTGCTTATGCGCGGAAACCAATTCGCCACGCCGACGCCCGCGGGGCGCCAACTCTACCTGCGCTCCATCGCCATCCTGCGAGAGCTGTCCGCGACGGAAGCTGCCCTGAGAGAGTATGGCCATGGCATAGCTGGGTCGGTCGTGGTCGGCCTCATGCCGGCGATCTCGCTGCGTTGCAGGCCCACCGTCCGGCTCTTTACTTGTTACGAGCCCGGCACGACGCCGGCGGGCAAACCGGCGCAATGCTTGGCAATCTCGCCGGGCGTCGTCAGCCACAGCTTGTCACGTTGACGCAAGACGTGATCGAGAGCGCGTCGCAACGCAGCCAAGCGGAACGGCTGGCCAACGACAAACGGATGGCACGTGACCGCGAACACCAGCGGATACTTCTCCGACTGACGCAACATTTCGTCGAACTGGTCCTTGATCATCTGCTCGAACTCGGCGCCGGTATGCTGACGTGTCACCATCGCCGGCGCGTCATTCAATTCGACAGGATAGGGCACCGACAGGATGCGGCCGCGCCGTGTCTTCATCCAGAACGGCTGGTCATCGGCGGGCCAATCCATCATGTAAGTGTAGCCGGCCTCCTGCAGCAGATCTGCTGTGACGCGACCCTGCGCGAGCCAAGGCCCGAGCCAACCCTTCGGCGGTTCACCGGCATGCTTGGCGATGACCTCAGTGCACTCCTTGATAAGTCGCGCCTCGTCCTCTTCCCACAGCACATCCTGGCGCTCCGAGTTGGTGCGGCCGTGACCGATGAATTCATCCCCGCGCGCCCGCATGCGGGCGCCGATCTCGGGGCAGGCATCAAGAACGGTCGAATTGACGTTGTGGGACGCCGGCAGCTTGTATTCGTCGAGGAGGTCGAAATAGTACCAGATGCCGACGCGATTGCCGTAATCGCGCCAGCCGTAGTTGCGTTGGTTCTGCGCTGGCGATCCTGGCACCGCCTGGTCGACACCGAGGCCGGCCATGAAGGCGAAGTACTCGATGTTGTTGTTGATGCAGAAGGCGAGGCGTTTGCCGCCCGGCCATTCATAAGTCTTGCGCTTGGGCAGAGGGATGTAGTCGTAACGTCCGTGCTGCGGCAATTTCATGGGGGTTGGTCCGTCATCGACTGGCCGGGTGCGCCGATCATCCACTTCATCCCCGACCCGGTCAATTCGAAAGCGCGTCGTCGATGGCGAGCGCTTGCTGGATTGCCTCACGGGCCGAAACTCGACCGCGCCAGGACGCCCCAGCGGCCGTCCCAATGCGTAAGGATGTAGAGGGAGTCGTAGTCGCCGATCACGCTACCGTCCTGGCGCAAGCGCGTGTAGCGAACGGCAACATGGACTTTCTTGTCATCGCCCTGCACGATCGCTTTGCTGATCCACTGGCTTCGATCCCAGCCGTCGTCTCGTTGTAGCCGGTCGAAAAGGTCGAGAGGGTTCGAGCCCGGCGCGGCGTACGTTGCAATTGTGCCGGCTGCGATGCGTACATGCGGGAAGTGCATCTCCCGTTCCATGGCCAACACATCGTGAGCATTGACGGCGTCCATGAAGCGGTCGAGGCAGGCAAGGCCCGCCGCTTCGGTATCACTGCCGACTGCCATTGGGCGACTCCACGGGTTCGGTTCTGCGCCCCAAGGCGACACCTCGCGGCGAGCTCTGCGGCGGTTGCCTGTCAAGCGATAGCGTGGCATGGCAGACTAATCGAACACAAATATCTAACCCCCGAAGCGGCGCTGCACTGTGAAGGATGGCGAGCCATGGACCAGATCACGTCAAGCCTGGCGCTCTACCACGCCTGGGTGTCCAGCGCCTCGCGGCGCGTGCGGTTCGTGCTCGAGGAGAAGCAGCTGCCGTACCAGGGTATTCTCGTGAACCTTTTGGAGTTCGAGCAGCATTCGCCGGAATACTTGAAGCTCAATCCAAATGGCTTCGTTCCGACACTCGTGCACGACGGCGTGCCGATCATCGAGACCAGCGTCATCTGCGAGTATCTGGACGAGGTCTTTCCCACTGTCGCTCTGCGTCCCTCCAGTCCCCGCGATCGCTCACGCATGCGCGTATGGTCCAAGTGGACCGACGAGGTCGTCATTCGCGCCTTCCAGGTCGCCAATTGGAACCGAATGATGGCGCCGACGGCTCGCCAATGGAGCGACGAGGAGGTCGAGCGCCGATTGAAGGCAGTGCCTGTGCCCGATCGCCGGGAGGATTGGCGGCGCATGGCGCGCGAACCCTTCAGCGAATCCGAAATCGCGCACGCCGTCGCCAACATCCGCCGTACGATGGAGCGCATGGAAGCCGATCTCGCGCATGGGCCCTGGCTGGCCAGCAAGACCTTCTCGCTCGCCGACATCCATCTGTCGCCCTACATCGTGCGCCTCGGGGAGCACGCGGGGCAGGGCATTCATCTCCACGACTATCCGCGGTGTGCGGGATGGTGGCAGCGCCTCACAGCCCGTCCGGCCTTTCTGAGAGCGCGAATTGAGGCCGTTGCATTCAAGGACTGACTCTCACAATCGGCCAGGGTCCCGGTTCACAGCAGCCAAGGGATCGTCGAACTCGAAAAGCTCAAGGAGGATACCGTCCGGAGCCTCGATCATGACGTACCGTCAGGAGCCATGCTCACGCAGGCCTCCGGGCGATGTGATGCCATCGCGTTGCAGGCACGCCCAAACCTCGTGCAGACCCACCACACGTATTCCGAGGTGGTGGATGGCTCCCCGCCCCCGATCTTTCGGCGCCTGATCGTAGATGTGCAGGCGACCGGTGCCTACCCCGACGAAGACGTTGCGGGAGCCCGCGAGCTCCTCGTCAAAGAACACCTTCGCACCCAGATGTCGGCACCACCAGGCAAGAGTCGCTTCAATGTCGGTGGCAACGGTCGGGCCACGTGCCTGCGCTTTGCCGAGGAAGGTGCGACAGTTTTGGTCGTCGATGCCAACCTTGACGCGGCGAAAGAGACGGCGGCCATGCTCGAAGCCAAGGGCGCCGTCGCCTCGGCGCTTGCCGCCGACATCACCCGCGAGGCCGACTGCAGGACCATTGCCGACACCTGCGTCGCCCGTTATGGACGCATCGCCTGCACAACAACGTCGGGCGGGCTCGCGGCGACAAGGGCTCGGTCGAGCTCGAGGCTGCGATGTGGGACGAGCTGATGGCGATGAACCTGCGCGGCATGTTTCTCACGATCAAGCATGTGCTTCCCGTGATGCGCCGGCAGCAGTCAGGCGCGATCATCAACATCTCCTCCACCTCGTCGTTCACGAGCGGCCAGACCCTCACCTACAAGACGTCAAAGGGCGCGGTGAACTCGATGACCCAGCACATGGCGTTCGAAAACGCACCCTACGGCATCCGCATCAACGCGATCCTGCCGGGCCTGATGAATACGCCGATGGCCATCGAGCGGCGAGTCCGGGAGCGCAACGTGCCCCGCGAGCAGGTGCGCGCCGAGCGCGCCGCCCAGGTCCCGCTGCGCGTCGCCGAGCATGGCAATGCTTTCGACGTCGCCAACGCCGCCGTCTTCCTCGCCTCGGACGAGGCCCGCTACATCACGGGTGTGCTGCTGCCCGTTGATGGCGGCCTGTTGCTGAAAATCGGCTGAGGCCTCAGGCTGGTGAACGGACGCGGAGACGCGCGCAGCGATCACGTGAGCACGCGACTCCGCTTTCAAGCGACCTCCGGAACCATGATGGCCTCGAGCGCCGGCTTGCCGAGCACCAGGTCCGCCCCCTTCTCGGCGATCATCATGGTCGCCGCGTTGAGATTGGCCGAGAGTATCGCCGGCATGATCGAGGCGTCGATCACGCGCAGGCCCTCCATCCCGCGCACGCGCAGGTGGTCGTCGACGACGGCGGTCGGGTCCGACGCCGGCCCCATGTGGCAAGTGCCCATCACGTGGAACGTGGAGTTGCCCCACTTGCGCGCCGCCTCCAGCATCTCATCGTCGGTTTGCACCTCCTCGCCCGGGTATTCCTCGGCGACGACATACTGCTGCATGGCGCGCGAGCCGATCAGCTGACGGACAAGCCGCATGGCGGCAACGGTTGCTCGCTGGTCGCCTTCCTCGGCCAGGTAGTTGGGCTGGATGATCGGCCGGTCGAATGGGTCCGCCGAGCGGGCGCGCACCCACCCCTTGCTCTGCGGGCGATGCTGCCAGGAGGCGATGGTGAAGCCCGGATGCTCGGCGAACTCGCGCAGCGGGCCGTTCGGCCCCTTCGCGTAGCTCGCCGGCGTGAAGATGAACTGGATGTCGTTGCTCTTCGCGGCCGGGTCCGAATGCCAGAAGCCGTAGACGAAACTCGGGGTGACCGCGACGATGCTCTTCGCACCGACCAGGTACTTGACGATCTCGCCGACGAGCCTCGGGCCCCGCGAGAGCTCGTTGATGCTCTGGACGCCCTGCACGCGCACGCCGAACCGCGGTGCGTAGTGGTCGCGCAGGTTCTCGCCGACGCCGGAAAGGCCGTGGCGGACCTCGAGCCCAAGCGATTTCAACAGCTCCGGCGGGCCGATGCCGGATTGCTGCAACAGGATCGGCGAATTGATGGTGCCGCCCGAGACGATCACCTCGCGCCTCGCGCGCACCTCCACCGCTGTTCCGCCGCGCCCGCCTTTCAGATAGCGCACTCCGACCGCTCGCTTGCCTTCGAGCATCAGTCCGGTCGCGTGAGCATTCGTGCGCACGGTGAGGTTCGACCTGCCCTTGGCCGGGTTGAGGAACGCCCGCGCCGTGGGCACGCGGCGGCTGCGGTACGTCGTGCGCTGCACGTAGGAAATGCCCTCCTGCCGCTCGCCGTTGTAGTCGGGATTGTGCGGGATGCCGATCTCGGCCGCCCCCTTGATCAAGGCATCGGCCAGCGGATGGCGATAGTCGAAGTCGGTCACCTGCAGGTTGCCGGAACGACCGCGGAAGGTGTCGTCGCCTTGGCCGATGCGCTGTTCGCAGCGCTTGAAGTAGGGCAGCACGTCGAAATAGCCCCAGCCGAGGTTGCCCTGCTGCGCCCAGCTGTCGAAGTCCATGCGCTGGCCGCGGTTGTAGATGTGGCCGTTGATGGAACTCGAGCCACCGAGTGTCTTGCCGCGCGGAACCGCTATGGAGCGCCCGCCAATCCCGGCGCCGGGCTCAGATTCATAGAGCCAGTTGATGGACGGGTTGGTCAGCGTCTTGAGGAAACCCGCTGGGATGTGGATGTAGGGATGCCAATCGGGTGGGCCCGCCTCGAGGAGGCAGACGCTGTGGCGCCCGTCGGCGGTGAGCCGGTTGGCCAGGATGCAGCCGGCCGAGCCCGCGCCGACGACGATGTAGTCGAAGGTGTCCGTCATTGCCCCGCCTCGCGCGATCACTCAATATCTTTGAGTTTGCAACAAAGTTGAATGCCAGGAAAGCCGGTGTCCGCGCTTCGGACATCTGAGGTGCGCGGCGCATCGACTTGCCCATCCTTGACATCGCGTGACACACTGTCGCCGAAGACCGCACCGGGAGCGTCTGCATGGGCCTGAAAGTCGAACCGCTGACGAAGGTGTTGGGCGCGGAGGTGACGGGCGCCGACTTGAGGAGACCACTCGACAGGCAGACCGTAGATTTAATCGTGCGTGCGTTGGCCGAACATCTCATTCTGGTTTTTCCGTGCCAGCCTATGGACGATGCGCGGCAGATCGCTTTCAGCGAGAACTTCGGGTTACTCGATCGAGACGCCTCGCGGCGCCAATCCAGGCAATCTCGTAGTCTGGGACCACCAACAGCAGTGTATCTTGCCGAACCCTACGGCGATTCCAAGTACCGCTGCCTGATGCAGCGGACCACCATCTCGATGGGAGCGACGGTGTCGTGACCAGATGCGGCGAGAGCCGCACCGCAATACAGACCGGAGCGGCGCGAGTTCTGCCGCGATACAGGAGGACGTGGAGATGGAACCGAACCACAAGGCTGTGATCGTAACGGGGGCTGCAAGCGGCATCGGTTTGGCAATGACCATGGGTCTTGTTACCGATGGGCACCACGTGACCGCGGTGGATCGAAATGCCGCGGCGCTGGCGGCGCTCTCCAATCAA
>JANLQP010000301.1:0-5194 GCA_031367895.1 Hyphomicrobiales bacterium
AGCAAAATGTTCGACCTGTCATCGACCAGCCAGGCGCCGGTATCGCTTTTACTTTGCGCCATCCGACTCCCCTGCAGGGAGCCGGCCGGATGGCGCGGGCAGCGGCGAAGCACAGGTCAAACAATCTGCACAACGGTATTACTCGGAACCGCTGCTGTCTCCGCCGCCGCGCCATAGAACGGTACGCCCGCGTGCATGTCGGCCCCGAGCGTCGCGCCCAGGTAATTCGTCGTGTTGCCGCCCCAGCAGAAGCCCGTGACACCGAGACCTGCTCTATCAAGGAATCTGGCTTTATTGGAGCGGGCGAAGGGGATTGAACCCTCGACATTCTGCTTGGGAAGCAGACGCTCTACCACTGAGCTACACCCGCATGGCTACAAGGATTAGGGCTTTGGCGGCTTCTCCGCAAGGGCTCTGCCGGGATGGTCGCAGAAACGGAAAACTGACGTGGCCACCGTCGGCATCGGACAAAACGGGAGAGACTAAACGGAAAAAATTCGCCCAGCACAAGCTACGGTGATGGAGTTCGCCGTAGTCGGGGGGCGTCGCGACTTCGCCAGTTCGCGGACTTGCGCAAGTGATTGGCGCAAGTGATTGGCGCAAGCAATTGGCGCAAGCAATTGGATCTTGACGCCCTGGCCAGCGTGCCCAACCCTGCAGTGCGGCGGGGGCGGGCGACTTGACCACGACGTCCCGGTGCGCGGTGCATTCCGGTGAGATCGTGTCCGGCATGGACGAAGGCAACGGCCGAACGGCGCGACGCCCGGTGCCATTAAATTGGAGAATGCGAACCATGAAGCTCAGTCTCGACGGTGTGCGTGTATTGGAATTGGCTCGATTCCAGGCCGGTCCGCGCGGTGGCATGATCATGTCCGATCTCGGCGCCGAAGTGATCAAGGTCGAACGCATCGGCGGCGAAGAGACGCGGAAAAATCCGCCGATGGTGCGCGGGCAAAGCGTGTACTTCACGGTCTACAATCGCGGCAAAAAATCGATCTGCCTCGATCTTCGGTCCGAGCAGGGCAAGGTGGTTTTTGCCGAGCTTGTCACCAAGTCCGACATCGTTCTGGAAAACTTCCGACCCGGTACGATGGACGCGATGGGCTTTGGCTACGAGGCGCTGACAAAGATCAAGCGCGACATCATTCTGGTCTCGGTTTCAGGCTTCGGCCAGACGGGTCCCTACCGCGATCGGCCAGCCTTCGATCCGCTGGGCCAGGCCATGAGCGGCCTGATGAGCCTCACCGGCAGGCCGGTCGGGCAACCCGTCGGCACCGCATTCTCGCTGGTTGATCGCACCACGGCATTGCACGCGACCATCGGCGCGCTGGCGGCGCTGCGGCATCGCGATCGCACGGGCGAAGGGCAGGTGGTCGACTGCTGCCTGCTCGATTCAGCGCTGACGATGGTCGAGATTCCAAGCATCTACTATCTCGATACCGGCGAGGAAGGCGGCGAAGGCGGCCGGCCGCCCTATCGCGCCAAGGATGGCTGGGTGGTGATCTCGGCGAGTGGCCGCGAGATGGTCGGCAAGCTGATGCAGGTCGTTACCGGCACTTCTGCCGGCGGCGACGCGGGGCCGATGAACTCGGCGGCAGGCTCTGGCGACTCGCGCCGCCGTGCCGTGGAAACTTGGGCCGCGGCGCATAGCGTCGACGAGATCGTTTCCGCATTGCTCGAAGCCGGGGTGCCGGTCGCGCCAGTGCGTAGCATCCCCGAAGTGACGAAAGATGCGCACACCTGGGCGCGCGAAATGCTCGTGAAGCAGCCGGACGCTCTGGCTGGCGAGATCCATGTGCCGGGCGTTGCCGTCAAAATGTCCGCCACGCCCGGCCGTGTCGGCCCAGTGCCGACGCCCGGACAGCACACCGACGAAATCCTCGGACGCGTGCTCGGCTACGACGCGGCGCGGCTGGCGTCACTGAGGACCGCGAAGGTGATCGCCTGAAGCCCAACAAGGAACCGAGGTCTGCCTTGAGCAGCGACGCCGTCGTGCGGCTCGATCAAGCGTAAGGGCAACGCCTTCACATTCGATTTCGTGGCGGGTACGCGAACGGCCGTGTTTGCCGGCTCGTGTCTGCCCTCCATCCAGGCGCGAAGGAACCATCCGGATGTCCGTTGCTGTTGCCATGTACGACAAGTCCTACGATCATATCCGCTCGCGTCTCGACGCACTGGGCCTGGACATCACGGTCCACACCTTCGACAAGTCCGGCACGCTCAAGGTTGGCGCGATGGCCTCGGCCCCAAGCGGGACGGCGGTCGATTACCTCTGGCTCAGTGCGCCGCTGACCGCCGACGGCTTCCAGGAAGGCGCCTTCGAGATGGCGCTGGCGATGAAATCGGTCGGGGTGCTGCAGACCTACAATGCCGGCCTCGATCATCCGTTCTACAAGCAGATGTCGGCCAAGGGCACGCGGATCTGCAATAGCAGCGCGCAGGGCGTGGCGATCTCCGAGTATGTGATGGCGCAGGTGCTGGCCTACGTGCATCCGGTCGAGCAGCAACGCCAGCTGCAGGCCAAGCGCGAGTGGAAGATCACGCCCTATCGCGAACTGTCGCAGATGAACTGGCTGATCATCGGGTTCGGGCCGATCGGGCAGCAGGTGGCGAAGCGGGTGCAAGCGTTCGGCGCTTCCGTTTCCGTCATTCGCCGTTCGCCGGTAGCGTCGCCGCTCGCCGACACCGTCGGCACGATGGCGGATCTCGGTAAGCTGCTGCCGAGCGCTGACGTGATCGTGTTGGCACTTCCCCTCAACGCAACAACACGAGGTTTCGCAGGCCCGAGTTTCTTCGGCGCGGTGAAGCCCGGTGCCATCCTCGTCAATGTCGCGCGAGGTGCAGTGATCGACGATGCGGCGCTGATTGCGGCGCTCGATCAGGGGCGCCTCGCGACGGCTATTCTCGACGTGTTCGCGACGGAACCGCTGCCGAAGGATGATCCATTCTGGGCGCATCCGAAGGTGCGCATGACATCGCACATGTCATTCGCCGGCAGCGGTGTGCGCGGCCGCTGGGATCAGCTGTTCCTCGCCAACATCCAGCGCTTCGTCAAAGGCGAGCCGCTCGCCAACGTGTTCGATCCCAGGGACTTCGCGTAAGGCATTCGCGGTTTCCGGAGGTCGATTGGTTGATCAGTTTTCGGCCATCAGCTTTCGGGGCGACGTGAACACGGCAAGTCTACCGGTTCCAGCTGCGACGTCGGCCCATTCGCGGGCATCGAATTCGAGCACAACGAGGCCGGCGGTCGGCAGTTTGTCCGAAAGTTCGGCGATCAGCTTCTTCGCGCCGTCGGCGATGAGGTCGAGGGCAAGGGCGTGCAGGCCAGGGTTGTGGCCGAGGATCATGAGGTGTTGGATCCGCGCATCGACGCGCTTGATGCGGGCGAGCAGCGTCTTATGGCTCGCGAGGTAAAGCGCGTCCTCGAACTGGATTTCTGGTGGTGATGCGAATGCCTTGAATGCCAGAGCGGCGGTCTCTCGCGTGCGGACCGAGGGCGAGGACAGAACGCAATCAGGGCGCAAGTCTTCGCGTGCAAGGTATGTACCCATTGTGGGGGCTGCCGCTAGACCCCGCTCCGACAAGGGACGATCGAGATCCTTCAGGGACTCTTCGTCCCAACTGGATTTGGCGTGGCGAAACAGTGAGAGCGTCAACATCGGCGGAAGCCCCTTCAAGCATTTTGAGCGTGCAATGGTCGTGGCCGTCAATGTTGTGACGTCGGTATCCTGCTCCGGCGAGGCAACCCGTCACTGGCCAAGATACGGACAGCGCGATAACGTGCCTCGATCTTGATCACATCATGGCGGCGAGACGGTCTGCACGCCACTGTCTCTGAGGGAGTGCTACGAATGGCGCATAAGGGCCTTATCTTCGGTATTTTCCTGGCGCCGTTCCACCGTGCGGGCGACAACCCGACTCTCGGCATCCGCCGCGACATCGAGCTGATCGAGTGGCTGGACCAGCTCGGCTATGACGAGGCCTGGATTGGCGAGCATCATTCCGCCGGCTGGGAGACGATCGCATCGCCGGAGTTGATCATTGCGGCCGCCGCCGAACGCACGAAGCACATCCGGCTTGGCTCCGGCGTGACGAGTTTGCCCTACCATCACCCTTTCATGGTGGCGCAGCGGTTCACGCAGCTCGACCATATGACGCGCGGCCGCGCCATGCTCGGCTGCGGGCCGGGTGCACTGGTCTCCGACGCCTACATGCTGGCGATCGATGCGGCGACCCAGCGCCGTCGCATGGATGAATCGCTCGATGCCATCACGAAGCTGCTGCGCATGGACGGCGGCGTCACCATGAAGACCGATTGGTTCGAGATGCGTGACGCGCGGCTGCATCTGGCGCCCTACACGGACCCGCATTTCAAGATCGCGGTTGCTTCAACGCAGACGCCTGCCGCCATGATTGCCGCCGGCAAGTATGGCCTCGGCGTCCTATCACTCGGTGCAGGCATTCCCGGCGGCCCGGAGGGGCTCTCCAACCAGTGGAAGATCGCTGAGGAGGAAGCCGCCAAATACGGACGCAAGATGGAGCGCAAGGAGTGGCGCCTCGTCGTCAATATGCATTGCGCCGAGGATGACGAGACGGCGCTGGCGCAGGTGCGTAAAGGCGAGCGCGTCGAGTCGATCTCTTACTTCGAGGAGACGCTCGGGCGGCCGGCAGGACGCGCCGACGATCCGCTGCGAGAGGGCGTCAAGATGGGCACGACGCTGGTCGGCGGCCCGGAGACGATCGTCAAGGGCATCAAGAAACTGATCGATTTGTCACGCGGCGGTTGCGGCGGTTTCATGTTCCGCGCACACGAGTGGGCGAACCGGCGCGACACCTTCGAGAGCTTCGAATTGTTTGCGCGCTGGGTGATGCCGCAGTTCCAGGGCTCGATCGAGCCGGTGATCGCATCGCGGGACTGGGCGCGCGCCAACCGCGGCGATATCTTCGTGCCGTCGATTGCGGCTGTAAAGAAGGCCTACGACGACGCCGGCCGCACGGCGCCCGAGGATTACAAGGCGCGCCTGCTCGGCACGATGGACGAGAAGAAGACGTAATACCGGCGAGCAAAATGTTCGACCTGTCATCGACCAGCCAGGCGCCGGTATCGCTTTTACTTTGCGCCATCCGACTCCCCTGCAGGGAGCCGGCCGGATGGCGCGGGCAGCGGCGAAGCACAGGTCAAACAATCTGCACA
>JANLQP010000304.1:0-3486 GCA_031367895.1 Hyphomicrobiales bacterium
TATCCGGCTTGTGCGGCCGTCGCCGACGCGTATCTAATGCGGCATGAACGTCACCTGAAGCAACAACGAGGCTGAGCCATGGCTACCCAATCCGATCCGATCGTCATCGTCGCCGGCGCCCGCACGCCAATGGGCAGCTTCCAGGGTGTTCTGGCGCCGCTGACCGCGCCCGAGCTCGGTGCTGCCAGCATCAAGGCCGCCGTCGCCAAGACCGGCATGCGCCCCGAAGAAATCTCGGAGGTGCTGATGGGCTGCGTGCTGCCCGCCGGGATGGGACAGGCGCCGGCGCGGCAGGCGGCGCGCTACGGCGGGCTCCCCGACTCGGTGCCCTGCACCACCGTCAACAAGATGTGCGGCTCCGGCATGAAGACGGTGATGATGGCGTACGAGGCGCTGCATGCGCGACCGAAGGACGTGATCATCGCCGGCGGCCTCGAGAGCATGACGAACACGCCGCATATCCTGCCGAAATTGCGCTCAGGCCAGCGCCTCGGGCACACGCAGATCTACGACCACATGTTCATCGACGGCCTCGAAGACGCCTACGACAAGGGCCGTTTGATGGGCACCTACGCCGAGGACACGGCGCAGCACTATCAATTCACGCGCGAGGCGCAGGACGCCTATGCGATCGAAAGCCTGCGCCGCGCCAGACAAGCCAACGAGGACGGCTCGTTCGCCATGGAAATCGCGGCCGTCACCGTCAAGGGCCGCAAGGGCGCGGTGGAGGTGACCCGCGACGAGCAGCCGTTCAGCGCCGATCCCGCGAAGATCCCGACGTTGAAGCCCGCCTTCCGCGACGGTGGCACGGTGACGCCCGCCAACTCGTCGTCGATCTCGGACGGCGGCGCGGCGCTGGTGCTGATGCGCGAGAGCGAGGCGACGCGACGCGGCATCAAGCCACTCGCGAAGATCGTCGCCACGTCGAGCCACGCGCAGGCGCCGGCCTGGTTCACGACGGCGCCGATCGGCGCCATGAAGAAGGTGCTGGAAGCGGCCGGCTGGCAGGCCAAGGACGTAGGCCTCTACGAGATCAACGAGGCGTTCGCGGTTGTCACAATGGCGGCGATGCGCGATCTCGATCTGCCGCACGACAAAGTCAATGTGCACGGCGGCGCCTGCGCGCTTGGCCATCCGGTCGGGGCATCAGGCGCGCGCATCATCGTGACGCTGATCAACGCCATGGAGAGATACGGCGAGAAGAAAGGCATCGCCTCGCTCTGCATCGGCGGCGGCGAGGCAACGGCGGTGGCGATCGAGCGGTATGTTTGACTCGAAATGTGCACCTCAGAGCTGGCAAAGAGCACTGCCGTCGTGTGGTCCGCCCCCGTCGTGTTTGGCGGCTACCGTCCGCCATGCTAGATTCGTGACATGAACCAGATGTTCCGCCCCCCCGCACTTCCTCCGACGACGCAGGCCGCCGAAGGCCTCATGCGTCGGCGCTGGAGCGCGGCCGAGATCATGGCGATGGTCGAAGCCGGTATCATCGACGAGAACGAGCGCTTCGAGCTGATCGGCGGGGAGGTGGTGCCGATGGCGTCCAAGGGCATCCGGCACGAGACGGTGAAGAACGGGCTCAATATCTACTGGGCGCCAAAACTTCCCGCCGAGATCAGGTACGCAGTCGCAACGACTTTCCACATGAGCGAAGACACGTTCGTCGAGCCGGATTTCGTATTCTTCCGCAAATCCGACGGCCTCGTGAACCTGAAGCCCGAGACGGCCCTGCTGGCGGTCGAAGTGGCGGATTCAAGCCTCGGTTTCGATCTCGGCCGGAAGTCGCGGCTCTATGCGGCGTTCGCAATCCGCGAGGTCTGGGTGATCAATGCCCGAACGCTCGTGACGCATGTGATGCGGGAGCCCGGTCACGAGGGTTACGCGTCGATCGTCAAGGTCGGTCCGAAGAAGCGGCTCGAGCCGCGCTTCGCGTCGTCGTTGAGCTTGAAGCTCGCGGAGTTGGAACTCGTCTGAGTGGCGCGGACAATTCCATACTGACCTCCGCACAGTCGGATATTCGCGTCGCGCAGAATTGCGGCGCCGTTTCGACGCGTTAAACTCGCCAATGACCCAAGCCAAATCTCCCCGCACGAGGTCCGCCATGAACCCCTCCCCGATGGACTTACCGTCGTGGTCAAGCGTGATTGCTCGACGCGCGTGATGGTGGAGCCGGTGCTGCGCCAGTGGCAACGATCGCAAGGAAAGACGCAAAAAGGCCGCCCGAAGGCGGCCTTTTCGTTAGATCGTGATTGGCTCGAGATCAGAAGTCGATCTTGGTGCCGAGGATGAACTGGCTGAAATCAGCCACGCCACCCTGTGAAGAGTTGAGCGAGGTGTTGAGACCGACGAACCCATTCGAGTCCATCGAGTAGTTACGGTAGGTCGCGTAGACCTGCATCGAGGCAGCGTCGATGTTCTGCTGGATACCAATGCTCCAGGCAGTCACCTTACTGTCGCAGCTAGCAGCACCACCGGTGTTAGCGCCGTTGAGCACTGTGCAGTGGCCGTTCGTGCCGCTGGTCAGGCCGAGGAACGATGACTGAGCCATGCCACCCTTATGCTCGGAGTAGTCGCCGAACAGGATGGTGTTGCCAATCCCGAAGAAGTTCTTCGCGATACCACCGTGCAGGTACCAGAACCGGAGATCCGGACCGGTATACTGCGTTGCAACCGTACCGTTCTGCGTACCGCTCAACTCGCGATTACCCGCAGCGCCGGTCAGGAAGAGACCCGTCGGAACGTGCATCACCGATGCGGAACCCATCGTCGTCGATGACTTCACGTCGCAGTTGGTCGTGCAGAACGCGCCGAGCCGTCCATCTGACGACACCAATGTGCTGGCGTTCGTGGGAGCCGTGCCGGCGTTTCCAGTCACGACGTTTGCACCGCCCTGGAACGGCCCGTTGAAGCCCGTGTCTTGAGCGTAGCCGATGCCACCTGCGAGGCGAACACCGCTGAACTCACCGGCGTAACGCAGGGCAACGTCCCAGAAGTTGTCCTGAGCGACAGCGCCCTGCAGCGTGAAGCCGAGCAGGCTCGGCGTCTCGTAGAGGACGTGATTGCGGCGGAACGTGTCGAACGACTCGTGACCGCGGATCGCGACGCCCCAAGCGTTTGTACCGGCGAACTGCTGAGCAGCCGTTGTGTTGGTGGCCAGGATGCCGTTCTTGCCACGGAACGTGAAGCTGCCGTTGAACAGCGAGATATCGGGCGACGACGCCGAGGCACCGGAAGCGCCACCGAGGTCGATCAGGATCAAGTTGTCAGTCGCGGTCGAGCCATGACCGATCTTGACCATACCGAGCTGAGCGTGACGCAGCCAAACAGTGGAATCACGCATGACCGGGCAGCCAACCGAGTTGGTCGCGAAGATCGTCGTGGTACCGGAAGGCGCACCGCAACCGCCATAGTTCAATGTGGCGTTGGCCGTCGCACCCGTGTTCAGCTGGTTGTCGCCGCCGTTCAGCTGGTTGAACCCGCCGAGCTGGT